>NZ_CP014571.1:4106316-4422187 GCF_017357425.1 Arthrobacter sp. D5-1 | reverse complement strand
TTTGGATCAACGCGGTGAACGGCTAAGCCCTTAAACGCCAATTCGACGGCCCGCTGCGGGTTGGATGGTTGGAACCATCTATCACGCAGCAAGCCGTCGAATCGGGTATGCAAGCCCTATTTCAACACGATTGTCCTGTTCCCATTCAGGATGATCCGCCCCTCGCAGTGCCAGCGAACGGCGTTGCTGAGGGCTTTGCATTCGGTGTCCCGGCCGGCGGCTACGAGATCGTCCGGCCCGAACGTGTGGTCCACCTCCACTACCTGCTGGGCGATGATGGGACCTTCATCCAACTCACCATTCACGTAGTGGGCGGTGGCACCCACAGTTTTCACACCACGCGCGTATGCCTGGTGATAGGGCTTGGCACCCTTGAAGCTGGGCAGGAACGAGTGGTGGATGTTGATCGCGCGGCCATCCAGTTTGCGGGCCAGATCATCACTGAGCACCTGCATGTAGCGGGCCAGGACAATGAGTTCAACGTCCAGTTCATCGATGATCTCCAGAAGACGCCCCTCGGCGTCCGGCTTGGTAGCCGCGGTGACCGGAACGTGGAAGAACGGGATCCCGTGCCACTCCGCCAACCCCTGGTGGTCGGTGTGGTTGGACACAACGCCCACCACGTCGATGGGCAGTTCGCCGATCCGTGCGCGGAACAGGAGGTCGTTCAGGCAGTGCCCAAACTTGGAGACCATGATCAGCACACGTCGCTTGTACCCTTGGGGCTGCAACTGCCAGTTCATGCTGTACTTATCACCCACCGGGGCGAAGGCCTCCCGCAAGGTATCAACCGTGGAGGCATCGCCGTCGGACGCGAAATGGACGCGCATGAAGAAGTGGCCCTCGGCACGATCGCCGAACTGCTTGTTGTCGATGATGTCGCAGCCGTGGTCCAGCAGGAAGCCGGACACAGCGTGCACGATGCCCGGACCTTCGGGGCAGTCTAGGGTGAGAACGTGTTCCACAGTCGTCTCCGGGGAGGCGGCGGCAGCAGTTTCAGTTTGGATGGCAGTCATGGCTAGCACTCCACTACGTTGACGGCGAGGCCTCCACGGGAGGTCTCCTTGTACTTGGATTTCATGTCGGCGCCGGTCTCGCGCATGGTCTTGATGGCCTTGTCGAGGGACACCTTGTGGCTGCCGTCGCCGTGCAGGGCAAGGCGGGCGGCATTGATGGCTTTGACGCTGGCGATCGCGTTGCGTTCGATGCAGGGGATCTGCACCAGCCCGCCCACGGGATCGCAGGTGAGGCCCAGGTTGTGTTCGATGCCCACTTCGGCGGCATTTTCCACTTGCCCAGGCGTTCCGCCCAGGACTTCGCAGAGGCCGGCGGCAGCCATGGAGCAGGCGGAGCCAACCTCACCCTGGCAGCCGACCTCGGCACCGGAAATGGACGCGTTGATTTTGAACAGGATCCCGACGGCGGCCGCCGCCAGCAGGAACCGCACGACACCGTCGTCGTTGGCTCCCGGAACAAACTTGGTGTAGTAGTGCAGCACGGCGGGGACAATTCCGGCGGCACCATTGGTGGGTGCGGTGACAATCCGGCCGCCCGCGGCGTTTTCCTCGTTCACGGCCAGGGCGAACAGATTGACCCATTCCATGGCGAGCAGCGGGTCCGAAGGATTGGAGGCAGCGCCGTCGGCCTTGTTGGCGGCGTCAGTGGCGGCAAGCGTCTTGAACAACGACGGCGCCCGTCGCCTGACCTTCAGTCCTCCCGGCAGGATTCCCTCGGCAGAGCAGCCGTTGTCCACGCACTCCTGCATGACGGCCCAAATCCCCAGCAACCGTTCGCGGAGTTCTTCCTCGGAACGCCACACGAGTTCGTTGGCCAGCATGATGTCCGAGATGGACTTGCCTTCGCGTAGGCAGATGGCCAGCAGTTCATCTGCCGTGGTGAAGGGGTAGGGCAGGAGGGTGTCATCGGCTACCACTTTGTCGGCTCCGGAGACGTCACCGTCCACTACGAAGCCGCCCCCGATGGAGTAGAAGCTGCGTTCCCGGAGTACGGTGCCCGTGTGGTCCAGCGCCCGGAAGGTCATCCCGTTGGGGTGGGCGGGCAACGACTTGCGGCGGTGCAGGACCACGTCCTCGTCCCAGTTGAAGTCCACCCGGTGGTTGCCGGCCAGGTGCAATTCCGCGTCGAGTGCCGCGGCCGCAACCTGGTCATCGGCTGTGTGGGTATTAACGGTTTCAGGGGAGTGGCCTTGCAGCCCCAGCACCACGGCCTTGTCTGAGCCGTGGCCCCGGCCGGTGGCGCCCAGGGAGCCGAAAAGCTCTGCCTGGACGCGCACCGTAGCCGGAAGCTGGCCGGACGATTCAAGACCGTCCGTGAACTGCTTTGCCGCGCGCATGGGGCCTACCGTGTGTGAAGACGACGGTCCGATGCCAACAGAAAACAGATCAAGCACACTCAGTGCCATCAGGGGACCTCAGGCGAGGCGTACTCCCGCATGGCGTCGAGGAGCCAGCGTCCCAGGAAATCGGCAAACGAGGCCCGGGGAAAGATCCGGTACGACTCATCCGAGGTCTTCCAGAGCATCACCGGGATGTGCGCGAGCTCAGTGGAGACAGCCGTGCCGGCCTTGAAGACCCGTGGATGCAGGTCCAGGGCGCAGGTCTTCTCCAGCACTGCGCGGGCGTGGCTGCCGGAGAGCTCAAACGTGGTGCGGTTGGCGGACAGGTCCACCACCTGGCCGGCGTCGCCACCCAGCGCCGAGGTCAGATCGCTGACCAGGGAGCCACCCAACGAATCGTGGGCTTCCTCCGGAGCTACCACCAGGAACTCGGTGGGGCCGAGCCACAGGGTGTTGACGGAACCCTTGTCTGAAACCGCACCGCCCGTCACTGCACCGCAGGTGGCAGGCAAGCCGCCGGTCACGGACGCAACGCGGGCACCGGCGTCGGACGCTGGGTGAACCCGAATGCCCACCATGGCCTGGTAAGGGATTTCGGTGAGCGTCACCGTGCCCGGCACGGAGCCGGAGGTGAAGGCCTCAGCCAGGTGCTCGGCCGGGCTGCGGCGGGCGCCCCGGACGCGGTCGACGTGTGCGGTTTCTGCTGGTGTTGCTGTTTCAGCCATCTTTGCGGGTCCCTTCAGCATCGAAAAGTACGGTTTCGCCAACAACCACGTCCACCAATTGGTCTCCCAGCGAGGCCACCAGGGTCTCGCCGATGCGGTTGCGGCCGTTGTGAATGAGTGCCAGGGCGAAGGAACGGCCCAGCGCGGCGCTGTGGTAGCTGGAGGTCACGAAACCCTCCATGGGGACGGGTCCGGAGGCCGGGTTGACCGGGATGCCCTTTTCCACCAGCTGCGTACCTTCCGGCAACCTCAGCGAGTGGTCCACGGGAAGGACGCTCACCAGGTGCTTGCGGTCCTCACGGCTGGCGTCCTGCCGAAGGTAGGAGCGCTTGCCGATGAAGTCCTTCGCTTTGGAGACGATCCAGTCCATGCCGGCGTCCTGCGGGGTGACCGTGCCGTCGGTGTCCTGCCCAACGATCGGGTAGCCCTTCTCGGCGCGGAGCACGTGCATGGTTTCGGTACCGTACGGGGTGATGTTGAACTCCGCACCTGCGGCAGCAACAGCTTCCCAGGTGTTGAGTCCGTACCAGGACGGGATATTGATTTCGTAGGCCAGTTCGCCGGAGAAGGAGATACGGCAAACGCGTGCCTGCACTCCGGAGGCCAGAGTGGTCTCGCGGAACGTCATGAACGGGAAGGCTTCAGCGTCCAGGCCACCGTTTTCGGCGAGCTGGGGAGCAACCTTGGCGACCACTGCGCGGGACTTCGGGCCAACCACGGCGATGGTGCTCCACTGCTCCGTCACGGACGTGCAGACCACATCGAGCTCCGGCCACTCCGTCTGGTGCCACTCTTCCAGCCAGTCCAGCACCTTGGCTGCGCCTCCGGTGGTGGTGGTCATGAAGTAGCGGTCCTCGTCCAAGCGGAGGGTTACGCCGTCGTCGAAGATCATGCCGTCCAAAGTGCACATGACACCGTAGCGGGCGGATCCCGGGGCGAGCTTTTTGAACGCATTGGTGTACACGCGGTTCAGGAATTCGCCGGCGTCCTTGCCACGGATCTCGATCTTGCCCAGAGTGGTGGCGTCCATGAAGCCCACGGAGTCGCGGACCGCTGCGCACTCACGCAGGACTGCCGTGTCCATGTCTTCCCCGGCCTGCGGGTAGTACCAGGGGCGCTTCCACTGACCAACATCTTCGAACAGTGCGCCCTGGGCAACGTGCCACGGGTGGATGGAGGTGACGCGGGCGGGGTCGAACAGTTCGCCACGCTGGCGGCCTGCCAACGCTGCGAAGGCCACCGGCGTGAACGGCGCACGGTAAGCGGTGGTGCCAATTTCGCCGACGCCCGGAATGTTCTCAGCTCCGCCGAACTTCAGCGCCGCGGCGATGACGCCGATTGCGTTGACGCCGGAGGTCTTGCCCTGGTCATTGGCCGTGCTGATGGAGGTGTACCGCTTGACGTGCTCCACGGAGCGCATGCCGGCCCCGGTGGAGCGGAGGACATCGGCCACGGACTGGTCGCGCTGGAAGTCGACGAAGTGGTGGTGCCATTCGCCGGGCTCACCGGTTTGGCCGGGGACCAGCCAGAGCTGGCGGCTTGGAGCGCTGGCCACAGGTGCCTGCAGTTCCACCGGGGTGGTGGCGGATTCGAAGCCAGCGGCGATGGACGCTGCCGCTCCCGCCGAGATGCCTTCTGCCAGGCAGTCCTGCAGTTCAAAGCTGCCACGGCCGGCGCCAACCACCTGCTGGTCACGGACCGGCTTGGTGGGAATGAAGGCAGCGAGCTCATCATCCCAACGCAGCTTGCCCTGGCGCTGGCTGTGAAGGTGGACCACCGGGCTCCAACCACCGGAAACGGCGAGCAAATCGGCAGCGAGCTGTTCGACGCCTGAGGTGAGGTCGCCGTCGTCGTTAATGCTGCGGACGGTGACGCCATTCAGGCGGCCATTCTCGTCCGCCGACGTGTCAGCCACGGCGCTGCCGATCAGGACCCGGATACCGGACTCGACGGCGGCGGCTGCCTTTGCGCTGATCTGCGGACGGGCATCGACGACGGCGGCAACCGCCACGCCTGCTGCCTTCAGGTCTGCGGCAAGTGCGTAAGCGGAATCGTTGGTGGTGGTGATGACCACGCGTGAACCGGCCGCCACGGCGTAACGGTTCAGGTAGGTGCGGGCAGCCGAGGCGAGCATGATGCCGGGGCGGTCGTTGTTCTCGAACACCAACGGACGCTCGTGGGCGCCCGGAGCCAGGACAACCTGCTTGGCACGGATGTGCCAAATACGCTGGCGCGAGACACCCGATGCTGCCGGGACGCTGAGGTGGTCCGTGCGGTTCTGGGCTGCGATGAAGTAGTTGGAGTCGTAGGAACCGAAAGCAGTGGTGCGGTTCAGCACCGTGCATTCGCCGGCGGAAACCAGTTCGGCTTCGACGTCAGCAACCCATTCCAGGGCCGGCTTGCCTTCGATCAGTTCGGCCAGCTCCGGGGCGGTGGAACCGGAGAGCAGGGAGCCTCCGAGCTCGGGCTGGTCGTCGATCAGGATGACTCGGGCACCGGTGCGGACAGCTTCGCGGGCGGCTGCCAAGCCGGCGATGCCACCGCCGACGACCAAGACATCCGTGTGGACATACTTCTTGTCGTACTCAGCCTTGTCCTCGTTGGGATCAAGCTTGCCAAGGCCGGACAGGAGCTCAATGTTCATGCCGTCCACCAAGGACACTGCGGTGGCGGGAAGCATGGACTCGGCAACGTGTCCGCGGAAGCGGGGCGCGATCTTGACCAAGGCATTGGACTCTTCCACGCCGGCGGCCATGATGCCGCGGGGGCGGTCCTCGTAGAGGGAGTTGCCGGCGTTGATGTGGCCGTTGGCGAGCAGCGCCGAAGCGATGGTGTCGCCAGGGTGGCCGGTGAATTCCTGGCCGTCCACGGTGAAGCGCCAAGAGATGCTGCGATCGATGCGTCCGCCGGTGGCGAGGCGTGCGTTCTTGTTGGTCACTTCTAGACTCCTTCCGAGGAGATGGGGGTAGTTGCCGTGGGGGCTGTGGCTCCGGGGGCGAGCCCGGGTTCGCCGGCCTGGCCGAAGTCCCCGGACTGGGTGAACTCCCCTGGTTTGTCCGGTTCGCTCATCGGGCTGTTCACTGTGAGGTCCGGGCGGGGCTGGCCCATCCCGTAAATGGAGTGGATTTCGTAGCTCACGGTGTCGCGGAGCATGTTGAACCACTGGCGGCAGCCAGTGCTGTGGACCCAGCGCTCGGCGAAGGTGCCCTTGGTGTTCTCGCGGTAGAACAGGTATTCAGCCCATTCGCGGTCCGTGAGGTCGTTCGGGTTCTCCGGGTAGGCGATGTGTGCTTGGCCGCCGTAGTGGAATTCGGTTTCGTCGCGTGGCCCGCAGTTGGGGCATGAAATGAGGAGCATGTCTTTTCAGTCCTGTCCTGGCTAGTGGGCTACGGCTGCGGCGCCGTGTTCGTCGATCAAGGCGCCGGTTTCGAAGCGTTCCAGCGCGAACGGCTTGTTCAGCTTGTGCGGTGCGCCGGTAGCAATGGTGTGCGCGAAGGTCAGGCCTGCCGCCGGAGTGCCCTTGAAGCCGCCGGTTCCCCAACCGCAGTTGACGAACATGTTCTCCACGGGGCTCAGCCCCACGATCGGCGAGGCGTCCAGTGTGGTGTCCACAATGCCGCCCCAGGTCCGGAGCACGTGGGCCCGGGCGAAGATCGGGAAGAGCTCAACAGCTGCTGCCATCTGCTCCTCAATCACGTGGAACGAGCCGCGCTGGCCGTAGCCGTTGTAGGAGTCCACGCCGGCGCCCATTACCAGTTCGCCCTTGTGGGCCTGGGACACGTACACGTGCACGTGGTTGGACATGACAACTGTGGGGTGGACCGGCTCGTGCAGTTCGGAGACCAAGGCCTGGAGCGGGTGCGACTGGATCGGCAGGCGGAAGCCGGCCATTTCTGCCAGGACTGAGCTGTGGCCGGCGGCGCAGAGGCCCACCTTTTCGGTGTTGATGGTGCCGCGGGTGGTCTGGACTCCAGTGACGCGGTTGCCGTCCTTGATGAAGCCGGTGACTTCGCAGTTCTGGATGATGTCCACGCCCAGTTCGTCGCACTTGCGTGCAAAGGCCCACGCCACGTGATCGTGCTTGGCAATGCCTGCGCGTGGCTGGTACGTGGCGCCCATGACGGGGTAGCGGATGTTGTCGCTGATGTTCAGGATGGGGCAGAGTTCCTTGACCTGCTGAGGGTCCAGCCACTCAGCATCCACGCCGTTGAGCCGGTTGGCACCCACGCGGCGAACGCTTTCGCGGACATCGCCCAGGGTGTGGGCCAGGTTCATGACGCCGCGCTGGCTGAACAGGAAGTCGTACTCCAGCTCTTCCGGGAGGATTTCCCAGAGCTTGAGGGCGTGCTCGTAAATGGCGGCGCTCTCGTCCCAAAGGTAGTTGGAACGGATGATGGTGGTGTTGCGGGCCATGTTTCCACCGGCCAGCCAGCCCTTTTCCAGGATGGCGATGTTGGTCATGCCGTGGTTCTTCGCCAGGAAGTACGCGGTGGCCAGGCCGTGCCCGCCGCCGCCCACAATTACGGCATCGTAGCTTTTCTTCGGGTCCGGGTTGCGCCAGAGGAAGTCCGGGTGTTCGGGGAGGTGGTCTGCACTCACTGGGCTGCTCCAATCAGTTCTGCTTCGGTTGCGGCGCCATTGCCGTTGTTGTTCAGGTGCGGGTAAAGCGGGAACTTGTCTGCCAGCGCGGTCACGCGGCGGCGAAGTTCGACGGCGGTGGCCTCGTCCAGGGTGACGTCACCTTCGGTGCCTGTCTCTGAGCCTGTGGCCTTGGTGCCGCTGTTCGCTGCGGCGATCAACGCCGTCGCAATGATGTCCGAGACTTCGGTGAAGTCCTCAGCTTTGAAACCGCGGGCGGCGAGGGCGGGAGTGCCGATGCGCAGGCCCGAGGAAACCATCGGCGGGCGGGGGTCGAAGGGAACGGCGTTGCGGTTGACCGTGATGCCGATGCGGTGCAGCGTGTCTTCTGCCTGCTGGCCGTTGAGCACTGAATGGCGGAGATCGGCAAGGACCAGGTGGACGTCGGTGCCGCCGCTGACAACGGAGATGCCGGCTGCAGCTACGTCGTCCTGGAGGAGGCGCTGGGCCAGGATCTTGGAGCCTTCAAGAACGCGGACCTGCCGTTCCTGGAACTCCGGCTCAGCGGCCATCTTGAAGGCCACGGCCTTGGCGGCGATCACGTGCTCCAGCGGACCACCCTGCTGGCCGGGGAAGACTGCCGAGTTGACCTTCTTGGCGATGTCGGCATCGTTGGTCAGGATCACGCCACCGCGGGGACCGCCGAGGGTCTTGTGCGTGGTACTGGTGACGATGTGGGCGTGGGGCACCGGGCTGGGGTGCAGACCCGCGGCTACGAGACCCGCGAAGTGGGCCATGTCCACCATGAGGTAGGCACCCACCAGGTCGGCGATGCGGCGGAACTCGGCGAAGTCCAACTGGCGGGAGTAAGCAGACCAGCCGGCGACGATCAATTGCGGCTTGCTCTCAAGAGCCAGGCGCTCGACCTCAGCCATGTCTACAGTGTGGGTGTCCTCGCGGACGCCGTAGGGGACAACCTTGTAGAGCTTGCCGGAGAAGTTGATGCGCATGCCGTGGGTCAGGTGGCCACCGTGTGCCAGGTTCAGGCCCATGATGGTGTCGCCGGGGGTGATCAGCGCGTGCATGGCCGAGGCGTTGGCCTGGGCTCCGGAGTGGGGCTGGACGTTGGCGAACTCTGCACCAAACAAGGACTTCAGACGGTCGATGGCCAGCTGTTCGATCACGTCTACGTGCTCACAGCCGCCGTAGTACCGCTTGCCCGGGTAGCCCTCGGCGTACTTGTTGGTCAGCACCGATCCCTGGGCCTCCATGACGGCCGTGGGAGCGAAGTTCTCAGAGGCGATCATTTCCAGCGTGGACTGCTGGCGGATGAGTTCCTGGGCGATCGCCTGATCGACCTCCGGGTCCGCCTGGGCGAGCGGGCGGATCAGCGGTTCAACCATGGTGTTCTCCTTCAAAGCTTGTCTAGTGGCCGACTGTTAGGCAACTGATATATTAGAACTATTGCCATAGTATGTTGGAGATCACATAGTCGTCAACAGGTCAGCGGTAACTCATCCAGCAGACTATGAATGCGACTAACGGGAGAGACTAATGAGCGCAGCACTGGAAGCACTGGAATCAGTTCCGCAGGGCACGTCCCTGGCGGAGAACGCCTACTTGCTGCTGCGCGACCGGCTTATCATGCTGGACATCAAGCCCGGCGACCCCATTAATGACGGCCAGATTGCTGCAGAACTGGGAATCGGGCGCACCCCCGTCCGCGAAGCCATCAAACGCCTTGAAAGCGACCATCTCGTGGTGTCGTACCCGCGGCGCGGCACCTTCGCCACCGGCGTGGACATCACCCAGCTCGCCGAAGTCTCCGAAATCCGCGAGCTCCTGGAACCGCTCGCCTCCAGGAAGGCTGCCCGCATGGCCAGCCCCGCCATGCGTTCCGAGCTTCGCGGCGTCGCAGCGGCCATCCGTGATCTCGAAGGCCAGGACAATTCCTCCCAGGAACTCATGCGCTACGACATCCAGGTGCACCGGCTCATCTACAAAGCCTCCGCCAATGCGCACCTCGAAGACGTTCTGATCCGATACGACAACCTCGCCACCCGCATCTGGTGCCACATGCTCGAGAAGATGCCCTCCGTGTCCGGTCACATCTCCGAACACGCCGACCTCCTCACGGCCATCGCCGACGGCGACGAAGACCGCGCCGCCGAACTCGCCCTGCACCACGTGGTCAGCTTCGAAGAGACCATCCGCAAGGTCCTCTGACCCTCTCTCACGTCCCTCGTGCTTGAGGCGGACCCTCTCTCACGTCCCGCGTGCTTGGGCGGGTCCCTCTCTCACCTCCCGCGTGCTTGAGCCGTACCGCCATCCGGTGGCGGTGTTATCCCCTGCGCGCTCGCTCGATCCTCGCTTAGATGCGCGCTTCCGGATAACCCCGCCTCTCCCGACCCTCTCTCACGTCCCTCGTGGTTAGGGCGGACCCTCTCTCACGTCCCTCGTGGTTAGGGCGGACCCTCTCACGTCCCGCAGGGTTCTTCTTGGATACAGTCCCCCTCGGGCCCATGGGTCCAATCTGCTCCGACCCTTCGGCTCCCGTCGCCTGGCTGCGGGAGCGTGCGCAGCCGCTAAGGGTGGAAGGCTCGACGTCGATGCCGACTCGAGTGTCGACGTCGCCTCACTTCACTTCATCCTGATGAAAGAGCGTTCGTGATGTGGGCGTGGGATGTGAGAGAGCTTCGGTGGGCGTATGGGCGGCCTGGTGGGCTCTTCCTTCCCATTGATGCAACAGGGTTGGAGCTGACGCAACGATTTCGTTTCGCGCTATTAGCCCGCTCGGCCCCTTGCTGAAGCCTGCATGCTGGTAATTAATCCAAAAAATTAACTCTTGACCGTGACGTCGCTCACACATAAGCTGTTGCAACAGCGTTGCGTTCAATGCAACCCCAAAAGATTTTGGTGGACACATGAGCAATGAATCCTCTGTGGCAGCCGAGCAAGGCCTTTCATCAGCCGCCGGCCCCGACCACGCTCCAAGCCTCAACAACAAAGTCAGCAAGGACACTCGACGGCGAGTGGTCACTGCCAGCTTCATCGGCAACTTTGTGGAATGGTTCGACTACGCCGTTTACGGCTACCTGGCTGGCATAATCTCGACTGTTTTCTTCCCCGAGTCCGACCGGCAAACTGCCCTGCTGGCGACGTTCGGCGTCTTCGCGATCTCCTTCTTCGTGAGGCCTCTCGGTGGTTTCATCTGGGGCCATATCGGTGATCGTCTCGGACGGAAGCAGGCACTCTCCCTGTCGATTGTGCTGATGTCAGTGGCCACGTTCTGCATCGCCTTGATTCCCGGCTACGCCACCATCGGCGTGATGGCCCCCATCCTGCTCTTGGTCGTAAGAGTTGTCCAAGGCTTCTCCGCAGCAGGCGAGTACGCAGGGGCGTCCGCCTTCCTGGTGGAATATGCGCCGGCGAATCGCCGCGGACTCTACGCCGCCGTCGTGCCTGCCAGTACCGCAGCGGGACTGCTGCTGGGATCCTTGCTTGCCGCCCTGCTGAGTTCAGTCCTGACCGCGGAGCAGCTCAACGAATGGGGCTGGCGTCTGCCCTTCCTGCTGGCCGCGCCTATGGGTTTGATCGGCCGGTACATCCGGACCAAGCTCGAGGACACACCGGCATTCCGGGAATTGGCCGAAAAGGACAATGCGGTGAAGGCTCCGGCGTTCGCAATGTTCCGGACCTATCGGAAGCAGCTCGTCATCGCCACTGGTGCGGTGCTGCTCAATGCGGTGGGGTTCTACGTGATCCTCAGCTACATGCCCACCTACTTATCGGAGGAGCTGGGCTTTGGTGCAACAGAGTCGTTCCTGGCCACCACCATTGCCTTGGCCAGTTACATAGGTTTCATCTTCCTGACGGGCATCGCCTCGGACACGTTCGGTCGCAAGCGAATGCTTATCACCGCGTCAGTCCTTTTCATTCTGCTGACAGTGCCTGCGTTCATGCTCCTGGACACCCGCAATTTCCTGGTGATCGTGCTGGTTCAGATCCTGCTGGGCGGCATGCTCACCCTCAACGACGGCACCCTACCGAGTTTCCTCGCCGAACTCTTTCCCACGAAGGTCCGGTACACCGGGTTTGCCGTCAGCTTCAACCTCTCCAACGCCTTGTTCGGCGGCACGGCGCCGTTCATGGCCACGCTCCTGATCGGTATGACGGCCAGCAAACTGGCCCCCGGCTGGTACCTCGTGGCCGCCGCCGTAGTTTCCCTCATCGCAGTCCTGTTCGCCGCCGAGACTTCCAAGAAACCTCTGCTTCAGGACTAGAACAACCAAACCCATTGAAAGGAACCGCATGACCATCACCCAGAACGAGTCCGTCAACGATGTCGCCAAGCTCGAGCGCACCAAGGTCCTCAACAACGGCGAAAAAGTATCGCTGACCTTCTCCGATGCTGAGTTCGAGCGCCGCCTCGCTGGCCTACGCCGCATCATGGCCGAGAAAGACCTGGACGCCGTCATCCTCACCAGCTACCACTCCATCAAGTACTACTCCGACTTCCTCTTCACCTACTTCGGCCGCTCCTACGGCATGGTGGTGACCAAGGATGACACGGTTACCATTACGGCGAATATCGACGCCGGTATGCCTTGGCGCCGCAGCTACGGGGACAACCTGGTGTACACGGACTGGCGCCGTGACAACTACATCCACGCAATCCAGGAAGTCCTACGCACGCGCTGTATCAACCCGCGCCGCATCGGCGTCGAAGATGACTCGCTGCCGCTGGACAACCGCAACAAGATCCAAGCCGCGTTCTCCGGTGCGACTCTGGTGGATGTCGCACAGGCGGCAATGCGCCAGCGCATGATCAAATCGGACGAGGAAATCGCAGTCATCAAGCATGGCGCCCGCATTGGAGACCTCGGTGGTGAGGCCATCCGCAACGCCATCACGGCCGGCATCACCGAATACGAGGTTGCCCTGATCGGCACCGAGGCCATGGTCCACGAGATCGCCCGCACTTTCCCGGACTCGGAAATTCGCGATACTTGGGTGTGGTTCCAGTCGGGCATCAACACCGACGGCGCCCACAACTGGGCCACTACCCGGAAGATCCAAGAACACGACATCCTGTCCCTGAACTGTTTCCCGATGACCAGTGGCTACTACACAGCCCTGGAACGTACCTTGTTCTACGGCGAACCTGATGCCCGGTCCCTTGAGCTATGGAACATCAACGTTGAGGTGCACAGGCGCGGCCTCGAGCTGATCAAACCCGGTGCCGTCTGCAAAGACATCGCCGCAGAGCTCAACGAGATCTACATCAGCCACGGTTTGCTGCCCAATCGCACGTTCGGATACGGCCACTCGTTCGGTGTGCTGAGCCACTACTACGGACGCGAAGCGGGCCTCGAACTTCGCGAGGACATCGATACAGTGCTTGAACCCGGCATGGTGGTCTCCATGGAACCCATGATCACAGTGCTGGACGGCCAGCCGGGTGCCGGCGGATACCGCGAGCACGACATCCTTGTGGTCGGTGAAGACAGCGCGGAGAACATCACCAAGTTCCCGTTCGGGCCTGAGTACAACATCATCGGAGCTTAGGCGGCTCGGCCGGTGGGTGCCCGGTACGGTGTCCACGGGCCGCGTTCGGTCCGGCGAGCTGGCCGCCGTCGAAATATAGTGAACCCATGACTCCCTCGGAATCCAGCGACGCTTCCAGCAATGGCGACAACAAAAGCACCTCGGTCATCGTTAACGCCATCGCAGTGCTGCGGAGCTTCACGGCCGACGAACCACTTCTGGGAGTCACCGAAATCGCGGGCCGAATCGGCCTTCACAAGAGCACCGTCTCCCGGATCCTCGCGACCCTGGAACAGGAAAACCTAGTAGAGCGCGACGTCGATTCACGCAGGTTCCGCTTGGGGCTGGGAATGATCGCCATGGCGGGCCCGCTCCTGGCGGAACTCGAAGAGCGCCGCGTTGCCTACCCGGTCCTGCGTGAACTCACCGAGCGGACAGGGGAGACGAGTGCGCTCATGGTGTGGAACGGCAACGAATCCATGTGTGTGGAACAGATCCCCAGTCGGCATCAGGTAAAACACCTCACTCCGCTGGGTGCGCGGTACAACGAGGCCCTGAGTTCGTCAGTGCAGGTGTTCCTAGGCGCAGAGAATGACGATAGGGTGCGTCAGCTGCTGCGTAGCGGTTCGATCACCCTTCCTGGTCTGGACGAGGAGGCAATTGAGGCGTATCTCTCCCGAGTGGAGGACTCCATGAAACGCGGCTGGGCAGTGAATTTCGGGGAGACGTCCATTGAGGAAGTCGGTGTGGCCTCGCCCGTTTACGACCATCGTGGCGACATCGTGGCGTCCGTCCTGATTCCGGCGCCGAAATTCCGCGTCTCACAAGACACCTTGGACAGCCTCGGTGAAGCCTGCGCCGCAGCCGCTGCCAAAGTCACCACGCGGCTGGGTGGGCGCGCCCCAAACCATCGCCGAGACGGCATTTGATGACAATCCGGAACGCCAACATTGTCATTAAGTGCCATCCCGGCGGTAAACGAAACGGCGGCCGTCCCCTCAGGGGGAGCGGTCGCCGTCGTTTGTTCACAACGTGTGTGAAGGTTTACATCTTCCGTCGGGCCGTTGTGGTTTCGTCCATGGCATCCCTGCCCAGCCAGGCGCCCAAGCCGATCATGGCAACGCCGAGGATCAGGTGCAGCCAGTTGTCAGCCGTGTTGAACGGGACAAAGTTGGCAGCTGTTTCCTGGTTGATGACCAGGCCGTAGATCCAAAGAACGATGTACACGGCGCCGCCGCCCAGGAGGAACAGGCGGGCCATGCGTGCGTTCCTTGCCATGGCCAAGCCGGCCACGCCAAACAGCAGGTGAACGATGTTGTGGAGTATGGACACTTGGAAGATTCCAAGCAGCATGGCGCCTGACTCATGTCCAGCAAAGGTCATGGCGCCGAAATTGGTGGTGATTCCCGGGATGAACCCCAGGACGCCTACCAGCAGAAATACAATGCCAACGCCCATGGCGGTGTTGCGAAGCGTCAACCCCATCATGTGGTGGTGTTCGGCGGGGTGCGAAGCGGTGGTCATCAGTCCTCCCTTTCACGCGGTTACCCGGCTCTTCTCATGGAGAGCCGACCTGCGGCAAGGGGTGTGGCAAAACCTTGCCGACGCCGCCATAATACTCCTGAAATGCCTCCGATAGCAGGGGATGTGCCCAGTTCAGCGGCGGTTAGCATGGATTTATGAGCCAAGCTCCGAACGGACGTGTGCACACGATCTTCCACGACACCCGCGATCTCACTCCCTTCCGCGAGGGCTACGTCCGCACCCCGGTCCGTGGCCTGGCCGACGGTGTGAATGACGTGCTGTCCGGCGTGCTGAGCGGACGTGACCACGCGAGGTTGTCCGTGGTGGGCAACGTACCGCGGTTGAAGATGCTTTCCTCCAGGACGGCCAAGGCGATGCACGAAGCCGTGTTCACCTCCACGGAGCCGGATGGGCTTCTCGCTTTTGGCCGTATGAATCCGGGGTGGGCCGGCTTATGCCACGTTATGGCAGGCCTGCTCGCATACAAGCATGGCGGGTTCCTGCGGGCTTCGGAGCTGCTGCAGCGCGGTTTAACAACAAGGATCGACGACGACGCCAGCCAGTTCTCGGCTACGTACCTTGGGCAGGTGGTCACCAAAGTCGAGGTAGCCGAACGCATCGAGGTTCCGGTTCTGTTCAGTGAGGAATCCGTGTTCCTGGCGCTGGCCCATTGCCTGCGGGAGATGGGGATGACCGAGTCGGCGTTGGAAGCAGTGGTCGGCTTGCCGCCGTCGTTGCCTTCTGCCCTGGCGCGCTGCACCGCGGCGTATTCGCTGGAGCGGCACCGGGACGTGGTGCTGTGGACCGAAGGTTTGCTGAACACTGACGACCTATCGGCTGCCTTGTTGCTGATCCGTGCGCGTTCCCAGCGGGCACGGGGTGACATCGAATCCGCGCAGCTGGCCTTGAAGGAAGTCCTCCGGCGGCGGAAGACCAACCTGGCGTTGAAGAATGATGCACTGACAGACAGGGCACTCCTCGCGCTTGACCAAGGCCGCCGAACCCTGACTCCGCGGTCCAGGCGTCCTGCCCCTCCGGCTGAGCTGGAGACGCTGGAGGTCATCCGGAAAGACGCTGAAATGCGGCGCCTTTGGGAGAACGACTTCAGGCAGCTGGGCGGCGAATAAAAACCATTGCGTCCTCGGGGGAGGAAGCGTATTCTCTTAATCAACCAAACAGTTGATCAATGAATCGATTGACTTAGGTTTGGTCGAGGACGAAGGGTTGAAGCGGCGATGGAACACGATGCCCCGGGGTCGGAGACCCTGGACAGGGCTTTTATGGCGTTGGCGGATCCGGTGCGGCGGGCCATGGTGGCCCGGCTGTCCCGGGGAGATGCCACTGTCAATGAGCTCGCGGAACCATTCGCCATCACCAAGCAGGCGGTTTCCAAGCACATTCAGGTCCTGGAGCATGCGGGCCTGGTGACCCGATCCCGGGATGCCCAGCGCAGGCCGGTTCATTTGGATGCAGCAGCTTTGGAGAGATTGACGGCCTGGATTGACCAGTACCGGCTGATCGCCGAATCCCGCTTCCGGCAGTTGGACGAACTGCTGGCTGCGGGCATCTCCCACCAAGAACACGAGAACACAACAGCAAAGAAGAAAGAGGAACTGAAATGAGCAATCCAACAACAATCACCGCTGACAGCGGCGTCCCGTTCGTTGATACAGTCCGCGAATTCGATGCTCCCGTCAGTGCGGTCTTCAAGGCCCATGTTGACCCGGACCTCTTGGCCAAATGGCTGGGCCCGCGCAGCACGGTCACCAAAATTACCGAGTACAACGCCACCACCGGCGGCAGCTGGCGCTACGAAAGCGGTGACGACAACGGAATGTATGGCTTCCGCGGCGTCTTCCACACCGTTGAAGCCGACGCACTGATCATCCAGACAGTGGAGTTCGAGGGCGCACCCAACCAGGTAGTCATCAGCACCACCACCTTCGAGGAAATCGACGGCAGGACCCGGATGGTCGCCCACGAGGTCTACCCCTCCGTGGAAGCCCGCGACATGGCCCTTGCAACGGGAATGGACTACGGCGTGATCGAAGGATACGAGCGGCTGGACGAACTGCTTGCTGCCTAAGCGCCCGCCGGCTGCAACTGCAGCAGCAGCGGGAGGAGTTGCTCGGACAACAGCACTGTTCCCAGTCCGATCATGATGATCCCGCTGGTCAGCGTCACAACCCGCGCGGCACCCGGCCGGGAAGCCAGCAACTTCCGGGACGTCAGGGCCACGCCAGTGTAGACCGCCCCTGCCAGGATCACGAAGGTCAGGCCCAGCAAACCTGACTGGACCGGAACGGGCAGTGCTGCCTCGGGGCTGACGAACTGCGGTACCAGCGCGATAAAAAAGAGCAGGCCCTTGGGGTTGATGCCGCTGGTACCCATGCCTTGAAGGAAGGTGCGGAGCTGGTTTCCGGACTGCACGACGCCGGCTTCCGCGCTGAAGCTCGCACCTCGCCACGAGCGGATGGTCGAGCCGCCGAGCCACAATAAGTAGGCCGCACCGGCGATGGTCAGCCATCCCAGGAGTCCCGGGACTCCTGCCAGCAGAGCGGCCAAGCCTGCCACCATCAGCAATGTGTGGATGACATACCCGCTGCACAGGCCCGCCACTGCGGGAACGAAGCTGCGTTGGCGTAGGCCGGCCGAGATTGAATACGCCCAGTCGACGCCGGGGGTGCACGCCAAGCTGACGGCCACCAGCATGAAGGCGAGGAACAGCTGCGGATTCACGATCTCTCCAGAGGTAGTTGGTAGGAAAACTCTAGGAAAAATCCGCCCATAAGTGTTCCCGGATTTAGCCCTTGATCCGGCATTTTGGGTAAGATTCTTGCGTGATTGACGGAATCGATAGAAGTATTTTGCGCCACCTTAAAGAGGATGGCCGAATGACGTCGACAGCCTTGGCCTCCAAGGTGGGTTTGACCGTGGCTCCATGCCATCGGCGGCTGAAGGATTTGGAGTCGTCAGGGGTGATCCGCGGCTATCGTGCCGACATCGATCCTGCTGCCGTGGGGCTTTGTTTCGAAGCGATAGTATTTGTCACCCTCAAGCAGGTGGAGCGCACCATCATGGCCGAATTCGAGGAGCGCGTGACAGCCAGTCCCAACATCGTGGAGGCGCAGCGGCTGTTTGGCTCCCCTGACTATCTGTTGAAGGTCATTGCCGCAGACTTGCCTGCCTATCAGCGCTTCTACGACGACGAACTCGCGGCTCTTCCAGCCGTGGAACGACTGACGTCAACCCTGGTGATGAAGAACTTGAAAACCAACATCGGCCCGCCCGTATAGTCCCGGCCTACTCGGCAAGCAACCCAGTTGTCCGGTAGGGAATCACTTCGCGGAGGAACATGCTGGTGGACGTGCGCACGATTCCGGGGCATAGGCGGATTTCCTCGGACACGCGGTAAAGATCGTCCGGGCTCTTGGCTACCACCCTGATGATGAGGTCGGTATCGCCGGCGGGTGCGTGGCACTCGAGGACTTCGGGGATGTCCCGGAGTGCGGCGATGGCTTCATTCAAGTGGCTTTGGTCCAGTTCGGCGCTGACCGCAGCCGCGACGCCACGCCCCAAGGCCGCCGGCAGGACGCGGCTGCTGTTCGGTCGCAGGGCTCCGGCGGCCGTCATCCGTTCCAAGCGGGACTGCACAGTTCCCCGCGCGAGATGGAGCTTCTGGGCCAGCACCATGATGGGCACACGGGGATCGTTGTCGAGGGCGGCCAGGATTCGCCGGTCCGTCGCGTCGAGTTGCTGCAAAGTGACCACTTCCTGTCCAAGTTTTCCGGCCAGACTGGTCAGATCGACCGTTCTTTTTTGTGTCCGTTGCACCAACTGTATGTCTCCTGCTCAAATGGTGACAACGAAGCAGGGCAAGGCTACCGCCGGACCCCGCAGGCACCAGGCATCCGGAACACCACCCGGATCCCTGCACAGGTTTCCCGCAAGGAAGCAGCCGCTGATTGACTCTTGTTCACAGCATTGTCATTCTGCACTCGCCCGTATCGTGCGGGCAGCACAGTAAGAGCCCCTGAGCCACCGGATCGTTGCGGTAGCTGAGGGGCTCTTGCATTGCCCCGTCCCGGCGGACGCCGCGGAGCACGGCCACATAGGCTTGGAGCATGACTTCAGCTGGCCGTTTCGCCCCGAGCCCTTCCGGCCAACTACACGTCGGCAATCTCCGTACGGCCATCCTGGCCTGGCTCTTCGCGAAGTCCAGCGGTAGGGACTTCCTGCTGCGCGTCGAGGACCTGGACCGTACCCGGTCCGGCGCCGAAGCGGAGCAGCTGCGCGATTTGGAGGCCGTCGGCGTCAGGTGGGACGCCGGCGTCGTGCGCCAGACTGAACGCGCGGCGTTCTACGACGAAGCGATTGCGCGCCTCACTGCTGAGGGCCGCACCTACGAATGCTTCTGTACCCGCCGGGAAATCCAGGAAGCAGCGTCGGCGCCGCATGCGCCGCAGGGCGCGTATCCGGGGACCTGCCGGCGGTTGTCCCACGCTGAACGGGAGATCCGGCGCGCGTCACGCCCGGCGTCGATACGCCTCCAGGCGGACGTTGTTGAGTGGGCTGTTGAGGACCAGTTGTGCGGCATCTATAGGGGCATGGTGGACGACTTTGTGCTGCGTCGAAATGACGGAGTGACCGCCTACAATCTGGCAGTGGTGGTGGACGACGCCGCCCAGGGAATCGACCAGGTGGTGCGCGGCGATGACCTCCTCCCTTCCACCCCGCGGCAGGCCTACCTGGCGACGCTGCTGGGCCTGCCCGTTCCCGAATATGCCCACGTGCCACTGGTGGTAAACCACGACGGCGCCAGGCTGGCAAAGCGCGACGGTGCGGTCACGCTGGGCGACCTCGCCGCCGTCGGAATTCCTGCCGGAAGAGTCCGTGACCTGATCCTTGAATCGGTGGGCCTGCCTGCCGGAACCCTGGAGGAGGCGTTGCCGCACTTCCGCCCCCGGAGCCTCCCCAAGGAGCCATGGGTGTGGAAAACCCCCGGCCCTGAAACGCCCACCACGTAGGCTGTCTGGATGCATGCAAAGGTGATCGCCCCAGGTTTCGAACCCGTCGCCGAGCTCTTCGGCAGTTTCCTCGATCAGGATCCGGAGTATTCGGCGCAAGTCGCGGCCTACCATCGCGGCGTCAAAGTGCTGGACCTCAGCGGCGGACCGCATATCCGCCCGGACTCGGTTACGGGCGTCTTCTCCTGCTCCAAAGGCATGGCGGGCCTGGTCATGGCGTTGCTGGTTCAGGACGGCACCTTGGACCTTGATGCCGAGGTGACCAAGTATTGGCCGGAGTTTGGTGCCGAGGGGAAAGCTTCGATCACCGTTGCCCAGCTTCTTTCGCATCAGGCCGGGCTCCTTGGAGTGGAAGGCGGCCTCACCCTCCACGAGGTCAACAACTCCGGGCTCGCAGCCGCCAAGCTCGCCAAACTGCCGCCGCTATGGAAACCCGGCACTGCTTTCGGCTACCACGCACTGACCATCGGTATCTTCATGGAGGAGCTGTGCCGCCGCATCACCGGTTCCACCCTCCAGGACGTCTTTGAACAGCGGATCCGGGCCGCAACCGGAGCGCACTTCTACCTTGGCCTGCCTGACGCCGAAGAGGCCCGCTTCGCTCCCTTCCGCTGGGCGGCCGATCCGGCGTGGCCGTGGGTGGATCCTGCCAGCCACGCCGGACTGGCGGCCAACTCTGCCGTGGGCGACATCCTGGACTTGCCCAACATCCGGGAGGTGCGGGCCGCGGGGTTGAGCTCGGCTGCTGGAGTGGCGAGTGCGGATGGGATGGCAAGAATCTACGCTGCAGCGCTGACAGGGTTGGAAGGCGAACCCGCCGTTCCCCCTCTCCTGACGGAGGAGACCATTCGTGCGGTAACCCGCGAGCAGGTTTTCGGCATCGACCGCGTCTTTGGAGAGACTGGCTGCTTTGCCACGGTGTTCATGAAGTCCCACACTCGGATGCCGTTCGGCAGCTACCGCGCATTCGGGCACGACGGCGCCAGCGCATCTCTGGGATTCGCGGACCCTGTGTATGAACTCGGCTTTGGGTACGTGCCGCAGCAGGCGGAGCCCGGGGGAGTGGGCTGTCGCAACTTCCAGCTGAGCGCGGCGGTGCGGGAAGTGATCGCTGGGCTCGCGGCTTAGCTGGGCTGGGCAGCCGGGACTCCGGCCGCCATGCCTGCCCATAGGGTGTCGGTGGCAGCGGTGACTACGTCGTCCACTGAAGTGCCGTCCAAGTGTCCGCCGGCCGCAAGGAGGGCAGTCCCATGAAGGCTGACGAAGCACACCATGGCCAGTGTCCCGGGGTCGCCTTCGGCCAGGACGCCGGCTTCCTGGGCCTCGGCGATCATGGCTTGGGCAACATGTATTCCCTGGGCGCCAGTGTTCCGCAGTTCCTCGCTGGAATCGGGGTGGTGTTTGGTGGAGTACATCACCGTCAGCAGGGCGGGGTGCTCAACGGCAAAGTCGACGTATGCCTTGCCGACGCGGACGAAACGGCCATGGAGGTCATCGCTGGACTGGGTGGCATCCCGGATCAGGCGGTTCATCGACTCAAAGCCAGCCAGCGCCACGGCGTCGATCAGGGCTTGCTTGTCACGGAAGTGCTTGGCCGGAGCGCCGTGGCTGACGTTGACATCACGGGCCAGCTGCCGCAGGGAAAGTCCTTCCACGCCGGCTTCCTCAATGGTCTCCATGGCGCGCTCCAGGAGCGCCTCCCGGAGTTTGCCGTGGTGGTAGGGCTGGTCAGTCATGACTCAAGTCTAAGCCAATGTAGTCATTGACAACAAAGTAGACACTGCCTACCATGTAGACAGCGACTACATCAGTCTCTTACTCAACCGATGGGATTCCGCCATGACCATGACCTACGCAGGTACCACTGCACTCATTACAGGTGCCAGCTCCGGCCTCGGCGCTGAGTTCGCCGGACAATTTGCTGCCCGGGGCTCCAACCTCGTCCTGGTGGCCAGGCGCGCAGACCGTCTGGAGAAGTTGGCCCAGGACTTGCGCTCCCGCCACGGGGTCACCGTGACCGTGCTCCCCATGGACCTGGGCCGTGCAGGGGTGGGGCGCGAGCTCTTCGATTCACTGGCCGGCCGCGGGATCACCGTGGACACGTTGATCAACAACGCGGGCTTCGGCACCCATGGGCCTTTGGTTGAGGAAGATCCGGACACTATTGCGTCTGAGATTTCCTTGAACGTGGCCGCCTTGGTGGACATCACCCGGGCTTTTCTGCCGCAACTGCTCGACTCCGGAAAAGGTGCCCTGGTGAACGTGGCCAGTACTGCCGCTTTCCAGCCCATTCCCGGCATGGCCGTTTACGGTGCCACCAAGGCCTTCGTCCTGAGCTTCACTGAAGCCGTGGCCCACGAAACCAAGAACTCCGGACTTAACGTCCTGGCCCTTTGTCCCGGCGCCACGCGCACTGAGTTCTTCGACGTCCTCGGTGGCGAGTCCGCCGCGGTGGGCAAGATGCAGACCTCCGAACAGGTTGTTGGAACAGCGATCAAAGCCCTGGGTCGCAAGGACACGCCCGGCAGCGTTGTCTCCGGGTGGGTCAACCGGGTGACGGCTGGGTTTGCGCAGCGCTTGCCCAGGGCAGTCACGGTCGCCATCGCCGCACGCGCCGTACAGGACTGGTAGATCCCCCCACGCGCTTGCCGTCCCGGAACAACCGATAGCCTGAACATGGGATCGATCGCCGTTGATCCCATGTTCAACCCGGAGGCCAGCATGACCGAACCACACTTCACTGTAGAAACAGCCCAGGTCCTGGCGGAGGTGGCCCACAACCGGCAGAAGGACAAGCTCAAGCGCCCCTACCGCGAGCACGTCCTGGCAGTGGGCGATGCTCTGGCCGACTTTGATGAGGACATCCAGATCGCCGGCTACCTTCATGACATCGCCGAGGACACTCCCATCACCCGGCAGGCACTGCTGGAAATGGGCGTGTCCGAGCGTGCGGTAGACATTATCGAGCGTGTCACCCGCCGCTTCCACGACGACCCGGATGACTACGACGCCGGCATCCGTTTTGTTGCGGAGGATCACGACGCCACGTTGGTGAAGATCGCGGACAACGCCCACAACTCGCTCCCGGAACGGGTTCAGGCCCTCGCGGAGAAGTGGCCGGACAAGCCGCCGGTCACCCGCTACGCCGATGCCCGACCTGTGCTGTACACGGCCGTTCCCCGCGACGAGGTCAGGATGATCCTGGAACGGATCAACCCATACCTGCTCCAGGAACTGGACGAGATCGTTCCCGAGTAACCCCTCCGCGCCCGTTGTGGGGCCTGCTCTGCGTGCCTCGGGGACTGAAATGGCGCGCAAAGCGGGCCCCGCAGCGACGGGCTTTGGCGCAAAAGCCCCAGCAATGCCCTGTAACGCGAGCTCCTAGCCCGCGGCGTTTTCCAGCCTTCGGAGCGCGGCGGCCCGGCCCTTGTGGCCGCGTCGTTCGTCGTAGGCGATCGACAGGCCCAGAACCAGCATCATCTCCAGCATGCACACCGGGACTGATGCTCCGGCGGCAGCCAGGGCTATGCTTCCAGCCAAGCCCAAAACCACCAAAGCTGAGCTCACGAGGTGTTCGCGTTCCAGCCCGAGCATGATGCTGTACAGCGTTGTGAGCGAGATCTTGAACAAGATAATCGGCAGGGCAATCGAGGCAACAGCGGCAGCCGCGGGAATGTGTGCTTCATGATCAATGAAGTACGCGGCAACGTGCAGGCCCGCACCTGTGGCGGCAATGGCGGCAAAGACCGGCATGTGCCCATAGCCAAACACCCACGAACGATGCCGCTGGACGTGCAATGCCGGGCCGGAGGGCAGGATGAAGTAGATCCACCACATGGCGAAGGCCAACCCGGTGCCACTCAGCCCGACCAGTGCTGCATCCACGGACCACTGATGGGTAGCAACAATGGCACGCAAGGTTTCAATTGCGCCAATCAAGCATTCGCCCAAGGCGATGATGGCCAGGAGCCCGTACCTTTCCGCGATGTGATGGGCGTGCCACGGGGTACGGATCTCCCGTTCCGCGAAGTAGGGTGCCGCCATCTCCATGATGAACAGCGGAGTTGCCACAAGGAACGTGGTGAGGACACTCGCGTCCACCAACAGCACAACAACCCAGCCGATCTGGACGATCGCCACGTACTTTGCATAGCGCAAACAGGTATCCCGGCGTTCGGGATCCTGGCGGGCAGCGCGAAGCCATTGGAAGATCAGGGCCACACGCATGATGATGTAGCCCAGCACGATGGTGACATTGTCCACGTGCCTGCCCTCGATGATCGAGTGGAACATCGGCTCGATGCCCATGGCCAGGATGAGCACGCCCACCATCTGGATCATGGTGACCACACGGAACACCCAGTCATCGGTGTCGTAGGCGCTGGCGAACCACGTGAAGTTGATCCAGGCCCAGATCACCGCGAACATGGCGAACGAGAAGGCCAGCAGCCCAGGCCAGAAGTGCGCCTCCGCCACCGCATGGGCGAACTGGCTGCCAGCAACACCGAAGGCAATGACAAAGGTCAGGTCAAAGAAGAGCTCCAGCGGGGTTGCTGTGCGGTGCTTTTCATGGGGATCGCGGCCGCCCATGCGGGACAGCGCATGGCGAAGGGGATTCGAGGACATGGCTCAAAGATTACCGCTGCCCCTGCCTTCACGCCGAGACCGCCGCAATGCGTCGAGACCGCCCGGAGAGTTCCGGCGAACCCGCAGTGTTCCGGCGAACCCGCAGTGTTCCGGCGATCTCGCGGGAAGGAGTTACACCCGCCCCAGCACGTCGATGTCCTCGAGGAAGTCCTGGTGCACTTCGGGACTCACGGTGGTGCGCGTGTCACCAATCGCGTCGAGGTAGTCCTGCGTCACGGGTCCCTTGCGCCCGTTGGACCCGGCCCCGGACGCAGCGCCGGCTGAACCGCCCAAAGCAGCGCCGTCGTCGTACACTGCTTTTTCCAGGGCACGCTGGGAGGCGCTGCGGGCCGCGAACTCGATGTCGGCGGGCGAGAAGCCTTCCGTCCGTTCCACCAGCTGGGCGATGTCCACGGAGTCCACCACTGTGGCGGGGATGAAACGCTGCCACATGGCTTCGCGGGCGTGGACGTCCGGGAGGCCGATGGGGATGACGTAGTCGAACCGGCCGTGGCGGAGGAATGCGGTGTCCAAGGCGCGGATGAAGTTGGTGGCGCACACCAGGAGGCGGCCGGGTTGTTCGCGGAAGGCCGGGATGATCTTGAGGAGTTCGTTGGTGACGCCCTGCAGCGGCGACGGCGGATCCCCGGCACGCTGCGACGCGATTTCCTCCACCTCGTCGATGAACACCACTGCGTGCTCCAGTTCGGCGATTTCCAGGAACGTCTCGCGCAGCGCACCGGCCAGGCCCTTGGGGTCAGCGGCCAAGCGCGACGGGAAGACCTCTACGAACGGCCACTCCAGCCGCGACGCAATGGCCTTGGCAAACGTGGTCTTTCCCGTACCTGGAGGACCGAACAGCACAACAGCCCGGGGCGGCACCACGCCGTATTCGTCGGCGAGGTCCGCCTCGGCCAGGGGAAGCACCAGGCGGCGTTCCAACAGTTCCTTCTCGCGGCGCATGCCGGCCACGTTCTCCCACAGATCCCGTGCAAGGATGCGGCCACCGAGCAGGCTCAATGGCTCCAATTCCTGCCGCTGCACAGGTATGGTGCGCTCGAAATAGCGCAGGTTCTTCTTGACCACAAAGCCTCGCCCCAGGAAGGCTTCCACCCGGGTTTCAGTTTCAGGCATGAGTGCAGACAGCTTGTTGAGGCCGTGCGGGGCCATGCGGTTCTCGACGGCGGACAGCAGCGAGGTGCCGATGCCGCGGCCGCGGAACTCCGTCAGCGTGGCCAGGAACACGATCCAGCCTTGGTCGTGTGCGGCGCGTCCGACGGCGGCGCCCACCACTTGGTCGCCCTGCACCGCGACCACGGCGTGGTCCTTTTCGCACGATGCCAGGACCTCGGACAACGCGTACACCGGCTCCACGCCGTCGGCTTTGAGTGACTCCCAGAGGTGGAGGATGCCATCGAGGTCGGATGAGTGGAAGTCCCTGATGCGCCAGTTGCTCATGGGTAATGCTCCTGAGTTTGCTAAGTGAGTCGCCATTGATTCCTTGAGGTTGAGCATAGGCGAACCACCGGTGCCGGACGTTGCAGGCCCGTAGCGTTACGAAACTCCTACTGCACCGGACGCAACCGCAAACCCTGCATGCCGCCGTCGACCGCCAACGAGGTTCCCGTCGTGGAGCCTGACAGCGGGCTCGCAAGGTACGCGACGGCACCGGCCACCTCAGCGGCGTCAACCAGCCGGCCGTGGGGCTGCCGGGCGTTGAGGGCGGCGCGCTCGCCGGCGGGGTCGGCAGCGGAATCCAACAGACGTCCCACCCAGGGAGTGTCTGCGGTGCCGGGATTGACGCAGTTGACGCGGATCCCCTCACGGACGTGGTCTGCTGCCATGGCGAGCGTCAGGGACAACACTGCACCTTTCGACGCCGAGTACAGCGCACGTTGCGGCAGTCCCGCGGTCGCTGCGATGGAGCAGGTGTTGACGATCGCTGCTGCCGGTGACTCACGGAGGTACGGCAGAGCTGCGCGGCTGACGCGGGCGATGCCCACCACGTTGACGTTGAGGACGCGCAGCCACTCGTCGTCGTCGTTAGCGGCAATGTCGCCTTGGGCGCCGATTCCGGCGTTGTTGATCACGATGTCCAGCCGGCCAAATTGCTCCACAACGGCATGGACGGCGGCACGCACCGATGCATCATCGGCCACATCGCACTGGACACCAAAGTGCGGGCTGGTTTCCGGGGCGAGGTCCAGGACGGCGACCTGCGCGCCTCCGGCAGCGAGGCGGTCCGCGATGGCCGCCCCGATGCCGGACGCGCCGCCGGTGACGAGGGCCGCGAGGCCCTCAAAGTCGTTGCCCACCGAGGGCGCTGCGGCTGCCATCAGGCGTTGACGTGGGCGGGAGCGGCTGCGCCGGCCTGACCGCCTGTCGCGGAACCGGCCTGCGCCCTGAAGTACTCCTGGCGCTGGCGTCCCAATCCCTCGATGTCCAACTCCACGACGTCGCCGGGCTGGATGAAGGGGAAGCGGCCGGACAGTGCAACGCCCTCGGGGGTCCCGGTGATGATCACGTCTCCGGGCTCCAAAACCATGTATTGGCTCAGGTGGTGCACAATGGTGGCCGGGTCGAAGATCATGTCCGACGTGCTGGAATCCTGGCGGGCTTCACCATTGACCAAGGTCTGGAGGCGCAGGTTGCTTGCGTCGATCTCGGAGGCCGGGACCAGCCACGGGCCCAGGGGAGTGGAGCAGGGCAGTGATTTGCCTTTGGTCCACTGTCCCGCAGCACCGGGAATTTGGTAGTCGCGCTCGGAGAGGTCGTTCGCCACGGCGTAACCGGCGATGCAGGCTTCGGCTTCCGGGACAGATGAAAGGTATGACGCTTCCCGGCCGATCACGATGGCCAGTTCCACTTCCCAGTCGTACTTTTCCGACGACGGCGGGATGGGAGCGGCGTCGAACGGTCCGGCGATGGTGTTGGTGGGCTTGAGGAAGACCACGGGAACCTCGGGCGGTGTGGCACCGGACTCGGCAGCATGGGCGGTGTAGTTGAGGCCGATGGCCACTACTGCACCCGGGCGGGCAACCGGCGCACCGATGCGCAGGCCCGCAGGGGAAATTTCGGGAAGATCCCCGCTGTTCAGGGCTTCCCGGGTGCGCTCGATGCCATCCGAGGCGAGGAATCCGCCGTCGATATCCTGGGTCAAGGGCGTGAGGCTGAAGTATTTCTCGGTGCCGTCGGCGTCCTGGGCGATGACGGCCGGTTGTTCGTTTCCGGCCGTACCCAGCCTGGCGAATTTCAAGGTCATGGCTTCCTCCGTGTTCGGGACTAACATCCGAGCTCTAGTGTGGTGTTTCACCCCATAATACGGAAATGTGACCCATTGACAAGGGAGACATCGGATGTTTAGGCTCGGTGCAGAATCGTAACGGACTTCAGGAGCCGCATGAGCACCATCACTGCAATGGATACGTTCGATATCCGCTTTCCAACATCCCTTGAGCTGGATGGCTCTGACGCCATGAATCCGGACCCGGACTACTCTGCGGCATACCTGATCATCCGCACTGACGCCGGGGACGGACACGAGGGCCACGGCTTTGTGTTCACCATCGGCCGGGGGAACGAGGTGGAAACGGCGGCGATCAACGCGCTCCGCGATCACCTCCTCGGCGCTGATGTTGAGACGCTGCTGGCTGACATGGGGGCCACGTGGAAGCTGCTGGCCCACGATTCGCAGCTCCGTTGGCTGGGTCCCGAAAAGGGTGTCATGCACATGGCCATCGGAGCCGTGGTCAATGCGCTGTGGGATTTGAAGGCCAAACGTGCCGGGCTGCCACTCTGGGAACTCTTGGCAGGAATGACGCCCGAAGAGCTCGTGGCCCTGGTGGACTTCCGCTACCTCACGGACGCCCTTACTCCCGCGGAGGCGCTGGGCATTCTTCGGGCGGCTGAACCTGGCAGGGAAGCCCGGAAGGCGGCACTTCGCGCCGAGGGTTACCCCGCATACACCACGACGCCGGGCTGGCTGGGGTACAGCGAGGGGAAACTGGCGCGGCTGGCCAAGGAAGCCGTTGCAGATGGTTTCACCCAGATCAAGTTGAAGGTGGGGGCCTCCCTGGAGGACGACATCCGCCGTGTACGGACTGCCCGTGAAGCAGTGGGTCCCGACATCAGGATTGCCCTGGATGCCAACCAGCGCTGGGATGTCCAGGAAGCCATCGACTGGATGGCCCACCTTGCCCCGTATGACATTGCCTGGATTGAGGAGCCCACCAGCCCGGACGACATCCTGGGCCACGCCGCCATCGCCCGCGGGGTAGCCCCGATTCCCGTGGCCACCGGCGAACACGTGCAGAACCGGGTGGTGTTCAAACAGATGCTGCAGGCCGGATCACTGCAGGTCCTGCAGATCGATGCCGCCCGGGTAGCAGGGGTGAACGAGAACATCGCCATCCTCCTGCTCGCTGCGAAGTTCGGCGTCAGGGTGTGCCCGCATGCCGGTGGCGTTGGCTTGTGTGAGGCCGTTCAGCACCTGTCCATGCTGGACTTCGTTGCCGTGTCCGGCACCAAGGAAGGCAGGACCATCGAGTTCGTGGATCATCTCCATGAACACTTCACCACTCCCGTGGACGTCCACAGCGGCGCCTACTGGCCGCCGTCGAACCCTGGCGCCGGAAACGAAATGCTCCGTGAAACACTGGCCGCGTACAGCTTTCCGAACGGCCCCGTATGGAAGGAATCCCGTTGATCCAGCACGCACCTTGGTTCGAGGAAGCACGCTTTGGCATGTTCGTGCATTGGGGCCTCTACGCCCTTCCAGCACGCCACGAGTGGGTGATGAACCAAGAGGAAACAACGGTGGAGGAGTACTCCAAGTACTTCCGGCGCTTCGATCCGGACCTTTACGACCCCCGCGAGTGGGCCCGGGCAGCCCGCAACGCCGGGATGAAGTACGTGGTCCTCACCACCAAGCACCACGACGGCTTCTGCCTGTGGGATTCCGCCCTGACGGACTACAAAGCCACCAACACTCCCGCCGGCCGCGACTTGATCAGCCCCTTTGTTGAAGCGCTCCGGGCCGAGGGATTGAAGGTCGGTTTCTACCACTCACTCATCGACTGGCACCACCCCGACTTCACTGTGGACGGGGTCCATCCCCAACGCAACGCGGCCGACGTCGAAAGCTTGAATGCCGGCCGCGACATGGACCGATACCGCCAGTACCTGCATGGCCAGGTGCGTGAGCTCCTCACTAATTACGGCACTATCGACTACCTCTTCTTCGACTTCTCCTATACAGGCGGACACCAAGAGGAATACTGGGGCGGCAAAGGCCGGAAAGACTGGGACTCGGAAGCCTTGCTCGCCATGGTGCGGGAGCTGCAGCCAGCCATTGTGGTCAACGACCGGCTGGAAATCCCGGGAGACCTGGTCACACCTGAGCAGTACCAGCCAGCCGGTCCCATGATGGTCGACGGCGAACCGGTCACCTGGGAGGCCTGCCAGACGTTGAATGGCAGCTGGGGCTATGACCGGGACAACCTGAATTACAAGCCCGTTGACTTGCTGATCCGCATGCTGGTGGATGGCGTGTCCAAGGGCGGCAACCTGTTGCTCAACGTGGGCCCCACAGGAAGGGGCAGCCTGGATCCGCGGGCGCTGGGTTCGCTGGAGGGCATTGGCGAATGGATGAAGCTGCACTCGCGCGCCATCTACGGGGCCGGAGCTTCGTCCTATCCCGCACCGACGGATACCCGCTACACGCAGCGTGGTGACAAGCTGTACGTCCATCTCTTCGCGTGGCCCTTCGAGTACGTCCACCTGCCGGACCTCGCCGGCAAGGTGGAATACGCCCAGTTGCTGAATGACGCCTCGGAGGTGTTCCTGCGGGAACTGGATCCCGCCCAACAGGCCATGAACATGACCCCGGGCGGCCAGCCACCCGGAACGCTCACCATCAAGCTGCCCGTTCAAAAACCCGACGTGGCGGTGCCAGTGCTGGAACTTTTCCTGAAACCGTCAGCCCTCCGGAAAGAGTCCGCCCATGGCTGAGAGCATCGCCCTCCACACCAAGCTCAAGCCGGGAACCGCGGACGAATACGCCGACGCCCACGCACACATCCCGCCCGAACTGGTGGCAGCCCTCAAAGAGGCCGGGGTTAAGAACTGGCGGATCTGGCGAAGCGGTCTCGATCTCTTTCATGTGGTGGACGTCGAAAACTACCAAGCCATGCGGCACGCGCTCGCCGACCACCCCGCCAACGTTCCATGGCAGGCGCGGATGGCTGAACTTTTAGCGGTGCAGGATGATTATTCGGGGGAGGATGCGGGTATCCAGAAGGTATGGGAAATGCCATGAACTCACTTGAGCTGGGCAAGCTTGGCTTCGGTGGTGCGGGCATTGGGAACCTGTACCGGGCCATTCCGGACGGTGCAGCGCTCGCCACCGTTCTGGCCGCTTGGGACGCCGGCATCCGCTACTTCGATACCGCCCCGCACTACGGGCTTGGCCTCTCCGAACAGCGGCTGGGCGCGGTCCTTCGGGACAAACCACGGAATGAATTTGTCATCTCCACCAAGGTAGGCCGGCTGTTGGAACCGAGCTCCGGCGGCGGGCAGGACCCTGAGGGGTTCGATGTTCCCGCTGCTGCACGTCGAGTGTGGGACTTCTCCGAGAAGGGGATCCGGCGCAGCATCGAGGAGTCACTGGAACGGCTTGGCCTGGACCACGTGGACATTGCCTACCTTCACGATCCCGATGTCCACGATCTCCAAGCCGGCATCTCCGAAGCGTTGCCCGTGTTGGAAAAGCTGCGCTCGGAGGGACTGGTCAAGGCCATTGGCGTGGGTATCAACTCAGCCGAGGCTGCCCTGGAATGCGTCGACGCAGCTGACCTGGATCTGGTGATGTTGGCTGGCCGATACACCTTGCTTGAGCAGCCCGGCGTTCCGCTGCTTGACCGCTGTGTGGAGCGCCGCACCGGCGTCGTCAGCGTGGGTGCCTATAACTCGGGCCTCCTGGCCCGGCCCGATGTCGCCGAGGACGCGCACTATAACTACCAGCAGGCACCGCCGGATGTGCTGGAGCGTGCGCGTCGCCTTGCGGCGGTCTGCCGCGACTTTGGCGTGGAACTTCCGACGGCGGCCCTCCAGTTCCCGCTGCGGCATCCCGCGGTGGTGAACGTGACCGCCGGGGCCACTTCTCCTGAACAGGTGGCCACGAACGCATCGCGGATGGAAGCGCCTGTGCCGGAGGAGCTCTGGGACGCCTTGGAGGCAGCCGGCCATGATTGATTCGCATCTGCACCTCTGGACGGTGGATTCCTTCGTCACCGGCGGAGTGCGTCCCTATGGATGGCTCGGCCCGCAGCACGGTGCGCTCTACCGGAGTTTCGGCGGAGATGAAGCCCGCGAGACGCTGGAGGCCGCCGGTGTTCGGGGAGCGGTGCTGGTCCAGGCCGACGATACCCTTGCCGACACCGAAGCCATGCTGGCGGTAGCTGCGCAGAATCCTTGGGTGCTGGGTGTGGTGGGCTGGGTCCGGTTGGATGCACCCGATGAAGCAGCAGAGCAGCTGCACCGCTTCACAGCCCAGCCCGTCTTCAGGGGAGTGCGGCACCTGGTGCACGACGACCCCCGGTCCGACTTCCTGGACCTCCCCGCAGTTCGCGAGTCCTTGATGATGGTGGCAGAGCGCAGGCTCACCTTTGATGTTCCGGATGCGTACCCGCGGCACCTGGGATCTGCGGTCCGACTTGCCCGTGAGATGCCGGAACTGACAGTGGTGCTGGATCACTTGGGAAAGCCACCGCTGGCTGACCCTCAGCTCATGGACTCGTGGCGCGCCGACTTCAGCGCGCTTGGGCGGGAACCGAACTCGGTGGCCAAGCTTTCCGGGCTGCATCTGCCAGGCACTGAATACACCGCGGATGCGTTGCGGCCGCTGTTCGAAGCCGCGTTGGAGGCTTTCGGGCCAGAGCGCTTGATGATCGGCGGCGACTGGCCGGTCAGTACACTCGGGGCTCCTTATGGCAGGACGCTGGATGTGTTGTTGGAATTGGTGTCGTCCCTGAGCCCGTCAGAGCAGGACGCCGTGCTCGAAGAGACCGCGATCCGGACCTACGGTCTGGCAGTCACCCCTCTGGCCGAGGGTTAGAGCGCCTGCCGCAGCCAGTTCTCCACGCCACTGATGTGCACCGTCACCAGCGCGCGCACCAGTTCGGCATCGCCCCGCTCCAGCGCGTCGGCGATTGCGTGGTGCTCCGCCAAGGTGTGGGCCACAGCTTTTTCCTGTGTCAGTCCGCGCCAGATCCGTGCCCGGACAGTGCTGCTGGACAGGGCCTCCAAGAGACTGCCGAGGTAGTCGTTTCCTGCGGCTTCGGTGATGATGCTGTGGAATTCGAGGTCATGGGCCACAAGTTCCTCGACGTCCGTGTTCTCGTCGATGCCGTCCATGGTGCTCCGGAGGGCCAGTATTTGCTCAGGCGTCATTTTGCCCGCTGCCAAGTGTGCGGTGGCCGGTTCCAGTATTCGTCGGACCTCGAAGAGTTCCAGAATGGACCTGTCCTGGTGCAGGTCCACAACGAAGGCCACGGCTTCGTTAAGCAGCTTGGCGTCGAGGCTGGTCACATAGGTTCCGTCACCGCGGCGGACGTCCAGCACACGGATCAGTTCGAGGGCTTTGACCGCTTCGCGCAGGGAACTTCTGGAGAGGCCAAGCCGCTCGCTCAGTTCCTTCTCCGGCGGAAGTCGATCGCCGGCCTTGAGTTCCCCGCGGATCAGCATGCCTTTGATCTTGCTGATCGCCTCGTCTGTGACAGCCATGGACCAATAGTAGCCACGAATGATCCGATGTCTGCCTCCGCCCCGCCCCCACCCAACTGAGTAACAGCACATGTTCTACTGAGCAGTCATTGGGACGTTTGCTGTTACTCAGTTGGGGGCGTTAACCGACGACGGCGGCACCCGGGGTCCGATTGTTACGGAACCCGGGTGCCGCCGTCGTGATTCAGCGGTTGTTGCTTGTTACTTGTCGCCGCCGGGCAGCGGGCGGTTGGCGATCACGGGCGCGCTGCCGGTGTAGCCGTCGCGGGTGGCAGCAAGCTCGTGGATTTGCTTGCGGCACAGGAACCAGCCCCAGACCATGAGTCCGCAGGCAATCGCGGTGACCAGCATGGTCAACGGGGACTCGATGAACACCATGATCAGCACGGCCGCCAGGAAGATCAGGGACAACCAGCCAGTGTAGGGGGCGCCGAACATCCGGAAGGACGGGCGCTTGAGCCACCCCTTGTCGGCCCAGCGTTTGAGTTGCATCTGGCACAGGACGATGGTGGCCCAGGTGACGATGATGCCCACGGAAGCGACGTTCAGGACGATCTCGAAAGCGTCGGCCGGGACCAGGTAGTTCAGCGGAACACCGAGGAGGGACACGCCGGCCGTGATGGCGATGCCACCGTAGGGGACGCCTGCCTTGTTCATGCGCTGGGCGAACTTCGGGGCAGAGCCGGCCACCGACATGGAGCGGAGGATGCGGCCTGTGGAGTAGAGCCCGGCGTTCAGCGAAGACAGTGCTGCGGTAAGAACCACAAGGTTCATGATGACGTCCACGCCCTCTACGCCGATGGAACCGAAGAACGTCACGAACGGGCTGACGCCCTTCTCGTAAGAGGTGTACGGCAGCAGCAGAGCCAGCAGGATCACGGAGCCAACGTAGAAGAGGGCGATGCGGATGACCACGGAATTGATGGCCTTGGGCATGATCTTTTCCGGGTTGGCAGTTTCGCCGGCTGCGGTGCCGATGAGTTCAATCGATGCGTAAGCGAAGAGCACACCCTGCATGAGGATGATCATGGGAAGCACGCCGTTGGGGAAGACCCCGCCGTTGTCTGCAATGAGGCTGAAGCCGACTTCCTGGCCCTCCACCGGGGTGCCGAAGATGACGAAGTAGGTGCCCACCAGAAGGAAGGCCACCAGTGCTGCCACCTTGATCAGCGCGAACCAGAACTCCATTTCACCGAAGACCTTCACGGAGACCAGGTTGAGGCCGAGCACCACAACCAATGCAATGAGCGCCCACGCCCACTGCGGAACGGCGCCTATCCATGCGACATATTTGCCGAAGAACTCCATGTAAAGCGCTGCCGCGGTGATGTCCACGATGGTGGTGGTGGCCCAGTTGATCCAGTAGAACCAGCCCGAAACGAAGGCTGCCTTTTCGCCGTAGAACTCGCGGGCGTAGGAAACGAAGGAACCCGACGACGGGCGGTGCAGAACCAGTTCACCGAGAGCGCGGAGGATCAGGAAAGCGAAGAAGCCGCAGATTGCGTATGCGATAACGAGGGAGGGGCCAGCTGCGTTGAGCCGGCCGCCGGCGCCCAGGAACAGTCCGGTACCGATTGCGCCGCCGATCGCGATCATCTGGATCTGGCGGGGCTTGAGGTCCTTGTGGTAGCCGGAGTCCTCCTTGTGGAGGGCTTTCTCGCTGGCGTGCGCTTGGGCCGGGACCGTGTGGTCCGTGATGGGGTTGGTCATTGGAATCCTTAGGGGTGTCCTGTTGGGGGTGTCCTGGGCGCGTCCGGTTGGAAGTCCGGGCACGCAGAACAAAGCCTCGTGGGGGTATGCCTCATGGGGCGGGACGGCTGGTTGGAGGATTTACAGGCCAGTGTCGGCCTATTTGCTGAGATTTGCCAGACGCTCGGGGCTCAGCAGTTCCTCCAGCTGGGTGGCGGTCAGAAGACCGTGCTCCAGCACGAGTTCCGCAACGCCCTTGCCCGTTGCCAGCGCTTCCTGCGCGATAGCGGTGGCGGAGGCGTAACCGATATGGGGGTTCAATGCCGTGACGAGACCGATCGACTGCTCCACGGTAAGCCGTAGCCGTTCGGTGTTTGCAGTGATGCCCCGGACGCAGCGCGCCGTAAGGGTGCGGCACGCTGCTTCCAGGTGGGAGATGCTCTTGTGCAGGCTGTGCACAATGATCGGTTCGAAGGCGTTCAGCTGAAGCTGGCCGGCCTCCGCGGCCATGGTGACGGTGACATCGTTGCCGATGACTTCGTATGCCACTTGGCTGACCACTTCCGGGATCACCGGATTGATCTTGCCGGGCATGATCGACGAACCGGACTGCACGGCCGGAAGGTTGATCTCGCCCAAACCCGCACGCGGTCCGGAAGACAGCAGGCGGAGGTCGTTACAAATCTTGGAGAGTTTCACTGCCACGCGCTTCAGCACGCCGGACAGGTGAACAAACGCGCCCACATCCTGAGTTGCCTCAATGAGGTCAGCGGCTGTGAGGAGGGGAAGGCCGGTGATTTCGCCCAGATGGCGGCAGGCAGCCTCGGCGTAGCCCGCCGGGGCATTCAACCCTGTGCCGATGGCTGTGGCGCCAAGGTTGATCTCGTGGATCAGCATGTGGGACTCGTCCAGCCGCGCCCGGTCCTCACCGATGGTCACGGCGTAGCCGCCGAATTCCTGTCCGAGGGTCATGGGAACAGCGTCCTGCAGCTGGGTGCGGCCCATCTTGACGACAGTCCGGAACTCGCGGCCCTTCTCAGCGAAGGCCAGCTCGAGTTCTTCGAGGGCTTCCAGGAGTTCCTTGACTGAGAAGATCGTGGCCAGATTAACCGCCGTCGGGTAGACGTCGTTGGTGGACTGGCTCAGGTTCACATGGTCGTTCGGGTGCAGCTTGGAGTAGTCGCCCTTGGGGTGGCCCAGGATTTCCAGTGCACGGTTGGCGATGACCTCGTTGGCGTTCATGTTGGAGCTGGTGCCGGCGCCGCCCTGGATTACGTCCACCATGAACTGCTCGTGGAGCATGCCATCCATGATGTCCTGGCAGGCCTGCACAATGGCGTCCGCCTTCTCAGCATCCAGGAGTCCGAGTTCCTGGTTGGTGCGGGCCGCGGCCTGCTTCACTGCGGCCAGTCCACGGACCAAGTGCTTGTTGGTGGAGAGGGGCTGCCCTGTGATGGGGAAGTTCTCGATTGCGCGGAGGGTATGGACGCCCCAGTAGGCATCCGCGGGGACATTACGGTCGCCCAAGAGGTCGTGTTCGGAACGGAGGGGGATCGCCTGATCGACGGTGGTCATAGCTGTCCTTGGTTTAGTTGCTGAAAATGTGGGCCGCACGGAGCTCGCCGACCGGAAGGCCGCCGCCCAGCACGGGTGGGCTCTGAAGCGTGCCCAGGCTGCCGCCGTCGACGCCCAACCGGCGAAGAACCTCAACGGTGACAGGCATGCGGGCACGATCGCCGCCGTCGGAAATCTTGACGGCCACACCGGTGCCGTTCGGGAAGCCCACCAGCTGGAGGCCCTCAAAACCGTCCTTCGCCAGAAGCCCGGGTACGGCCCGCATGAGGGCGGTGACGTCGCGGCCTTCGCCGGCCACCATCTCTGGGAAGCGGCGCATGGCGTGGGCGACTTTGCCCTCGTTGGTGCTTTCGTCGGCGGCGGCGAGGCGGCCATAAGCGCGGGCCATGCCGTGCAAGGAGTGCGCAAAGAGCGGGGTCCCGCAGCCGTCGGTGCTGACCGCTGCTGCATCCTCGCCGGTGAGGTCCGTGATGGTGTCGCGGACCAGGACCTGCAAGGGGTGCCCGGGGTGCAAGTACCCCTCCACAGGCCAGCCGTTGATGACGCAAACTGCGGCCATGGAAGCATGCTTGCCGGAACAGTTCTGTGCAATCTGGGTGGGACCGTTACCGGCACGGAGCCATTCTTCGCGCTCCTGAACGCCGTACGGCAGGTCCGTGCTGTTGGCCAGTGCGGCCTCGGTCAGGCCGTGCAGCTTCAGGATTTCAGTGGCGCCGTCGCGGTGCATCTGTGCGCCCGAGTGGCTGGCAGCGGTGAGTGCCAGAAGGTTTTGGGGGATGTCCAAACCGGCCTTGAGCAGCGCTACGGCCTGCAGCGGCTTCAGGCTTGAGCGCGGGTACATCGGCGCGTCCGGTTCGCCGGCTTCCACGGCGGTGGTGCCGTCTTCTGTGAGGGCAATCAGCGAGCCGTAGTGGATGCTCTCCACCAGGCCGTCGCGGGTTACCTCGACGAGGGGGACGTGGTGCGGCGCTTTGAGGTTTTGTGCCGCGGTTTGGTGGGCCGGTGCTGCGGGGGCGGGCATGGTGTCCTTTGGAATATTCATTTGCTGAGGATCGTGTCCAGTGCCACGCTGACGGCCTGCAGGTGGGCGGCCATCGCTTTGCTTGCGGCTTCAGAGTCTCCGGCTTCGATCGCATTGAGCACGGCGACGTGTTCCTCGTCCGAACGGTGTTGCCGGTCAGCGACCAGGTTGAGGGTCTCGGACTGGTGGGCCAAAGCCTCACGGATGTCCGAGACGACGCTGGCGAACACCCGGTTTCCGCTGGCGCGGGCCACGGCGGAGTGGAAGCTCGCGTCCAGGTTCACCCAGGCCTCGGGGTCGTTCTCGCTGAGCATTTCCTGGATGATCTCCTTGAGGTGCTCAAGTTCCTCGTCCGTCCTTCGTTGCGCGGCGAGCCCGGCTGCCGGGATCTCGATGTGCGGGCGGGCTTCGTTGAGATCACGCGCACTGTACTGACCCAAGGTAAGGTCATTAGCGACCTTGTTGGCCACAATGAACGTGCCCTTGCCCGTTTTGGTCACGGTGAGGCCCAGGGTGTTGCAGGATCGCAGCGCTTCCCGGATAACGGAGCGGCTGACGCCGTACTGGCCCGCCAGGGTCGCTTCCGAGCTCAGCTTGGTGCCGATATCGAACTGGCCGCCCTCGATCGCACGCCTCAGCGCCGCGAAGACCGCTTCAGCTGCGGAGATGCGGGAAATGGGCATATGCCCGCCCTGGGGCTCTTGCTGTCCGGCTGTCCGGCTGTCTGACAGGTTCACGCTTTGAATATGGCACGGGTCACAAGGGGCTGTCAACGCTGAAACAACCGCTTCACGGTTTGGGGGTCGACGGCGGCACTGCCAGCTCCATGTTCAGCCCACCTTCGCGTGGTTCTCTATGGAGCGGAGGATGCTGATCAACTGCCCGATCTTGTCATCGCCGAACAGCACATCCGGGCCGGACGGAGCCAGCTCGTTATATGGGGACTTGAACAAGGCTTTTGGGCTGACCTTTCCATTTTCCATCAGGTGATTGGTCAGAACTTTGAGGAAGTTGAGCTGCTGGGCAGTGAGCGTAGTACCAGCCACAAACTCTGACAACGCTTCCTCGACGGCTTCGCGGTCCAAACCAATCAAGGAACGGACAAAGAGACCGAGCCCATCATTGGCGGCACGATTCAAATCTTCCAGCGAACCCAGCCCGCTTTCGAGGAGGATACGTTCAAGCTCGGCGAGGTCCAAGGCCGTGAGTTGCTTGTTACGCCGGAGCCGTTGGATGGTTGCGTGCTCCTCATATTGCGCCAAGTACGAACGCATTTTCTCTTTGTAACGAGGGAGGTCCACGAAGCCATTTGTTGCCCCCGCGAGTTCGATTTCTTCAAGCACGCCGAGCTCGTCCTGGAAGTTCGTGTAGACCACCTTGCGTTTCCGCTTCTCGATGAGATGGACCAATGCCCGGAGTCGGCGTCGGATTTCTTCCAGCCATTCCAATGAAACGGATTCCCATTCGTCGTCGTGGAGGATGGTGTCCAGCAACGGCAATTGAGCGGCGATGGCCGGGATGCTCTGTTGGTCCTGCAGGGCGGAGGCGATTGTCTGGATCTTTATCCGGAACGGCCCGATCGCCGATCCTTGCAGCGACGCCAATTCTGTTTGGAGCATGAGGTAGTCGAAGCGCTTGGCCTCTTCCGTGTCAGCTGGCGCACCGATGGACGCGAGCTTGGCGATCTCGGTTTGCAAAGCTTGGAAGTCCTCGGCCGCCAAGGTTGTCCACGCTGCTTCGTCAGTGAACCTGTCCACCCATTTGCGAGCCGGCTTGACGAGGAAGTTGTCGAGCGGAAGCCGGTCAACTGTGTGCTTCAGGGTTTGCCGAAGGTCGGCAATGACAGGCGCCTGGGGATCCCATTGAAGGTCGGTGAAAGTCTGGAGGAGCTGCACGCGCGCCGCGAAAGTGGTCTCTGCGAGTGACCTACCCAAGGACCCTTCATTGCTAGGCATACCTGCATTGAAAAACTCGGCATTGCGGCAGAGGTCGAAGATGAAGAAGTCCTTCTTGTCCTCGCCCGGCCCGTACAGTTCCGGGCGGAGACGGGTACCGCGTCCCACCATCTGCCAGAACTTGGTCTTGGACCTGACCATTTTGAAGAAGACCAGATTAACCACGTCCGGCACGTCCACGCCGGTGTCCAGCATGTCTACTGAGATGGCGATGTGTGGGTCGCTCTCGGTGTTCGAAAACTGGTCGATGAGATTCTGGGCGTAGTTCACCTGGTAGGTGATGACGCGGGCAAACTGGCTCTTGTATGCCGGGTAGTTCTTGTCGAAGCGTTCGGCAATGTACTCGGCATGCCGGTTGTTCTTTGCGAAGATGATGGTCTTGCCCAAGCGATCCCCGCCTGCAACTTTGTGGCCGCGGGTCATGAGGACTTCCAAGGCCTTGTCCACTGTGTCTGCGTTGAAGAGCCACGTATTGATCGCGGTGGCGTCCACGGAATCCGGGATTTCGCCGTCTTCATCCCACTCGAGTTCGTCCCACTCTTCTTTTGCAGCTTCAGACAGGTCCTCGTACGAGATGCCCTGGTCAGGAAACTTCAGCGGAACCGGCACGACTCGTGGCGGCACGAGGTATCCGGCCTCGATGGCCTCGCTGAGCTCATAGGCGAACGTGGGAACGTTGTCTTCGATGCCGAAAAGGCTGTAGGTGTTGCGGTCCACTTCTGACTGTGGCGTGGCTGTCAGCCCGATCAGGAGCGAATCAAAGTACTGGAAGATAGCCCTGTACTTCTGGTAGACCGACCTGTGGGCTTCGTCGACGATGATGAGGTCATAGTGGCCAATGCCAAAGGTGCGCTGGCCCAGCTTTCCCTCAGTCCTGTTGATGAGGTTCATCATGGTCGGATAAGTAGCCACGTGGATGCGGCTGTCCGCCTCTTCACCCGAGCCCAGGATGACAGGGCTCGAGCCCGGCAGGTGGGCCTTGAACGCATTGGCCGCTTGCTTGACCAAGGCAACGCGGTCCGCCAGGAACAGAACGCGCTTGGCCCAGTTGGCTTCCTGCAGGAGCTTGGCGAGTGCGACGACGGTGCGCGTCTTGCCCGTGCCGGTCGCCATGACTACAAGCGCCTTGCGTTCGAAGTCCTTCTCGTAGGCTTCCGTGACGGCCCGAATGGCATTGTGCTGGTAGGGACGTTCGACGATTGAGTTGTCGATTGCCTGTTCAGCCAACGGCTTTCGGCTTTGCCTGCGGTTGACGAGCAGTTGCAGTTGATCCCGCGTGTGGAAACCCTGCACCGCACGCTCCGGGTACATGGTGTCGTCCCAAATCCACGTCTCGTAACCGGAGGTGTAGTAGATGATGGGGCGGCGGCCGTATCGACGTTCCAGGCAGTCGGCGTAGAGCTTGGCTTGTTGCTTCCCTACATGGGGATCCTTGGTGGTCCGCTTCGCTTCGACCACCCCGAGAGGCAGTCCGTCAGCGCCCCACAACACGGCTCTTCACGGTTCGTGGTGAACGTTCTGCCGTGAGGGATGTTCATGCCGCTGTTCTGGCGGCACTGCGCAACAGGATACGGGTTTTGTAGTTGCGTGCGTTGGTGAATCCCCGACCCGTCCTCTTTATGTGTTTTATCGCGGTGTTGTTGGCTTCCACTTTCGCGGTTGTCGCACCGGTGACAATGAGGACTTCGATCTCTTTCCACCACCGGCAGATTGTGCGCCACAGCCGGTTCGTCTCCGGCTGCGCGGCTCGCTCGACCAGGACCTGCAGCCGGTCCTTCGCGGCGGCAGCGTCGGCAAGAGAGCCGGTAGTCAGCAGGGCCCGGAGCTGTTCCTTGACCAGCCACGCGGCCTGCAGCTTCCCGGTGACATCGTCGGTCGCGAACACGTTGCTGAGCCTGTCCCGGGCCCGATCCGAGAGCGTGTCCCCGGCGCGCAGGAGCAGTCGCCGGTTGGCCCAGACCGGATCGATGGAGCGCCCCCGCCGACCATGGGTCTGCTGGGTGAGTCGTTGCCGGACTTCGGTGAGCATGTCGTTGCCGAGCTTGACCAGGTGGAACGCGTCGACTGAGACAGCGGTGCGTGGAAGCCACATCCGCAGGGCCTTGCGGAACGCCGCCGAGGGGTCGATGGCAACGACCTGCACGCCCAGCCGCCACTGAAGCGGGCGGGCGAACAGCCAGTCTCCTACCCCCTCGCTGTCGCGGCCGTCAACGATCCCGAGGACTTGTCCGGTGTCGAGATCGACGATGGTGGTCATCCAGGGTTCGTAGCGTTTCCAGGCCTTCGTGGCAGGGTCGCGGAAGAACCGCACGGACCGGTAGCGGTGTTCATCGATGCCGAGCATCCGCGGTGCCAGGGCATCGACATCGGGCAGCGTCAGCGCCGCGGAATCCAGTGCCCGCTGGACAAGCCACCACGAGACACCGAATGAAGAGGCAGCCTCGGCGGCGGCCCTCCCGGAACCGATCACGGCGGCCACCAGGGCCTCACGGAGCCGGCGGGTGGACCGTGCCCGGCGCGGTACCTCGGCTGTCTCCTCGGTGAATGTCCGGCGGGGGCACAGGTACTCATCGCAGAAGAACCTCCGCTTGGCCCAGACCACTTCGACCGGGCCGGCGACAGGGATGTCACGCAGGCGTTGTGACCGGCGTGAATGCACGCGGGTGCTGATCACGCCGCAGGACGGGCAGCCGGCCTCGGCGGTGGCCACGACGCGGATCCGTCGCTGCCCGAAGGCGAGGACCTCGGTGCCGGTGACCCGGTAGTCGGGCAGGTTGAAAATGGCGGTGGCAGCATCGGGGCGCGGCGAAGTAGGCTCGTTCAAGGCTCGTAGCTCCTGACTCTTGATGAATGCGTAGAGAACATCCATCACAGCAGGGCTACGAGCCCTTCAGATTTCAAGACACGGAACCTGTTTCACCATCAACCGCGAAGAGCCCACAACACGTAGTCCACGTAGCCGACGCCGCTCAGCGTGCCGCTTGCCGTGGGCATGGTGTCGACCTTGAACTCACGGTCTTCTGTGTTGCTGAGCGGCCAGCCGGCCTCGTTCAGCTCAAGATCGATGAGGTGCCTGCGGGTCAGGGCCTCGTCATAGTCGTGGTGGTCGGGGACGGTCTGATTCTGTTTTTTGGCCTCGGCGACTTCGGCTTGCAGAATCTCCAGCTGGGCCTTGAGGTCCGCCGAGTCGGCAGCTGCCTGTGCAAGGGCCTCATTTTTGGCTTTGAGTTGGCTCTCGAGGGCCTGGAGCTCTTCCGGCGATTGCTGCTGGACCGGGGCCTTCGTCTTCGGGGTCAGGGCCGCGGCATCAAAAGCCAGCGACGGCGGCAGCTGGCTACCTGTTTTGGCGTAGTTCCTCGCGAGCCAATAGCAGACGTGGTGCAGCTCGCGGAGCACGAGTTCAGCGCCTTGAACGGTGGGGCCAACGGAATTGTGGACCGCATTGTTGCCGGCTTTGCGAATGATCGTGAACTTGTTGGCAATAGGACCACCCACAAGATTCTTGAAGGTGGGCTCGTTCAGGAGGGCGTTGAGGTCTTCCTTGTAGGGGGTCACCAACCCTGGCTCCACTTGGTAAAGCCATTCAACAATACGTTCGATGGTGTAGCGGGCGTAGAACACGGAAGCTCGGGGATCGACCCGGGCAAATTGTTCGGCCCGACGAGCTTGCTGGGCCAGTTCTGGCCACTCGCCCAGCATGAACCCAAAGTTGCTGGTAACTGCCCCCATGCAGCCGTCTCCGATCTGTTGATGTCCTGAAGGTAGTCAATCATGGGACTGCGACGGTTTAGGCCTTATTTCGGGCTGGTGACCTCGACCAGTGGCAGCAATCGTATTTTCGCAATGGTGTCGTCGGCGATTTTCGGGAGGGATCCCAGCTGGGATTTCAGCTCTTCACTGGCAGCTTCAAATGCTTCTACGATGCCCCCACAATAGTGTTCAACTATTTCTCTGGCAGCTTCTGCATCAACGCCAAATTGCGTGCTTGTGGAGATCAACATCTGCTTACTGATTTTCTGAAGTCTGTACTCGCCTTTCACACTCATGGCCAAGTCGATGCTTGAGTTCTCATCCCAATAGGGGGCATAGGTGGCGAGGTCATAAAGCGGAGACAGCTGGGCCCTGTTGCCGTTGAGGAGTACGGAGTAGTTTTTGGCGTGCGCGTCGGTGCAGCCTGCCACGGTGTTGAAAACGAAGGCCCTGTACAGTCCATCTCCTGCTTCCCGACGGTCTGCTTCAAAAGGAAATGATCGAACAAGGGCGGCCATATCGCTCGCTCCCGGCCCGCCATCACGGTGCTGGTACTTCTTGGCTGGAGAAACGCTCAACGCCTGGCAAAAGTCTTCTTGATGGATGCGGTGCCACGCTCCATCCACTTCCTGACGGTCATAGCGACGTGTCACAAAAACGTCCCAGTCGCCAATGCGGCTGAGTTCGGACTTCGCCACCTCGAGCCCCAGGAAAGCTGCTGCCCTCATGGTCAGTTGTTCCACCACATCCAGACGACTGAAGCTGCCTGCTGCCGGTTTAAGGATGTGCGTAGTGGGAGTGGCGTCTTCGGGTACGGCCCACTCGCCGTTCGGAAGTTGATGCAGGGCAATTTTCGGCTGTGCCCCAGCAAGGCTAAAACGTCCTGCTGAGTCATCGTAGGGCGTGCCGTCCTTGTATTCCGTCACCACATGATCCAGCATTTCCGCCACGTCGGCGTCCGAGACCGGCTGCACAGCTGTTCTTGAGAGGGCGCTATCTGAGGAACCGGTGCCGGGCGCCATGAATTGCAGCGCACCCGCGACGTCGGCCCCAATATGTTCGAGGATTGCGAAGGGGTTCGAGGGGGACACCCGGAACCGCCGGGCGATCGTCTGGAGGGCACCTTCACTGTCGGGTAGGAGGCCTTGCAGGAAGGGGAGCACAGTGCGCTTCTTGTGCAGAGTGGCTGCCAGAGGCATGGACAGCGAAAGCGGTGTCGCGTTCTGTGCGGCCTGGTATCCGGGATCGTAGCGGAATGTCAGATTTCCGGAGGGTGACTGTTCAACGCGGCCGCAGAGCGTCCCGTCCATAAAGACATCAAGAGCGCGGGTACTCACCAACGTACCGCGCCCGTTTCGTTGTCGCGTATGGCGATCTCGAAACCGAGGGCCTGGAAAACGTCCATGAATTTCGACGTCTCCACCGACGCTTTACCGGCTTCAAGATCGATGACAAAGGTGCGCGAGACGCTGGCTCGTCGGGCCAACTCTGCTTGGGACCACGCTCGCTCTTCACGCAGCTCACGTACAAGGGGTCCAGCCTCGCGGACTGTGCGCAATGAAAGCTCCTGTCGCCGTACGGCAACTTCTGTAAATGTCGCCGTACGCCGACTTTAGCATTTGTTGCCGTACGGCGACAGGTCTAGGTCAGCGTTGGGCTCTTGCCTAGAGTTCGCCCTTGAACGCGCGGCTCTGGAGCGAAGCAAAGAGCGCGTCCAATTCCGCTAAGTGCTTGCGGTGGGTCTCCTTCAAGCGCTCGACGGCGGCAATTCGGGTTGCGAAGGTCTGCTGCAGTTCGAGTGGGGGCGTGGTGACGGGGAGTCGACGCAGCCTTTCCAAGGTGATCTCTTTGAACGTAGCGCCCTTGACGTTTCTTTGTATCCAACGCTGGGTGGGTTCTGCACGTAGGTACTCCAGCAGATAGGAGCTGGTCATGTCCGGCCCGGGGGCGATTCTCGCCGTGCCCTGAGTTAGATTGGCGCCATCCAAGGCAGGTGGTACCTGGGCGACCGTGCCAACGGTTGCCCGAATGCTCATTACGATGTCGTCAGCGGAGACTCTTGAACGCTCAAACTTGGAAGCAATGACTGGATCCGTTCGCCGAAGTTTCTCACTTGCAATCCGCCCATCGGACAAATCGCCCGTCCGAATGTAAGGTACGCCCCCGGGAAATTCCTCACCCGCTTGAACAATTCCGTATGTCACGATTGTTCCCGGCGCGACTGCGTCGGCAAGTTCAATGGACGACGTCTGATGTTGGGTTTTCTCAAACATGGAATGGAAGATCGACTGGTTGAGCGCGTCGAGGTGGGCGATGGCTTTGCGGCGCTTGGCGCGGAGCTCGTCGGTCTTGTCCAAAATCGCCGCAATCCGCCGCTGCTCCGCTACAGATGGCAGAGGAAGTTCTATCCGTGAAACGGTGGCTTTTGAAACCTCCTTGAACGTCGCACCAACACCAAGACTTTGTAGCCATTTCCGGTTGTATTCGAGCCAGCGGTAGAGATACCGGGCCTCAAGCTGGGTTGGATCGGGAACAAAGCTTTTGAACCCTTGGTTTGTTGCCATGGGAACGCTGTTGATGGCTAACAGCCCGATTGGCGCACGGGAACTGAACAAAACAGAATTAGTGGGTAGAACCTCGGCGCTGCTAGCCTTCAAACCCGCCGGGGTCAGTCCCCGGGGAGTTGAGTGGATTTCTACAGCCTTGAGGCTGCTTAGGTCCTTTGGTGTTGCCCATGGAATGTCCCCGCCCCAGTACTCTGCGACGGCAGTCTTTGGCGTCCCGCCAGAGACGACACGAGCGACCTTGACGAGTGGCACGAGCTTCACTTCAGCAGCTCCCGCAGCTCGTTCATGCCCGCGCTGATCTCAGCCTCGAGGCCGTCAAGCGCTGCCAGGATTTCCTCAGGTGCCGCGTGTACGACCTCTTCGTACTCGATCTCCTTGTACCGGTTGAGCGAGAGGTCGTAGTCGTTCGCCACGATCTCTGAAAGCGGAACACAGAAAGACTGTTCCGTGCGCGCCCGCTCAAGTTCCGCCGTCGTGCGCTGATTCCAACGCAAGAGGACGTCCTCGAGGTCGGAAGACGCGAGTGGCGTGCGCTTATCGTCGAGGCTGAAGCCGTCGGACTTTACGTCGTAGAACCAGACGTTGTCCGTGCCGCCGGAGTTGGTCTTCGTGAAAAAGAGCATAGCGGTGGAGACACCGGCGTAGGGCTTGAAGACGCCGGACGGGAGTTTGACGACGGCGTCGAGCTTGTGACCCTCGACCAGTGTCTTGCGGAGGGACTTGTGTGCGCCGGTGGAGCCGAAGAGGACGCCGTCGGGAACGATGACGGCCGCTCGCCCACCTGGCTTGAGAAGCTTGATGAACAGTGCCAGGAAGAGGAGTTCGGTCTTCTTCGTCTTGACGACGTTCAGCAGCTCCTTCGACACATTCTCGTAGTCCAAGCTGCCGGCGAATGGCGGATTGGCGAGGATGACGTTGTACTTTTCTTCCTCGATGGAGTGCAGGTCGGCAAGTGAATCGCGGTAGGAGACGTCCGGGTTCTCGACCCCATGGAGGAGCATGTTCATGGAACCGATGCGAAGCATGGTGGAGTCGAAGTCGAAGCCGTGGAACTGCTCGTGATGGAAGAACTTGCTCGTCTCGTCATTGGTGAGGAGATTGCTGTTGTTCTTACGGAGGTATTCGCCGGCCTGAACCAGGAAGCCGCAGGTGCCAGCGGCTGGGTCACAGATCGCTTCGAGTGGCTGGGGTGCTGTCATCGCGACCATGAGGTCGATGATGTGCCGCGGGGTTCGGAACTGTCCGTTGGTACCCGCCGATGCCAGTTTCGAGAGCATGTACTCGTAGAGATCGCCCTTGGTGTCGCGACCCTCCATGTTGATGGAGTCGATGACATCCACCACCTGCTTCAAGACACCCGCGTTCGGGATCTTGAACTGCGCATCCTTCATGTGGTGGCTGTAGGTGGAATCTTCACCGTTGGACTGCTTGGTCAGTTCAGTGCGGAGGAACGGGAAGATGCTCTGCTGGAAGACCGTAAACATCTCTGTTTGGCCGAAGTCCCTGAACTTCGACCAGCGGAGGTCCGAGTAGGGGCGGCCCTGAGGATCAACGCCCTGGGGAAACACCGCGTTCTCAATCGGCTCGCCCAAGAGGTTGGCCTGTGCCTCTGCCCGTGTGTGGTTCTCGTCGAGGCGCTTGAGGAACAGGAGGTAGGTGATCTGTTCGATGACTTCCAGAGGATTGGAGATACCGCCGCTCCAGAACGTATTCCAGACTTTGTCTACTTGGGACTTGATTTCACCTGTGATCACTCATGCGAGTTTAGTGCGTTGCCACGAGTGCCCGGCCCAATGACAAGAAAGCCTGGTATCCCCGTCGCGGGGATACCAGGCATTCACGCGAGCCGCTTGTCAGCAGGGACGCCAGGACTTGCCGCCGGGAGCATAGCAGCGGGGACCCGTATACCCGGGGTAGGGGTTCGACTGGGCCGGTGGGGCCACATTTTGTGGGGCCGGCGGAACGTACTGCTGGGCCGGCGGCACATAGGGTGCCGGCACAGGGAGGTTCCGAATCCGTTCAGCCTCGGCGGCCGCCGCGGCTGCTCGAGCCTGCTCTGCTGCTGCGGCCTCGTCTGCAGCCTTCTTTGCAGCTGCCGCGGCTTCCTCGGCAGCCTTCTTTTCAGCCTCTGCACGCGCAGCAGCAGCCACTCGTTCCTCCTCCGCCTTCTTCTCCGCTGCGGCCAATGCTTTCTCTTGGTCCTTGAGCTGGCTGTGGGCAGATTCGGCCTTGGATATCACTGCTGTTAAGGCAGACAACTTGGCTGCTGATTCGGTGGCTGAGTACGCCGCCCAAAGAATCGAGTGCTCGGTGTCCCTGGCAGCGGACAGAAGGTCTTTGGCTGTCTTCGCAGAAGCGATGGCAGTCGCAAGCCCAGTGGCCGATGCTCCCGCACCCGTCGACGTCGTGGCTGGCGCCGCGCTTTGGGCTGCCGTTATTGCTTCCGTGGCAGCTGTCAGTTGTGCGGGGAGTGTGCATTCGATGTCTTCTGCGAACAGGCCAGCCTTCGCCGTACGCGCTTCCTCGAAGGCTTCCTCAACAGGCGGAAGGAACTTGCGGTTCGGCTCCACCACCATGGGAACCCCGAGGCCTCGTCGTGCGATTTCTGCGTTCACCAATTGATTGCTGGCGTTGAAGACTCCAGCCAGTGTTCTGCCGTATTTGTCGTGGCGTTCAATGTCGAACTCCAAACGAACCTTGCTCCCCACGGGAAGCACGTCCTTCAGATGGTCCGCGGCCTCCGGGCCAAGACATTCGGTGGGTTTGTTTGGGTCTTTGGTTTCAGGAGTGTTGATGTTCAACAGGCGGATCGTCTGGTCGTTGTTGTTGATCGATACAACCACGGTGTCGCCGTCGATGACCCTGACGACTGTTCCAGAGTCAGCGTTGGCAGCCGTGGCGACTGCCCAAGTGGTTGCGGCCAGCACTACGGATGTGGCCGCAGCGATTGCTAGCTTCCGCACGTGAGCGAACCTCCCGGGACAGAGAAATTGAGTGGACAAAAGCTGTGGGGCAGCTTGATGTGGGCGCGCAAATAGTCCCCCTATGACGCGAATGGAGTGATGAGGTGGCTGTTGGGCAGCCGAGAACACTTTAAGCTACAAGTCAGAATTCATGTGCCTACCCCGCGGCACGGGGATTTTGTGACTTCCCCTTGACACACTGGACCATGCTCTTCACCAAAAAGTCCCTCACGCAGGACGGTTTCACCGGATTCCGGCCGCTCGACGAACTCGATCCCATGCGGATTCCACAAGGCCCCGGCGTCTTCGCCATCCTGTGCCCCGCTGATTTCGACCCCGTATTCCTCAGCAAGAGCACTGCCGGCACGTTCAAGAAGAAGGACCCTTCGCTCAAGCGGGAAGCCTTGGAGGCCGAGTGGATTGCGGATGCTTCCGTGCTGTACGTAGGCAAAGCAAGCGCCGGCAGCCAGGGTAACCGAGGGCTTCGCAAGCAGATCCAGGAATTCCTGGACTACGGCCGCGGACGGCCCACCGTTGTCTGGGATGCACGGCTCATCTGGCAACTACGGGATGCTTTGGACCTCATTGTTGCCTGGAAAGAGTTTCCTCCGTCCGAACTGAATGCGGCCGAAGCCGGCTATCAAGCGGCCTTCGTTGCAGCTCACGGCAGGCTTCCGTTCGCCAACCTGGTCCAGGCCCGCTCCAAGAAGTAAATACGCCAGCACGACGGCGGCAGGCGAGTTCCGCCGTCGGCCTCCCGCCCGCTGTGCGTTCGGCGCATAATGGCAACCATGACGGCCAGTAAGCCAGTTGGAAGCACACCGCATGGGCCTCGCGTCACAGTTGAGGTGCCCGTTCTGCGTGTTGGCGACGGAGCCTCCGACTATGACGGCCTGGCCCGGTTCGTTGATGCCCTCCGTAAACCTTCGGGGTTGCACCTGACACTGCTTCACGTCGGGATCCTCGACGACTTGGCCCAGGACATCACGGCGTGGACCAAGGGAATGGCGAGGCCTGAGCATGTGCTCCATGAAGTCGCCAGTTGGTTGACGGAGCTGCCTGTTTTGGCCGGATTCCTAGGCAAATCGGACCGGCTGATTCCCTTGGGGCGCGGACGGGTTATGGGCTTGGAAGTGGATGTTCCTCAAGAAGTTCACGACTACCAGGCGCTCCTGCTGCAGGGGTTGCACCTTCTGTTGGATGACCTGGGGCTCGACAATATTGACGACTTCATCCTGAGCTCTCCTGCCCTCGGTTACAGGTCACCCCGATGGGTTCCGCATATTGCTGTCGGGAAAGCCCGCACGCGGCACGAACCCGAGGTGGAAATCGCGCCCGTTGCCATCGAGTTTGGCGATTCCCGCATCCGGAACCGGCAGGCACTGCCCTCGGCAAAGTGAATTGTTGCTGGGAGGTGACGCACGGGAAGTTCTACAGCCGGTAAAATACGACGTGTCTCCCGTTTCCTACCTGAGGACTTCCATGCAGCCCCGCACTTTGTTCCGCACCGTTGCTTTTGCCGAGGCCGTGACTTGGACGCTGCTGCTGATCGGGTTGTTCCTTAAGTACGTCACACGCACAACCGACGTTGGCGTGAGCATCGCGGGCGGCATTCACGGCTTCGTCTTCCTTTGCTACGCAGCGACGGCCGCCTTCACCTGGATCAACCAGAAGTGGTCAACGCGTACAGGTCTTCTCGCCATCGGTTCAGCAGTAATCCCCTACGCCACCATCCCGATGGAGAAGTCGCTGGACCGCCGGGGCCTCCTTGCCGGCGGTTGGCGTTTGGCGGCCGGGGGAGAATCGCCGCGAGGTGGATTCGAGAAAGCCCAGGCTTGGGTTCTGCGGAACCCGATCCTCGCCGTTGTCGTTACGTTGGTGGCCGTGGGCGCAGTGTTCAGCTTCCTCTTGTTCATGGGCCCTCCGGGGACCTGGTTCTCCTAACCTCCACCTGCGCTCACGCGCTTGGCGCACTCACTTTATTAGTCGGTGTTCGCGCCTGGGCAGCCCCAGGAGTTGGGGTTTTCCTGGCAGGTGTCGGCGACGAGTGCTCTTTCTGTTTTCCAGACGTGGATGGTTTTGGCTGGTGTGGTGATGTGGAGGGTTCCGTTGATGGGTAGGGGTGGGCCGTTGTTGACGGAGTAGGTGCCGGTGAAGCTGGTGGTGAGGGTGGCCTGGTAGTTGCCGGTTTCGGTGTAGGTGTGGCTGGTGCGGGTCTCGTTGCTGAGCCAGTCGGTTTCGGGGATGGAGTAGCCGGCCACCGGGGTGGGTCCTAGTGTGCTGCCGTCGCCGAAGGTGTAGGTGTAGTTGGCCGGTGTTGCGGTGAGGTGGACTGCTTGGCCGAGGATGGTGACGTCGAAGCCTTGTTCTGCGGTGGTGGTGTAGAAGTTGGTGGGTCCGCCTTTGAGGGTGTGCGGGAACGGTTGGGCTTCAAGGGTTCCTGGGTTGACGGGTAGTTGTTGGAAGTCGGTCAGGATGCGGGCGGCGATGTTGGCCAGGACGTTCTCGGGCTGGGCGTCGTAGAGACAGGTGGGTCCGCTGACGGCTGGGTAGTCTGTCCATGTCGGGTTCGTGATGGACTTCGGTGCCTGCCTCCAGATCACGGGTGTGCCTTCTTCTCCGTCTGGTGTCTTGGCGGGGCATTCCATGGTGAGGCAGCCCCTGTCCGGCGTGTCAGTTCCGCCGGACCGGCAGTGAACATCGGCCATGTACTGATTTGGATCCTCCGTGGCGGCAGGCGAACCTTTGACGTTGGGAATGAACTCGCCAGTGACAGGGTCCCTGGTCCACTGAGTGCCTGTAAGTTCCAGCCCGTTCTCGACGTAGCCGATGTCAATTCTCGGCTCCTTACCTAGGGCAGGAACGCATTGAAGCGGGACCATCAAGCAGGCAGCACTCACAAGAACGCCGATGCTCCGAGTGAAATTCGGCATGATCTAACGAATCAGACCAAGGTCGACGAGCAGCCAGCGCTGGTCATCAAACGTCATCGCCGCACGGCTCGCGGAGTTCGTTGCACCGGTCGGGTCTTGATACAGAGACCCGTCTTTATCCCTTATTTCGATTGGTTCCTGGATAACCTGAATGGCGGCGATCTGCGTAGACGCGGATGGATCAAAAGTAGCTTCAACCGTCGCCGATCTGATGGTGGCTCCGGCGATCCACTTCCCGTCTTTCCAGCCGGCCTCGATGCCTTGACGGAGGGAAGTGCATAGCGCGCAGGTGGGACTACTAAGAGGCACCAACTTTTCAGTTGTCCCAGTTTCGTAGGCATAGCTCAAGGTCGCGTACCAGTACCCAATAAACGCCTCCAACCCAGCCTTCGAGTTCTCCCTCGCCAGCTCCGGCATCACGGGAACAGGCACATTCTCGGCCTTCCCCTTGGCGTCCGCGGGTTTGTACACGGCGGATGTCGGCGGACTTTCCGGAGTAGCCGAAGCTGCCGGAACCGAAGCGCTGGTGGTGGGCGACGCCGTCGTCGAACTCGGTTCGGAGGGTGGCGCGCTGGGTGTGGTGCCGCCCTGGCAACCCGTGAGGAGCAGGGCCAGTCCAACTGCTATCGCTCCCGTCCGGGCCAGGACTAACGGAAAAGTGGCAGACGAAAGGCGTGGCATGACAGGCTCCCCAGCAGCTGTTTTGGCGGTGTGCCGGTCAGTCTAAGCAGCGGGCTGGGAAAGTTTCATGTCAGAAAGAGCGACCTGTGGATAAGTGCCAGCTGCGGCCTGCGAGAGTCACCTACCCCCGAAGCTTCTCCATATCCCTGCGGTCCTTCTTGGTGGGACGGCCGGCGCCGCGGTCGCGCTGGGGAAGGCCGAGTTTGGGAGCGACTGGGCGCGGGGGAGTGTGGTCGGTGAAGCAGTGTGAGGCGGCTTCGGCTCCGACGCGCTTGGCGATGAGGCGCCGGACTTCGAGGATCCGTTCCCAGCCTGATTCCCGGACCCGGATGGTGTCGCCAATGATCACGCTTTGCGACGCTTTGACAGGGTTCCCATTGATGCGGATATGTCCGGCACGGCAGGCGGCCGTGGCGGCGGAGCGGGTTTTGTAGGCGCGGATCGCCCACAACCAGGCGTCGACGCGGACGTTCGCTGGGGAGGAAGACGGGATACTCATGATTGGAACGAGTCTAACCGGGGTCCGCCTGCCCCGCGAGAACACACGAAAGCGGCGAGATCGTAGGGAAAGTTCCGGCGATTACGCAGCGTTCCAGCGTTCTCGGCGCGCCGGAGCCCGGAGCGCTCCCAGCGGGCCCAGGAGGAACAAACTACCGAACCGTCACCTCAACCCGTTGTGCCATGTTGTTCCCGATGCCCTGGTAATTCCACACTTGGTCGGTGGGCTGCAGCGCGCCGGACGTATCCATAGCCCGGCAGCGCAGCACGTGCTCGCCCGGACTCGCGACCCACACCATGGACCACGACCTCCACGCGAAATCACCCACGGGCGGGTCCACATGAGCGGGCATCCACTCGCCGTCGATCCCTACCTCCACCCGTTCCACCTCGCCGTGGCCTGACCAGGCGCGGCCGTGCAGCATGACCGGACCGGAGTCGACAATGCGGCGCCGGGTGAAGAAATCAGGAATCCCGGGAGGCACCATCAGCGATCGAACCCGGATGTGTGTGACGGGCAGCCCAGGCCCATCGGGCCCTTGCAAGTAGTGGTAAGCGACCGCCTGCTGGAAACCCATGAACCGCGACGTCACAGCCTCGATCGACGTCAACCACTTCACACTCGCCATGCCATACCATCCGGGCACCAGCAGCCTGAGCGGGAAACCGTGCTGGATTGGCAGGGGACTTCCGTTCATGGCGTAGACAAGCATGACCTCGGGATGCATTGCCTCTGCGATCGAAAGACTGCGTGCGTACGGCTCTTCGACGCCGCCCTGGACACCGACGTCGGCGCCGGTAAAGACCAGCTCGACGGCGTCACTCGCCAAACCTGCCTCCTCCAGCAGGGGTGCCAAGGGAGTTCCTGTCCACTCCGCGGTGCCCACAGCGCCGAGGACCCACGGCTGACTCAACGGCCGCGGTTCCAAGAGGGACCGGCCGTTCCCTGCACATTCCATGGTCACTGGCATGGTGACGGCGGGCCTGGCCTTGATGTCCTCAAGGCTCAGTTCGAGGTTGTGATCCACAGCCCCGCCCAGCCTTAACCGCCACGAGTCAGCGGGAACGTGCGGGATGTCGAAATGGATCAGCAGGTAGTGCAACCCGGCCGGCGTGATGTCGTCGTGCAGGGCCTCCAACGGCATGGAATGGTTCCGGCCGGAGAGTTGCAGTTCTTCGTGGGTCAGCGGACCTTCGGTCGGCTGCCCTGGAGTGGCGGCTTTCGCTGCACTTTGCTTGAGATGGTGCTTGGACATGGGACGGCGGCGTTCTACTGGAAGCTAGACGCTGCGGAGTGCCGCAGCACTTAGGACAAGGATCACGCCGCGGCCGAACCCCGTCAAGAGTCTGTTGCGAGGCCCGCTCTGCGCACAAAAGGAAGCCCAAAGCATGCAGAGCGGGCCTCACAACTGAAAGAGGCTACCGGCGTCGTAGTTCCGGGTACTCAAGGTGCGGGGCAACTGTGCCGGCGTCGCGTTCAAGGAAGTTCACGGCCGGTGCGACGATGTCGTCGATTTCATCCAGAACGGCCTCGCTCAGGACCACGTCTGCGGCCTTCAAATAGTCCGTCAGATGTTCTTCGGTGCGCGGCCCAATGACGACGCTGGTGACGGCCGGGTGATTCAGGGCGAAAGCCACAGCGAGCTGGATCAGGGTCAGCCCATGCCGGGACGCGAGCTGCGCGAGGGCGTCGGCCGCGTGCAGCTTGCCCTGGTTGAACGGCGCATTCACGTCGAACCGGCCGGGAAGAGCGGAGAACCGCGAACTTTCAGGCTGGCCCGCACCCACGCGGTAGCCGCCAGCCAGCCAGCCGCCGTCGAGCGGTCCATAACTCAGAACCCCGACGCCGTACTGCTGGGTGATGGGGAAAACGTCACGTTCGTTGGCACGCACCAGAAGCGAATAGGGCACCTGGTCAACTACGGGCGGCGTGAGGTGGTTGGTGTTGGCGATCCACTGGGCCTCAACAAGTTGGGCGGGGCTGAATACGGACGTGCCGTAGTACAGGATCTTTCCCTGCCGGATGAGGTCGTTCAGCGCAGTGATGGTTTCCAGGAGATCGGTGTTGTAGTCCGGACGGTGCGCTTGGTAGAGGTCGATCCTGTCGGTGTTCAGCCGCCGCAAGCTGTCCTCAACAGCCCGGACGATCCAACGGCGCGAGTTGCCTGCATGCGCAGGGTTGGAACCCATCTGACCGTGGAACTTGGTGGCGAGGAAAACGTCGTCGCGCCGACTGTGAATGGCCTGGCCAACCACTGTTTCGGCCTCGCCCTGGGAATAGATGTCCGCGGTGTCGACGCTGGTGATGCCGGCGTCCAGCGCCGCTTTGATAATGCGGATGCTCTCGGCGGGACCCGTGGGTGCGGCGCCGGTGCCGAAGTTGAGGGTGCCCAGCGTGAGCGGGCTGATCAGGGCGCCAGTGCGTCCAAGCGTTCGTAGCTCGTTGAGGCTCATGTCGGCTTCCTGTGGTGGGACGGTGCTGATGGGCGGTGCTGGTGTCCAGGCGTGAGTCGGTGGCCACGGACGGGATGTTCAATCGAGGCTACACACGGCCGTCTGCGGCATAAATGCAAGCGGTAGAACTTCTTCGTTTTTCGTCTTGCGAAGTAACGGAAGAGGCCTTACTTCGCGACATTTCTTGACACGCGGCAACACAAATGTCTTTCGAATCAACAAATATTGCCCTTCCCGGAAGCAGGTGAATTATGGGAGAGGAACTCAAGCAACGCACGAATAGGGGACAGCGGAATGTCACAGACCACAGTGGAAGAAACGGCGGCCATCAAGGCTGCATTTGCGCAGTTCCCGTCCGGAGTTGCTGCCTTCAGCGCCATGGTGGACTTCACGCCGGAAGCATTGGTGGCCTCGTCCTTCACCGTGGGTGTTTCGTTGGAACCGCCGCTGGTGATGTTTGCCGTGCAGAACTCCTCCACAACCTGGCCGAAGCTCCGCCAGGCCCAACGATTGGGTGTCTCGGTCCTTGCCGAGGGGCAGGAAGGCGCCGCACTCCAGCTGGCGTCGAAGACCCGCGACCGTTTTGCCGGGCTGGACACCAGCGTCAGCGACTCAGGAGCAGTGCTGATCGACGGCGCCGTGCTGGGCTTCGAATGCGAAGTTGTCTCGGAGACGCCCGCAGGGGACCACGCGATCGTGGTGCTGGAGGTCAAGGCGACCACCATCAACCCGGAGTCCAAGCCGCTGATTTACCACGGCGCGTCTTTCCGGCAGTTGGCCGCGTAGCCGTAACTAGGAGTTGCGGCTGGCGCTGCTGAGCGAACCTTTTCGGATCGGGCTCGGAGACTTCCCATTCTTGGAAGTGTTCGGGCCCGATTTCTTTGCGCCGTTGCCGGTGCCACTGCCGGTGGAGCCGCCACCGTCGTTACTGGAGCCGTTTTTGTCGCTGCCACCGCCAGCCGGTTTTGCCGAAGCATCCGGCGTGTTGGGGTCTGGCGTTTTCCCACTGGACGGCGACGGCGTGGGCTCGCCGACGTCGCGGACAGTCACCTTGATGGCGGGCGGCTGCTCAGCCTGCGCGCGGGCGGCTGCACGGCGGTCGGCCTCGGCCACGGCATCAGCCCAGTCTTTCGCCAAAACCGGCGGTTCCTTGGTGGCTGCCACGAGAATCGGATGGTGGGCGGCCTGGTTTTCGACCACAGACTTGACCTCCGCCGGCTTGGGAAGGTTGCGGGGGTCTACCTTGGCCTTCCACGCGCCGTCCTTGACAGCGGTTGACGCACCCGAGAGCCGCCGTCGAACATCTCCCAGGAGGTCGCGCTTGGGGGCGGCGGGCTGGGCAGGAGCGGAAGGTGCGGCAGGGGTGGCGGCCTCGGCGGGCTTCGCCGCTGGCGCAGAGGCAGCAGGCTTTGCCGTAGCGACCGCCGTGGGAGCCTGCGCCGCGGTAGATCCAGTTTCAAGATAGGCGAGGTCATCCAGAGGCGATGCAACAGCTGCTGGAGACTCGACGCCGGTCACAGGATCAGGGACGCGCGCCGGGCGTGGGGGCAACTGGACGATGGGAGTGGTTTCCTTCTTGGGGAAGATCCCCACCATGGCCAGGAGCACAATCGACAGCAGTCGCCCAACTCCGGCTATTACCAGAGTGATGATGATGATCAACCCGAGACCCAGGAACATGAGGACAGCGAGTCCCAATGTTCCCAAATACGTCAGGTTGATGGCGAGTGTTGTCGGATCCTCCACGTAGCCTCCCCTGGCTGTCGTTTTGTGATGCGCGCATTGCCCACCCAGCTTGCGTATCCAGCCTAAGGTCCAGCACCGACGGAATCACGCGCCGCCCCTTACTCTGGCGGGGTTGTTTCAAAGCTGTTATATGGCGTGGGAAAATATGTTGCCCAGCTCTCATTTACAGCCCCAGATTGGGACCTCGTGACCCCTGACCTTGCCAGACTCCACAACAGCGCGTGCCCCTGCCTCTCCGGGGATCAATACGTCGATTGCTGCGCCCGGTTCCACCGCCGTGACGCCGATGCGCCCACCGCCGAACAACTCATGCGTTCGCGCTATTCGGCCTTCGTTGTCCTGGACCCCGACTACATCCTGAGTACCTGGCACGCCTCTACCCGGCCGGAATCCATCGACCTCGATGCGGACATGCTGTGGCGCAGGCTGGACATCGTCTCGACGTCGGAGGGCGGCCCCTTGGACACGACGGGAACCGTAGAGTTCGCTGCGCACTACAGGCTCGACGGCGAACGCGGCGTCCAGCGCGAAGTCAGCCGCTTTGTCCGGGAAGGCAAACGATGGTTCTACGTGGACGGGGACGTCCGCTAGCGCGTCACCGATAGTTGCGGTGCAGGTTCTCCTTGGTTGAGGCCCCGGGCGACGCATCGCCGATCCACGGTCCGGTACCTTCGGACTGGTCCATGACTCCGGCCTCCAGCCAGGCGTAGTCACCGGCGAGGACTTTGCGCGAGAGACCGTGATCGCCGTCGTCAGTATTCCTCCACAGTTGGTCGAAGTATTCGTCCACCCGCACACGGGCCTGCTCACAGAAGGCCTCGGCCAGTTCGAATGCGGTGGCACCTTGTTCCGGGTGCTTGCGGAGCAGCATTTCAGCCCGCGAGCAGCACGCGGCCATAGCGAACAACTCGGCGCCGATGTCCACGATCCTGCCCAGGAACGCCTGCTTGTGCTCGAGCTTCGCCTGCCACCTGCCCATGCCATAGAAGGTTTGCCGTGCAAGCCGCCGCGAGGACCTCTCAACGAATCGCAGCTGTTTGGCCAAGCGCCCGAATTCCGCATAGGACCGGGGATCCATGCCGGCGCCCGCCACAAGTTTCGGCAGCCATTTCGCGTAGAAGCCAGAGGCCCCGACGGCGGCCCTCGCCTTGTCCTGCAGGCTCGCATCCGCTGAGGCGAGGTCGCCCGCGGCGGCAAGGTGCGCGTCCACTGCTTCGCGGGCGATCAGGAGTTTCATGATCTCGCTGGAACCCTCGAAAATCCGGTTGATGCGGAGGTCCCGGAGCTGTTGCTCGGCGGCAACAGCACGCTCGCCCCGGGCCTCAAGGGAGTCCGCGGTTTCGAAGCCCCGGCCGCCACGGATCTGGACAAGTTCATCGGCGATCCGGCAGCTCAATTCCGTGGACCACAGCTTGGCCAGCGCAGCCTCGATGCGCACATCCTTCTGGCCGGCGTCGGCCATCTCGGCGGACAATTCGAACACCGCTTCCAGTGCAAAAGTGGTGGCGGCGATGAACGCGATCTTTTTGCCCACTGCCTCGTGTTGGCCCACTGGACGCCCCCACTGGGTCCGGGCGTTGGACCATTCGCGGGAAATCTTCAGGCTCCACTTTCCGGCAGCAACACACAGGCCAGGGATGGAGAGCCGTCCCGTATTGAGAGTGGTGAGAGCAATTTTGAGTCCTTGGCCTTCGCGGCCGAGCCGGTTGGCCGCGGGGACCCGGACCTGGTGGAAACGGGTCACGCCGTTTTCGATTCCACGCAGCCCCATGAAAGCGTTGCGGTTCTCCACCGTGATGCCGGGGGAATCCATTTCCACAACGAACGCAGAGATCCCGCCCTTGTGCTCGGTCCCGTCAGTATCGGTATGTGCCGGGACCCGGGCCATGACCACCACCAGTTCGGCGATCACACCGTTGGTGGTCCACAGTTTGACGCCGTCCAAAAGGTAAGAACCGCCGTCGTCGGACAACACGGCTGTGGCGCCCATACGGGCGGGGTCACTGCCGACGTCGGGCTCTGTGAGGAGGAAAGCGGTAATGGCACCGGCGGCGCAGCGCGGCAGGTATTCCTGTTTCTGTTCCGGTGTGCCGAATTCCTTCACAGGCTCAGGGACGCCGATGGACTGGTGTGCAGAAATGAGGGCGCCGAGGCTTGGATGTACCGATCCCAGCAGGGCGAGGGCGCGGCCGTAATAGACAAGGGACAAACCCAAGCCACCGTATTCGCGCGGAATTTTCATACCGAAAGCGCCCAGATCGGCGAGCCCCCGGAGGTACTCGTCGGGAATTTTGGCGTCGCGTTCAATCACGCGTCCGGACATGGTCTTGGCGAACGTGAGGAGCCGGCCCATGAATTCCTCGCCCCGCTCCACATCGTCTGCCCGTGCTTGAGGCCACGGGTGGATCAGGCTGAGGTCGAAGCTGCCCAGGTAAAGCCCCTTGGCGAAGCTGGGCCGGTTCCATTCGGTTTCCCGCGCGGCCTCGGCGACGGCGCGGGCTTCTTCTGCGGTGGCGTTGACGCTTGCGGCGGCGAGACTGTTGTCAGTGGCGGACGTCATGGAATAACTCCTCTAGCCGGTTGTACCGGATGGAGCCAGGGTCCGCCGTGGGTGGGAACCCTTCAGCTGTCCCTCAATGCTACCCGCGGGTAGCTACCCGTGCCAGAGGAAATCTGGGGCTGGAATTCGGCCGGAATTTCCACTTGTCCTGCGTGGTGGACCAGACGGTCCCACGCGAAATTAATGCCATGGACAAGGCCACCCAGAATGCCTTTGACGGCATACCAGACCATACCCATGGTGCCAACGAGAATGATGGTGGCCATTGCTGCTGCTGCGATGAATGCCACCAACAGTGCAGCAAAGACCAGCGTTCCAATAACTACGTAGGTGCCTGTTTCCAGCGCAGTGAAATCGAAATCCATGGTTCCCCCCGGAGCGACGGTGCGTGGGTCGGCGCGGCGTGGCTGCGTCGATGTTCTGACACTAGGGGTGGGCGGGCTTTCCGGCCAGAGGCAAAACGCCTCCCGAAGCCGTTGATACGGGATCGAAACCATACCGCACGGTAGGTTACGAAATGGTTGCGGTGGGGAGGCTCTGACGCTCTGCGTTAACCTTGTACGGGGCAGTTTCCGCTGCCAGCCAGGTTTCGCAGCAGCTGAAGGAGAGTAGTTGTCCCGTTCAGCCATGTCCTCCGCCGACGCCATCAGCGCGAGGCTCCGTGACCTCGAACAGCTGACCAAAGGCCCTGCGTGGGCTTTGACCCGATCGGCGCCGTGGGTGATCGCCGTGCTGCAGGCATCCTTTACCCGCACCCGGCCGCAGCTTCCGCTCGAAGAGTTCCATGCCGACGTCGACGCTTTCCTTGAGCAGCTTCGGCGCCAGGACCCGGCCTTGGGCGGTCAGCAGAACGGCAAGCTGTTCGGCGACGAATGGACGCGCAAGCAGTTCCTGACCCGACGCAACCAGTCCGGCCAGATCGTCTACGAAGTCACAGAACCCGCCGCCCGCGTGCTGGCGTTCCTGGACAGCCTTTCCAGCGAGCGTTCCACACTGAATGGATCGCGGCTCGGCACGCTTCTGGGAGATGTGGAGAAGCTGGCCAACGAAACCAATCCGGACCAGAGCGCGCGGCTGGAAGCCCTGGAGGAGGAAATCCAGGAGCGGCAGCAGTTGGTGGAGGACATCAGCTCGGGCGAATTCGATGGCCTTCTGGACGACGAAGATGCTGTGGAAGCTGCCGGCAACATCCTGGACCTCGCCGCCAGCCTGCCCGCGGATTACAAGAAAATGCGTGACCGCATCGAGGAATTGGTCGGCGAGCTCCGCAACCAGATCATTGAGGAGTCCCTGAGCAAGGGTGCCACCATGGCCCAGGTTTTGGAGGCCGACAAGCGGCTGCGCCAAAGCCCCGAGGGCCGCACCTTCCGGTCGTTCACGGCCTTCCTGGAAGACCCACAGCAACAATTGCGCTTCCGCTCGGCGATCGGCGAAGTCCTGAGCAGGCAATTCGCCGACGACCTCTCCCACGAAGACCGCGAGACGCTCAAGAACCTGGTGGCTGAACTGCGAACGCAGCACAGCCAGATCCAACGTATCTACGGCAAGCTTTCCGAGAGCCTGAATACGTATATCCAGAGCGACGACGTCCGGCAATCCGTCAGCCTTCGCAAGGTGCTGGCCGAAGCCGAGCAAGCCATCCGCTCCATGCCGTACGAACGGGACCGACCCGGCCTGATCCCAGGGCCAGTCCTGTTCAACGCCGGGTTCGAGTCGCTGGCAATGGTCAAACTGTTCGACCCCGACGAATTCGCCACACCCCCGCGCCTGGCCGACCCCATCGCGTTCAGCGACTCCGACCGCGTGCGGTCTGCGCGCACCGGCAAGGCCAAGCCTGCCGTTATCCGTGCAGCCATGGCCGGCGCGGCCACCCTGGGCGACGCCTGGGAAAACCTGCCCGCCGAGGAACGGCACATCAACACAGTACGCACCCTGCTGTCCATGGCATTACAGGGCGGCGCTGCCTTCGACCGGGCCGCCTGGGAACACATCGACTTCGAACAAATCGACGGCAGCATCCGCACGGCATACCTGCCCGTCGTCACGCTGAATGAGGATTCTGATGACTGAGGAAATCACAACAGAGGAAATCACGACGGCGGATGGCGCCGAAGCGGACGAGGTCACCGAGGAGGTGGCTGAAGTTGGTGTTGAGACGGCTGAGCCCTTGACCGGGCCGGCAGAGTCCGCTGAACCGGCGGCCGAAATAAGCCATGCGGATCCGTTCCGGGTAACACCGCGGGACTCCTTCGTTGACGGTGCAGCGCTGTTCCCCGGCGACACCGGCGTGCTCCCCATGAAGGTGCGGCATGCACTGGTGAAGCTTCTCAAGGGCCCGTACATCGACGGCGGTCGCGACGAGAAATTGTGGACCACCCTCTTGGACAACCAGCTGATCCTCCGCAGTCGCCTGTCCGAACTGTTCCTCACCCTCCAGCTTGATCACGACCGCAAAATTGCGGTCCTCCGTCCCGTCGATCCCGACATCATCGGTGCAAGCTCCCGGTCGAGCATCCTCCGGCAGCAGCGTGCCCTGAGCCGCGTGGAGACCATCGTCCTGCTCCGGCTTCGCCTGCTGCTGGATCGCCACGTCACTGCCCAGACGGACCCGACGATTACACGTGAAGAAATCTCGGACCTGGTGGCCAACTACACCCCGGCCGGCCAACAAGACGCCCTCCGAGACTCCGACGTGGTCACCCGCACCATCACCAAACTCCTGGCCCGACAACTCCTCCTTCCCACGCCGCTGGACGACAGCTACACCATCAGCAACGCCCTGCCGCTGGCCCTCCCCTTCGAGAACATCGGCGACATCCCAGCCCAAATCGAGGCCCTGATAGCAGTAGCCGCCGACGAGTCCGGAACAGAACCCCTCCTGGACCTGGACCCTGACTCCGACTCCAGCGACGACGACGACTCTGGGAACGACGCCGAGGCAGGGGACCGCACAAGCGGCGACGCCGGAGACATGCGGCAGCATGCGTCTAAGGGAGGAACGACCGAGCATGCCGAGCATGTGTCTGGTACCGCCGCGGACGCAACAACTGAAGGACAAGCCAAGTGACCATCGCAAGCATGCTCCCGCTCGGTGAGCTCACAAACCCGGGCCAAATGCGTTTGGCACTTGTGCAGGTGGTCAACTGGGGCACCTTCCACGGGGCCCACACCATGCATGTGGACCGCAAAGGTACCCTCCTGACGGGTAACTCGGGCGTAGGTAAGTCGACGCTCTTTGATGCGATGCTTCGCGTGTTTGACGCCCGTCCGCGCTCGAATGAGGCTGCTGCCCAGCGCTCCGGCGGTGCTGTGGAGGACAAGAGGACCACGTTCACTTACATGCGCGGCAAGGTGGGTGATAAGGCGGTGGGCGACAGCTCGGCGAGTGCCTTCCAGCGCCCGGGTGCCACGTGGTCCGCCGTCGCACTGACGTTTGATAACGCGGCCGGCACGAAGGTGACGGTGTCGGCGCTGTTCGATCTTCCCAAGAACGGCACGGAGTCGAGCGTCGGGCGCTTCTATGTGATCGACAGCAAGCCGTTGGACCTTGAAGCCATTGAAGGGATCGCGCAGAAGCGGTTCACCAAGGGCGCGCTGGAATCGATCTTCCCGGATGGCCAGGTTTTCGACGTCCACAAAGCGTTCGCCGAGCGTTTCCGGAGGCTCCTGGGTATCAACTCGGACCAGGCGCTGCCACTGCTTCGCGTGATCCAGGCCGGTAAGGGTTTGGGCGGCAGCGTGAATACGTTCTTCCGCGATCAGGTGCTTGATGCTCCGGCCACGTTGGCTGCCGCTGATGATGTGGTGGAGGAATTCAGCAACCTGATGTCCATCCGGCAGCGGTTGGAGGATGTGCGGCAGCAGCGCGACCAGTTGGCACCCGTTCCGGGGCTGAACAAGGAGTATGCGCAAGCTCTGCTGGACGCGAATCGCCTCCGGGAGTTGGCCGGCGAGGAGTTCGAGGCCTACAAGCAGCAGCTCGCGGTTACTGTTCATGCCAAGACGCTGGCGCGTTTCAAGGAGCTGGCCCAGTCCAAAGCGCAGGAACTCGCCGCCGAACGCACGGTGCGTGACGCCCTGGCCAAGGACCTCCGTGATCTTGAACTGGATTACAACAACCGTGGCGGCAACGCGATTTCGGCCATTGAGCAGTCGTTGGAGAACGCCAGGGTTGGGCTGAAGCTCCGTCAGCAGGTGGAGGATTCGGCCCGGAAGGCGTTGGCCGATGCCGGGTTGAACCTGGAGTGGTCCGCCGAAGGGTGGGACCAGGCACACGAGCAGGCAGCCGCCCGATCGGCAGAGCTGAAGGACGATTCGGAGGCCCTGAAGGAGCTTCGTTTTGAGGCGTTTGACGGGCACGCCACCAAAAAGCGTGAACTCGCAGCGGCCCAGCAGGAACTCCTGTCGTTGCGGTCGCGCAAGTCCCTGTTGCCGCCGTCGAGTATTGAAAACCGCGCTGCCATCGCGGCCGCAACCGGCGTCCCGGAAGAGCGGATGCCGTTTGGCGGCGAGTTGATCGACCTTGCGGAGGGTCAGGACCAATGGCGTCCAGCCGCCGAGCGAGCCCTCCGTAACCTTGCCACCACGTTGCTGGTTCCGGGTGAGCATTTCGCCGCAGTCACTCGGTACCTGAACGACAACGCCGTCCGTGGCGCCCTCCGCGCCGTTGATGTGTCCAAGCCGCTGGCCGGCGGCGCGTTGGCTGTGGAGGACGTGTCCGACGGCGACCTCTTGACGAAGTTGAGCATCCTCACCTCGGGGGCCAACGCCGACGCCGGGGAATGGATCCGTGAGCGGATCGCCCTGGATTTCGCGTACCCGTGCGTGGAGGATCCCGACCAGCTTGCGTCGATGGACAAGGGCCTGAGCCTTGGTGGCGTAGTTAAGCGCAACAGTCACACCGTTGAGAAAGACGACCGTTTCACGAGCCGGCAGGATTACGTCCTGGGCTTCGACAACGCTTCCAAATTGGAGCTTGTGGCAGCCCGCGTGGGCGAATTGGAGAACGAGCTCGCGAAAGCTGCGGAACTTGCGCAGAGCCGTGAGGATTCGCACCAGGGCATGGCCCGGCAGCTCGAGGCGCTCCGCCGTGTGGCTGAGGATGAGCGGCCGTGGGAGCAAGTTTCCGCAGCCGTCGCAGCGGACGAACTTGCCAGGATTGAACAGCGCCTGACGGATGCTTTGGCAGCGCAGGCGGACCTTGAGCCTTTGCGTGCCAACATCGAAGCCGTGCGGGAGAAGCACCAGTCCTCCACAGGTACGGCCGCCGTCCTGCAGAGCGAATACAAAGCACTCGACCACAAGATGACCACGGCTGACGGCCTGCTCGACGCGGCGAGGCTGAAGCTCGAGCAAGCACCGCCGTCGGCCTCTACCGTCACCGCGCTGGAACCGTACTTTGAGGGTGTCGGTGAGGTCTCTGAACTGTACGAGCTCGACAACCTGGCCAACAGTGTCCGCAACAAACTGCTCGACGAACTGCATTCCGCGGAATCGCGCGGACAGGCGACGGCCGAGCGGTTGACCCGCTTGTTTGAAGCCTTCGTGCGGGACTGGGGAAGTGCCATCAGCGCCGACCACGGTACGTCGATCGGTGCTGCCGGAGACTTCGAATCCCGGTATCACGCGATTGTGAGCGATGGCTTGCCCGCGCAGGAGGCCGAGTTCCGGCTGTTCTTCAACCAGCGCACCCACGAGTCGTTCAGCACGCTCCTGCACTTGTTGGACGAGGAACGCCGCAGCATCACCAGTCGTATCCTGCCCCTCAACGGCATTCTGTCGCAGGTCAATTTCCACGAGGGCAGCTTCCTGGAACTAGACATCAAACAGACGCTCCCGGCCACCGCCAAACAGTTCAAGGATGCGATTCAAAACGCCTTGAAGGCGAAGCACACTCGCCCCTCGCGTGGCGCTGCTTCAGCCACAGAAATGGACGACGACGCCGAACTCACCGCGCGTTACAAGTCGTTGGAAACGCTGGTGAAGCGGCTTGGATCGCAGACGCCTGAGGATCGCCGTTGGCGTGCCGAAGTGCTGGACGTCCGAGGGCACCTGTTCATCCAGTGCAAGGAGCACCGTGAAGTTGCTTCGAAATCGGGCAAAGCCGGCACCGGCAAGGCAGCCAAGCGGAAGACCGAAGTCTTCATGCATGCCGATACCGGCTCCATGTCCGGCGGTGAGCGCCAGCGTTTCACGGCGTTCATCATGGCCGCGGCCTTGAGTTACCAGCTGGGCATCGCCGAGCAGGGCTTCACGACGTACGGCACGGTGATGATGGACGAAGCCTTCGTATTGGCTTCCGAGGAATTCGCGGGTGCAGGCATCAAGGCGCTTCACGAATTCGGGTTCCAGTTGTTGCTTGCTGCCCCCGAAAACGTGATTGACCTGTCCCGACACCTTGGATCCGTCACGGAAATCCTCCGCGACAAGCGCACCAACCGTTCCGGCGTGCTGACGGCTCCGGTGATCGCCGGACCGGCCGAGCCTGGTGCATGGCGGTCCGAAGCCAACCCGGTGGACATCGTCCTGCGCTAGGCGCGCTCTGCGACGACGCCAGCCCAACTGACTGGCAGTAGTGGTTGGTATGAGCTCACATAGCAACCACTACTGCCAGCTGGATCGAGTTACTCAGCCCGGACGCGGTCCAGGAACTGTTCGGTCCTGGACTCCAGCCCGGCGATCTGCCGAACAACGACGGCGGCCGGGTCCGGGTTGATCTCGTTGACGGGCGGTTCTTTGCGTACGTTGGTGCTGCAGCCGAACTCGGCGCAGATCAATGTCCCCACGGTGTTGCCGTCCCTGCCGGATTGTCCGGCCTTCTTGGCAACCCACAGGTAGACGTCGTCTTTGGAGAAAACGTCACGGCATAGTTCGCAGAGGACAACGCGCCTCTTGCCGGAACCACCTTCAGGAGCCCGGAGCAGGATCCCCGTGAGCTTGCCCCGATGTGGAACCACGAGGTAGCCGCGTTGGGGCATCTTTTCGTCCCGCCACCCCAGGAACTCCAGGTTGTCCCAGTCGAGGATTTCGAAGTCGCGGGGGAGATTGACCTTGGCAGCCTCTGAGCGACTGGCGTTGATGAACGACGAACGGATTTGTTGGGCAGTGATTTTCTGCATGGCAAAGCTTCTTTCGGAAATGGTCGACGTCCGCGCGTTTCTGGAGGGCGCGCGGGAATGGGCAGAAGACGTCGGTCACCGGAGAAAGAGGGCACTGCAAAGAGACCCCAAAATGAGGGCTGGGTTAGTGCCTAGAAAGATGCCGACGTGTGGGGGAGTGCCAAGCAGGCCAATGCGGCCACCTCGCCAACCATGGCTGCAGCAACTGAAACAGTGCGCACGCTCATCCCCTCGTTCATATCCGTAAGAAGCGGTAGTCCGCTGTCGCCCATACTTTCAAAACTTCCGGGCGGATGTCCACTGCGAGAGCGTTCGGTTGAAGGGCGCGGGATGTGAGAGAGGGTTCGGTTGAAGGACGCGGGACGTGAGAGAGCGTGTGATCTGCGTCCCAATTCAGAAGAGTGTCGGATTAGGTGACGCAAACGTTTCTTAATTATCGGCAGGCTAGGCTAGCCTTACTTAGGTTCGCATCACTTACTTAAGGAGTCCCGTGGCTTCCCTTCTCCCACGCCGCGCCCTGCTGAAAACAGCAGGAACCGCGACGGCCGCTTTGGCCGCCGTCGCTCTTACCCTCACCGGCTGCTCCACTGGTCCGGCAACGTCCGCTCCGGCTTCTGAGCAGGCAGCGTCTTCGGCGTTCCCCGTGACCATCAAGAACGTCTTTGGTGAGACCACCATCAAAGAGCAGCCCAAGCGTGTAGTCACTGTCTCGTGGGTCAATGACGATATCGCGATCGCCCTGGGTGTTGTTCCCGTAGGTGTCCCGAAGAACGAATGGGGCAACAACGAGCAAGGCTCCACCCCGTGGAAGGACGCTGCGCTGGAGAAGCTCGGCGCCGGCTTTGGCACCGACAAGGCTCCGGTCCAGTTCTCCGAAGCAGACGGCATCAACTTCACCGAGATCGCCAAGCTCAATCCGGACGTTATCCTGGCTGCATACTCGGGCCTTGAAGAAGCTGACTACAAGAAGCTCAGCGAAATCGCCCCCGTCGTGGCACAGCCGGAGCTCGCCTACGGCACCCCCTGGCAGGAAAGCACCACCTTGATCGGCAAGGCACTGGGCAAGGAAGCCGAAGCCAAGAAGCTGATCGAAGACACTGAGACCACCGTCAAGGACAAGGTCTCCAAGTTCCCGCAGATCAAGGACAAGACCTTCATCTACGGCAACCTCGAGCCCGCCAAGGGCGACGGCGCCAACGTTTACACGGCTATCGACAACCGCCCCCGCTTCCTCTCCGAAATCGGCATGAAGCTGGCTCCCGTGGTTGAGCAGAACACCAAGTCGACTACTGAGTTCTTCATCCCGTGGTCCGCTGAGAAGGCCAACGAGCTCGAGTCCGACATCTTCGTCACCTGGGTTCCGGACGCCACCACGGCAGATGCCATCAAGGCTGATCCGCTGCTCGGACAGATCCCGGCCATCAAGAAGGGCGCCCTGGTTGCCGATTCGGACAACACTCTGACGCTCTCCATCTCCGCCTCATCGCCGCTGAGCTTGCCGTGGGCACTGGATACGTTCCTGCCGCAGCTGGGTAAAGCAGCAGACGCAGCGGGCAAGTAACTGCAATGAAACTGAGTACGACGACGGCAGTCCAGGGGCGGGGCAACGGCACTTCGGTGCCGGGCCCGGGAGGCATCGCCCCTGAAACTGCTGGAACCGGAGGGGGAACCGGTTCCCGCAGCACCGCAGGCAAGCGCACCGCTTGGCTGTTGGCGGCCGTCGTCGTACTCGCCGCTGTCTGCGCCGCATCCTTGGCGATCGGCGCCCGCGGGCTTCCGCTCACCACTGTTTGGGAAGCACTCACCGACTTCAATCCGGCAGACGGCAACCACGCCGTGGTCATTGCCCGGATTCCCCGCACCGTCCTGGGCCTGCTTGCCGGAGCGGCACTTGGCCTTGCCGGCGCAGCCATGCAGGGCGTGGCCCGCAACCCGCTTGCCGATCCCGGAATCCTGGGACTTAATGCCGGTGCTGCCTTGGCCGTGGTCGTGGGGATCTACGTTTTCGGTATCGGCTCGCTGTCCGGCTACATCTGGTTCGCCTTCATCGGCGCCGCGGTGGCCGCCGTCGTGGTTTACGCCGTTGCTTCCCTGGGACGTGATGGTGCGACGCCGGTCAAACTCGCCCTCGCGGGTGCGGCCCTGAGCGCAGGCCTGTTCTCCCTGATGAACGTCATCCTGGTTTCGAGCCAGGACACGTTCGATCGTTTCCGCTTCTGGCAGGTGGGTACCATCGGCGGACGTGACTGGTCCGTCCTCCTTCCCGCGCTGCCGTTCCTCGCCACCGGGGCCCTGATCATCCTGGCCGGCGGTCGCATTTTGAACAGCCTGGCACTGGGCGACGACATTGCCCGTGGCCTCGGCCAGAACGTTGCTTTGGCCCGTGGCATCACCGGGCTGGGCATCGTCCTGCTTTGTGGATCCGCCACTGCCGTGGCCGGACCGATCGCCTTCCTGGGCCTCGTCATTCCGCACGCCGTCCGCTCGCTGACCGGGCCGGACTACCGGTGGATCCTGCCGTTCTCCGCCGTTGTGGCCCCCATCCTGCTGATCAGCGCCGACATCATTGGCCGCGTGATCCTTCTCCCCGGCGAAGTCCCCGCAGGAATCATGACGGCCATCATCGGGGCCCCTGTGTTCGTGTGGCTCATCCGCCGCGGCAAGGGGGCCGGGCTGTGACAACTGTTCATAAATTGCCCACCGAGCTGGCACTTAATGCCGGCAAACATAACCATCAATTGTCACTTCGGCGGGTGCTGGGCCCCACCTTTGTGCTCGGGCTCGCTGTAGTGGTCATGTTCGCGGTCTACGTGCTTCTGGGCAGCTACACCGTGACCATTCCGGACTTCTTTAAGATCGTCATCAACCACCTGACCGGTGGGGAGAAGATCCCCGGTGCAAGCTTCATCGTCATGGAGCACAAACTGCCCCGCGCGGTAGTGGGAACCATGATCGGCATTGCCTTCGGCTTGGCAGGTGCGCTCTTCCAGACCATGCTGCGGAACCCGCTGGCCAGCCCGGACATCATCGGCATCAGCTACGGTGCCAGCGCGGCAGCCGTGACGGCCATCGTCATCTTCGGCGCTTCCGGGGCCGTCGTTTCGGGGGCTGCGCTCGGCGGTGCGCTGGGGGTCGCAGCCATCATCTACGCAATCTCGCGCGGTGGTTCGGGCGCCGGTGGAGGCAGCCGCGGCAATGCCGCCGGCAACCGTCTCATCCTGGCAGGCGTCGGCATCGCCGCAGCCCTGCACGCAGTGGTCAACTTCCTCATGACCCGCGCTGACATTCGTACCGCAGCCGATGCCCTCATCTGGCTCAACGGATCTTTGAACTCCGCAACCTGGGACAGGGCAGGTGTCCTGGCGGTCTCCTTGCTGGTCCTGATTCCCGCCGTCATTGCCCTGGCAGGCCCTTTGCGCATCCTCGAGCTTGGCGATGACGCCGCTGCGGGCCTTGGGATCAAGGTCAATGCCGCCCGGCTGGGACTGGTGTTGACCGCCGTCGGACTTGCCGCCGTCGCAACCGCCGCCGCCGGTCCCGTTGCATTCGTCGCGTTCCTTGCAGGTCCGATCGCCCGCCGGCTCGTCCGCAAACCGAGCCTCCCGGCGTCGGCCCTTACCGGTGCGCTGATCGTGCTTCTGGCCGACTTCTTCGCCTCCAACATCGCTCCCGTCATCCTCGACGGAACCGTCCTCCCGGTCGGCGTCGTCACCGGCGCCCTCGGTGCTCCCTTCCTGCTGTGGCTGCTGGTCACGTCGAACCGAAAGGAGGCCTGACATGGCCATCCTTAATGCCCAGGACCTGACGCTCCAATACGAGGCACGCAAAGTGGTGGAGGGACTCTGCACCGAGATTCCCGAGGGCAAAGTGACCATGATCGTGGGAGCCAACGCCTGCGGAAAGTCCACCCTCCTGCGCGGACTGTCCCGCCTGCTCAAGCCCGCCGGCGGCGCCGTGACCCTCGACGGCAAGGACATCCACACCCGCCCCGCCCGCGAACTCGCCCGCACGCTCGGCCTGCTCCCGCAACACCCCACCGCTCCTGACGGCATCACCGTGCGCGACCTCGTGGGCCGCGGCCGGTACCCCCACCAAGGCTTCTTCCGCAGCTGGAGCGCAGCCGACGACGCCGCCGTGCAGCGCGCGCTCGACGCCACCTCCACGCTGGAACTCGCTGACCGCAGCATCGATGAACTATCCGGCGGACAGCGTCAACGCGTATGGATCGCCATGGCCCTGGCGCAGGAAACGGAAGTCCTGCTGCTGGACGAGCCCACCACCTACCTGGACCTCGCGCACCAAGTGGAGGTCCTGGACTTGATCACGGACCTCAACCGCAGCCGGGGAACCACCGTGGCAATCGTGCTCCACGATCTCAACCTCGCAGCACGGTACGCGGACCACGTCATCGCCATGAAGGGCGGGTGCATCGTGGCCGAAGGGCCGGCGCCCGTCGTTGTCACCGAAGAACTTGTCTACAACGTGTTCGGACTGGAATCCCGCGTGGTTCCGGACCCCATTTCAGGCACGCCGCTGATCGTCCCCATCGGACGCCACCACGCACGCCCCGCTTCAACCAACGAACTGGAGATCGCCTCATGAGTGCACAACCGACCCAGGCAAAAGCAAGCGCCGCCGTGGAGCCCATGACCCTCGCCTTCGACGTCACCGTGACGGCAGTGCAGGAATTGAGCCCGAACTTCCGCCGCATCACCTTCGGCGGTTACTCACTGCGCGGCTTCGGCGTTGCCGGAGACACGCTGGATCTCCGCGTGAAGCTGATGATCCCGTCCTTTGACGCGTCCGGAAACGTCATTCCGCTGCCTCCCTTCAAAATGGAAGAAGCCGGCTGGTACCAGGAATGGCTCGCCATGGACCCCTCCGTCCGCGGTGACATGCGCACCTACACCGTGCGTTCCGAGCGCCTCGACGCCGTGTACCCGGAGATCGACATCGACTTCGTCATGCACTTCGACGACGCCGGCCACGGCGGACCAGCCGCCAATTGGGCTCTCGCCGCAAAACCGGGAGACGCCCTCACCATCATCGGCCCCAACAACCGCGCAGCCCAGTGCACCACAGCCGGTGCATATGGTGGCATCGAATGGCGTCCGGGCATGGCCCAGCGCGTGCTCCTGGCCGGCGACGAAACCGCGGTCCCGGCCATCAGCGCCATCCTCGAGAGCCTCCCCGCGGACATGACCGGCCACGCCTTCCTCGAAGTACCAGAAGCCGGCGACTTCCAGGACATCAACACCGCAGCCGACATCGAAATCACCTGGCTTGCACGCGGTGCGGCCATCGGACGCGCACGTCCTCACGGAGAACTCCTCAAGGAAGCCGTCGCCAAGGCCGTTCCCGTGCCGGGCTGGGTAGGCATCAAGGGTGCCGGGACCGCAGCCGGACCCGAGCCCGAAGACGTCAACGTGGACCAGGACATCCTCTGGGAAACGCCGCAGCGTATGGACGCTGCAGCCATCGAAGCAACCAAGAACCCCACCCTTCCCGCTGGTGCACTGCCGTTCTATGCCTGGATCGCCGGTGAAGCGTTTGTCATCAAGGAAATGCGGCGCTACCTGGTGCGGGACGTTGGCATCGATCGTAAGCAGGTGGCTTTCATGGGCTACTGGCGCCGGGGCAAAGCGGAGGGCTAAGGCCGGCTTGATCGCTTAGTCCGCCACTGGGTGGCCGATGGCCGGCCATCCTCGGCGTGCTGCTCCTTCGTCGCTCTCTCACATCCCTCGGGTTTGGGGGGGTGATCCTCTCTCACATCCCTCGGGCTTGTTCATTTGGGGTTGGTTCTGGTGTAACCGGGGGCGGGTAGCTTCGGTGGGGTGCGGGAGGAATTCGGAGACGGAGTTAAGGCTCGACGGCGGTTTGTCGCCATCGGGGATTCCTTCACCGAGGGCGTAGGGGACCCGAGCAAGGTCCTGCCCAACGGGGTCCGCGGATGGGCGGACAGGGTGGCCGAGAAGTTGGCGAAAGCAGAGCCGGGCTGGGAGTACGCCAACCTGGCAGTGCGCAGCAAAAGACTCCGCCACATCATTGACGAACAACTCGAGCCTGCGGTGGCCATGGAGCCGACGCTCATCACGCTCTACGCGGGCGGCAACGACATTCTGGACTTTGGTACGGACATGGAGGCGCTCCTCAACGACTATGAGCTGCTGGTGGCCCGGCTGAGTGAAACCGGGGCAACGCTGGTGCTGTTCACTGGGTTTGACGTGAAAGTCTCCGCGGTTTTGGAGCCTTTCAAAAAACGCAACACCCTCTACAACCAAAGGGTCCGCGAGGTCGCCGCCAAGTACGGCGCAGTCCTGGTTGATTACTGGTGCTTTGACGCTTACAAAGACCAGCGGATGTGGGCCCCGGATCGCCTCCACATGTCCAAAGCGGGCCACAAGTACCTGGCCGCGCAGGTGTTGGACCATCTCAACGTCCCCCACAAATTCTCGCCCAAGGATTGGGACCCGCCCACGCGTTTGTCCATACGCGAATGGGAACGCCGGCAGCGTCGCTGGGTCAATGACTGGGTGGTCCCGCTCTTCGGACGTAAACTGCGGGGCGTCACGCTGGGCGACGCGCTCAGCCCACGCTGGCCCCAACCTGTGAAGGTCCCGCGCAAGGGTGGCTTGAAGAAGCTCATGGAAAAGGCCACCCAGTGAAGGAACAAACCAGATTCGTGGCTCTCGGCGATTCCTTTACTGAGGGTGTTGGTGACAACGACCTCAGGCTTCCCAACCATTGCCGGGGCTGGGCAGACCGGGTGGCAGAAGAACTGGCACGGCACGACGAAACAGTGCGCTACGCCAATCTGGCCATCCGCGGCAGGCGCCTCCAAAGGATCGCCGACGAACAAATCCAGCCCGCCCTCGCCATGAATCCCACGTTGGTCAGTTTCTACGCCGGCGGCAATGACCTTCTGATGGCCCGGCCCAACATGGCCAAACTGATCAAGGACTATGAAGATGCCGTCCGACGGATCACAGCCAGTGGGGCCACGGTGCTGCTGTTCACGGGTTACAACGTTCCCTTGTCACCCCTGCTGGAGCCGCTCAAAGTCCGCACGGCAATTTACAACCGCAATATTCGGCGCATCGCCGCGAAATACCAGGCGCTCCTGGTGGACTACTGGTGCTTCGAGAAATTCCAGGACCCGCGGATGTGGGCACCCGATCGCCTGCATATGTCCACGCGCGGCCACAGCTACATGGCCAAAAAGGTCCTCGAAGTGCTCGGAGCGCGGCACTCACTCCAGTCGCCCAGGCTCGCGGCTCCCCGTCCGCGGACCCGCGCCGAAAGCATCGCCGACGACGTCGCCTGGCTGAGGCGCGACGTCGGACCTTGGCTTTCGCGTCGGCTTCGCGGCGTATCCAGCGGCGACCACGTGGAAGCGCGCTGGCCGGAACTCATGCCACTGGTGCTGCCCGAACGACTGGGTACTGCGAAGGCGCAGGCGCCTCAGCTGTCCAGCAGGTTTTCGTAACCCTCAGCAACGCTGGTTGCCGTGAATTCGATGATCTCGAACTCGGCCACACCATTGCTGTAGAACGGGTCCTTGGCCAACGATGCATCCAACGTGGCCCGGTCCACCTTGGACAGCAGCACGCCGCCCGTGGCTGGGACGCGGCGTCCGGACGCAAGGAAGATGCCGCCGTCGAAAGCGTCCTTAAGCCAGGCCATGTGGCCCGGACGGTGGAAGTCGACAATTTCGTCAGGAACTTTGTAGGTCAACGAGACTACGAACATGCCGCCAGCCTATCGGTTGGGCCGCTGCCCGGACCTAAGGAGGCTGTGAATTCTCCTAAGATGGGTTCATGACTCAACCCCGCTGGCTGAACGCCGACGAACGCCGTGCCTGGCTGGCCCTGCTGAGCATCAACACCCTGCTTCCCTCGGCGTTGGACACCCAGCTTCAGTCGGTCGGCAAACTGTCTCTTTTCGACTACAACGTTTTGGCGATGCTCTCCGAAACCGAAGGCCGATACCTTCCCATGAGCGAGCTTGCTGCGCGAACGAGTGCCTCCTTGTCGCGCCTGTCGCATGTGGTGACCAAGCTGCAGAAGCGTGGCTGGGTAGAGCGGCAGGCGCACCCCGGCGACGCCCGCGTGACCGTCGCGCACCTCACCGAGGCCGGCATGTCCACCATTGTTTCCCTCGCCCCGGGACACGTGGAATCCGTGCGTACCCTGATGCTTGATTCGCTGACCCCGGACGACGTCGCAGACCTCGCCCGGATCGGTGAGAAAATCGTGGCCCGCCTGGACAACAACCACTGGATCCTTCGGGACTCGTGAGGGTGCTTTGTGGCCTCGGGCGTTGAGGTGGCAGACTGACGGCATGGATTTTTCTGCCCGTTACGTTGCCCTGGGCGACTCCTTCACTGAAGGCGTCGGCGACGACGATCCCCACCGTCCCAATGGCGTTCGAGGGTGGGCCGACGTCGTAGCCGGGCAGCTGGCAAGCAGCAACGAGGACTTCGGCTACGCGAATCTCGCGATCCGCGGCCGGAAGCTCCGCCAGATCATGGCAGAACAGGTGGACGCCGCCATCGCCATGAATCCAACGTTGGTGACCCTGTACGCAGGGGCGAACGACATCCTGCGGCCCAAGATCGATATTGACTCGCTTCTTGAGGAGTACGACGCCGGTATCGCCAAGTTAAGCGCGGCGGGCGCCACCGTTGTCCTCTTCACCGGCTTTGACGCAAAGGGCTCCAAAGTCTTCAGCGCCATGCGCGGCCGAACCGCGATCTACAACGAACTGGTGCGCGAAATAGCCGAGAACCACGGCGCCTTGCTGGTGGACTATTGGCGCTTTGACGAGTACGACGATTGGCGGCTTTGGGGCGAGGACCGGATGCACATGTCCACCGCCGGCCACATCAACATGGCGAAGCGGGTGCTTGATGTCCTTGAGCACGAGCACGTTATCGAGGTCCCCGAACTGGCGCCGGCGCGTCTGATGAACCGGGTTGAAGCACTCAAGGCCAATGCACGCTGGTTCCGGGAATCCGCGGCGCCGTGGGTGGCCCGCCGCGTCCGAGGTGTCTCCTCCGGCGACGGTTTGAGCCCTAAGTATCCCGAATTGATCAGGCCGCTCTAGCCCGGTCTTGCGGGCGACCCGCCAGTGTTGGCGCGGTGGTCCGGGCGGTGGGCGCGGAGGGCTTATGATGCCGGATTGGTCTTAATTTGGCCTGGCCCGTAGAATAGTTAGGCGCTAGGTAGTGCGGTTCGTGTGCAATTGCTCCGGTTGGTGGTGACTGTCGGTTTTTCCGACATCCCGGTGGCCGGTAGTTAGGGGCTCAAGTTGCGTGCATTCCTGTATTCGCCCGGTATCCCAGGACCTGTTCCAGTGTTCATCACTGCGCGGTCCTGAGGCCAACCTTCTTCGCCGCACTTGCTGCGGAAACTACCGAAATGGTTTGGAATCGGATGCGGACGCTGCCTGTCGCACGGTAACGCAGGAACATCTGCACGCCGTTACATTCAATCTTTGGAGGAGAGTCATGGCAGCACACTGCCAAGTGACCGGAGCCGAGCCGGGCTTTGGACACAGCATTTCGCACTCGCACCGTCGCAACAAGCGTCGGTTCGACCCGAACATTCAGAAGAAGCGCTACTGGGTTCCGTCCCTGCGCCGTAATGTCACGCTGACCCTGTCAGCCCGTGGCATCAAGACAATCGACGTCCGCGGCATCGACTCAGTCGTCGCCGACATCCTGGCACGAGGAGTAAAGCTCTAATGGCAAAGGACAAGGACGTACGTCCCATCATCAAGCTGAAGTCCACCGCGGGCACCGGTTACACCTACGTAACCCGCAAGAACCGTCGTAACGACCCGGACCGTCTGGTCCTGAAGAAGTACGACCCCAAGATCCGCCAGCACGTCGAATTCCGAGAGGAGCGCTAAACACATGGCAAAGAAGTCAAAGATTGCTCGCAACGAGCAGCGCAAGGTCATTGTTGAGCGTTACGCTGCCAAGCGTCTCGAACTGAAGAAGACCCTGGTTGACCCCAACGCGACTGACGAAGCACGCGAAGCTGCACGCCTCGGCCTGCAGAAGCTGCCCCGCAACGCCTCCCCGATCCGTCTGCGTAACCGCGACCAGATCGACGGCCGTCCCCGCGGCACGCTCCAGAAGTTCGGTATCTCCCGTGTTCGCTTCCGCGACATGGCTCACCGCGGTGAGCTCCCGGGCATCACCAAGTCTTCCTGGTAATCACGAAGCTCTGAAAAGGCCGGCAACCGTCATGGTTGCCGGCCTTTTCTGCGTTTAAGCCTGCTTCCTGGCGTGTGGCGAAGACTGCATGGCTGGGTGCGGGCGTTGGCTGGGGTGGACGCTCGCTCATGTCCCTCGGGTTTCACGCTGTCGCTCTCTCATGTCCCTCGGGTTTGGTCGAATGTTCGACGGCGGTTGTCGGCTTTGTGTCGGGGCGGAGGCCTTGGCGGATCTTGATGGTGTGACGGGCTTCACTCGGGTTGTTTCCGGCGGATTTTGGTTGGTTTGAGGCCACGATGGGGCCTTTTGGCCCGTGTGGGCGGGGTTTTGGCTGGTACCGATGGTGATTTGTGCCGGGGCCGGTGGGCGTGTAATGTCTTCTGAGTCGCCGCGAGTGAGACAGCCTGGAGCTGAGAGCCGCGGAGGCCGAACCCCTTTGATAACAGCCTGAAAAATGGTTCGCTTTCGAGCGTTCCTGTGCAGGGTGGGGCCGAAGATTGGATCGGGAATCGCGGAAACGATGATTTGCCAAGATCTGGTTGATCGGGTAAGTTTGAAAAGTTGCTCCGGAGCGATCCTGGACCCTTGTGGGTGTGGGTGGTGCCGGTAGTGTCTGTTGTTTGAGAACTCAATAGTGTGCCAAGTTTGTTGATACCGATTGTTTTATTGATTGGTTGAAATTATGGCTGGATCATTGCGCACCCCCGTGTGTGGTGGTCTGGTTTTCAGCTGGTTTCGAATTTTGTGCAGCCGTGCCGGCCGTTATTTCCGGTGGGTGTGGTTGTGTCTGTTTGATTTGTTTTACTTCAACGGAGAGTTTGATCCTGGCTCAGGATGAACGCTGGCGGCGTGCTTAACACATGCAAGTCGAACGATGATCCCAGCTTGCTGGGGGATTAGTGGCGAACGGGTGAGTAACACGTGAGTAACCTGCCCTTGACTCTGGGATAAGCCTGGGAAACTGGGTCTAATACCGGATATGACCGTCTGACGCATGTCAGGTGGTGGAAAGCTTTTGTGGTTTTGGATGGACTCGCGGCCTATCAGCTTGTTGGTGGGGTAATGGCCTACCAAGGCGACGACGGGTAGCCGGCCTGAGAGGGTGACCGGCCACACTGGGACTGAGACACGGCCCAGACTCCTACGGGAGGCAGCAGTGGGGAATATTGCACAATGGGCGCAAGCCTGATGCAGCGACGCCGCGTGAGGGATGACGGCCTTCGGGTTGTAAACCTCTTTCAGTAGGGAAGAAGCGAAAGTGACGGTACCTGCAGAAGAAGCGCCGGCTAACTACGTGCCAGCAGCCGCGGTAATACGTAGGGCGCAAGCGTTATCCGGAATTATTGGGCGTAAAGAGCTCGTAGGCGGTTTGTCGCGTCTGCTGTGAAAGACCGGGGCTCAACTCCGGTTCTGCAGTGGGTACGGGCAGACTAGAGTGCAGTAGGGGAGACTGGAATTCCTGGTGTAGCGGTGAAATGCGCAGATATCAGGAGGAACACCGATGGCGAAGGCAGGTCTCTGGGCTGTAACTGACGCTGAGGAGCGAAAGCATGGGGAGCGAACAGGATTAGATACCCTGGTAGTCCATGCCGTAAACGTTGGGCACTAGGTGTGGGGGACATTCCACGTTTTCCGCGCCGTAGCTAACGCATTAAGTGCCCCGCCTGGGGAGTACGGCCGCAAGGCTAAAACTCAAAGGAATTGACGGGGGCCCGCACAAGCGGCGGAGCATGCGGATTAATTCGATGCAACGCGAAGAACCTTACCAAGGCTTGACATGAACCGGTAATACCTGGAAACAGGTGCCCCGCTTGCGGTCGGTTTACAGGTGGTGCATGGTTGTCGTCAGCTCGTGTCGTGAGATGTTGGGTTAAGTCCCGCAACGAGCGCAACCCTCGTTCTATGTTGCCAGCGCGTTATGGCGGGGACTCATAGGAGACTGCCGGGGTCAACTCGGAGGAAGGTGGGGACGACGTCAAATCATCATGCCCCTTATGTCTTGGGCTTCACGCATGCTACAATGGCCGGTACAAAGGGTTGCGATACTGTGAGGTGGAGCTAATCCCAAAAAGCCGGTCTCAGTTCGGATTGGGGTCTGCAACTCGACCCCATGAAGTCGGAGTCGCTAGTAATCGCAGATCAGCAACGCTGCGGTGAATACGTTCCCGGGCCTTGTACACACCGCCCGTCAAGTCACGAAAGTTGGTAACACCCGAAGCCGGTGGCCTAACCCTTGTGGGGGGAGCCGTCGAAGGTGGGACCGGCGATTGGGACTAAGTCGTAACAAGGTAGCCGTACCGGAAGGTGCGGCTGGATCACCTCCTTTCTAAGGAGCTGCTAGCAGCTGTTCCGTGTTCTGTGTATGCAGTTCGTGGTGGTTGTCAGTGTTGCCCATTGCGCAGGCGTCTGTTCTGCGGTGGGTGCTCATGGGTGGAATATCAACGAATCAAACTTGTTTGGCATGGCCTTTACCGGTTGTGTCCTGGTGCCAGTACGGCAGCATGTGTCTCTGCTTTTTGTGGGGGTGGGTGTTGTTGGGAACGCTGCCGGGGTGCATGGTTTGTGGGGGTTGTGTTTGGCGCACTGTTGGGTCCTGAGGCAACAGGACCTTTTTGCAGCAATGCAGAGGGCATCGTTCTGGTGTTTCTTTTGTTCCTGCTTCCGGTTCTGCCGCGTGTCCCTGTGTGGGGTGGTGGTGGTCTGGTTGATGGGGTTGTTGTTTGAGAACTACATAGTGGACGCGAGCATCTGAGACATGCATGGCTGGCCTTTCGGGGTTGGTGTGTGTGTTTCTACAGCAATTTCTTATGAATGAACCTGGCCCTTGTGGTCGTGGTTCTCTCGAGTAAGTTTTTGATCTTTGTGTGGTCAAGTTTTTAAGGGCACACGGTGGATGCCTTGGCATTAGGAGCCGAAGAAGGACGTAGGAATCTGCGATAAGCCTGGGGGAGTTGATAACCGAGCGTTGATCCCAGGATGTCCGAATGGGGAAACCCCGCACAACGCTGCAAGGTGATTGTGTGACCCGCATCTGAACACATAGGGTGCGTGGGGGGAACGCGGGGAAGTGAAACATCTCAGTACCCGCAGGAAGAGAAAACAATAGTGATTCCGTTAGTAGTGGCGAGCGAACGCGGATCAGGCTAAACCGTTCCATGTGTGATAGCCGGCGGGCGTTGCATGGGCGGGGTTGTGGGACTTTCCGTGATGGTTCTGCCGGACCGTTGGGGTGATGTGCAGGCATAGGTGAACGGTCTTGAAAGGCCGGCCAGAGAGGGTGGGAGCCCCGTAACCGTAATGTTGTGTGCAGCCTGGAGAGTATCCCAAGTAGCACGGGGCCCGAGAAATCCCGTGCGAATCTGTCAGGACCACCTGATAAGCCTAAATACTTCCTAATGACCGATAGCGGACCAGTACCGTGAGGGAAAGGTGAAAAGTACCCCGGGAGGGGAGTGAAACAGTACCTGAAACCGTGTGCTTACAATCCGTCGGAGCAACCGCGAGTGATCGCATAGTAGTTGTGACGGCGTGCCTTTTGAAGAATGAGCCTGCGAGTTAGTGTTACGTCGCGAGGTTAACCCGTGTGGGGTAGCCGTAGCGAAAGCGAGTCTGAACAGGGCGAGTGTAGTGGCGTGATCTAGACCCGAAGCGGAGTGATCTACCCATGGCCAGGTTGAAGCGACGGTAAGACGTCGTGGAGGACCGAACCCACTTCAGTTGAAAATGGAGGGGATGAGCTGTGGGTAGGGGTGAAAGGCCAATCAAACTCCGTGATAGCTGGTTCTCCCCGAAATGCATTTAGGTGCAGCGTTGCGTGTTTCTTGCCGGAGGTAGAGCTACTGGATGGCCGATGGGCCCTACAAGGTTACTGACGTCAGCCAAACTCCGAATGCCGGTAAGTGAGAGCGCAGCAGTGAGACTGTGGGGGATAAGCTTCATAGTCGAGAGGGAAACAGCCCAGACCACCAACTAAGGCCCCTAAGCGTGTGCTAAGTGGGAAAGGATGTGGAGTTGCGAAGACAACCAGGAGGTTGGCTTAGAAGCAGCCATCCTTGAAAGAGTGCGTAATAGCTCACTGGTCAAGTGATTCCGCGCCGACAATGTAGCGGGGCTCAAGTACACCGCCGAAGTTGTGGATTTCACACATTGCCCTAGCCTTCGTGGTTCAGGGGTGTGGAGTGGTAGGGGAGCGTCGTGTGGGCAGTGAAGTCGCGGTGGAAACCAGCGGTGGAGCCTACACGAGTGAGAATGCAGGCATGAGTAGCGAAAGACGGGTGAGAAACCCGTCCGCCGAATGATCAAGGGTTCCAGGGTCAAGCTAATCTGCCCTGGGTAAGTCGGGACCTAAGGCGAGGCCGACAGGCGTAGTCGATGGACAACGGGTTGATATTCCCGTACCGGCGAAAAACCGCCCATGCCAAGCGGGGGATACTAACCGCCCGGAGCCTGCCCGCTCACCCTTGTGGTGTTGTGGGTTTTGGCCGAGCGCGGGACCTGATCCCGGGAGGTAAGCGTATTAACAGGTGTGACGCAGGAAGGTAGCCGGGCCGGGCGATGGTTGCCCCGGTCTAAGGATGTAGGGTCAGGGATAGGCAAATCCGTTCCTGTGTGCTTCGAGCACGTTCCTGAGATCTGATGGGACTCCCGTATGGGGGGATCCGGTGATCCTATGCTGCCTAGAAAAGCATCGACGCGAGGTTTTAGCCGCCCGTACCCCAAACCGACACAGGTGATCAGGTAGAGAATACCAAGGCGATCGAGAGAATTATGGTTAAGGAACTCGGCAAAATGCCCCCGTAACTTCGGGAGAAGGGGGGCCTGCCCCGTGATGGAGACTTGCTCTCCGTGAGCGGGTGTGGGCCGCAGAGACCAGGGGGAAGCGACTGTTTACTAAAAACACAGGTCCGTGCGAAGTCGCAAGACGATGTATACGGACTGACTCCTGCCCGGTGCTGGAAGGTTAAGAGGACCGGTTAGCCACCTTGTGTGGCGAAGCTGAGAATTTAAGCCCCAGTAAACGGCGGTGGTAACTATAACCATCCTAAGGTAGCGAAATTCCTTGTCGGGTAAGTTCCGACCTGCACGAATGGAGTAACGACTTCCCCGCTGTCTCAACCATAAACTCGGCGAAATTGCAGTACGAGTAAAGATGCTCGTTACGCGCAGCAGGACGGAAAGACCCCGAGACCTTTACTATAGTTTGGTATTGGTGTTCGGAGTGGCTTGTGTAGGATAGGTGGGAGACGTTGAAACCCGGACGCCAGTTCGGGTGGAGTCATCGTTGAAATACCACTCTGGTCACTTTGGACATCTAACTTCGGCCCGTGATCCGGGTCAGGGACAGTGCCTGATGGGTAGTTTAACTGGGGCGGTTGCCTCCTAAAAAGTAACGGAGGCGCCCAAAGGTTCCCTCAGCCTGGTTGGCAATCAGGTGTCGAGTGTAAGTGCACAAGGGAGCTTGACTGTGAGAGAGACATCTCAAGCAGGGACGAAAGTCGGGACTAGTGATCCGGCGGTACATTGTGGAATGGCCGTCGCTCAACGGATAAAAGGTACCTCGGGGATAACAGGCTGATCTTGCCCAAGAGTCCATATCGACGGCATGGTTTGGCACCTCGATGTCGGCTCGTCGCATCCTGGGGCTGGAGTAGGTCCCAAGGGTTGGGCTGTTCGCCCATTAAAGCGGTACGCGAGCTGGGTTTAGAACGTCGTGAGACAGTTCGGTCCCTATCCGCTGCGCGCGCAGGAAATTTGAGAAGGGCTGTCCTTAGTACGAGAGGACCGGGACGGACGAACCTCTGGTGTGTCAGTTGTACTGCCAAGTGCATCGCTGATTAGCTACGTTCGGATGGGATAACCGCTGAAAGCATCTAAGCGGGAAGCTCGCTTCAAGATGAGATTTCCATACACATTTATGTGTGAGAGGCCCCCAGCCAGACCACTGGGTTGATAGGCCGGATGTGGAAGCGAGGACTAAAGACTCGTGAAGCTGACCGGTACTAATAGGCCAACAACTTACACCACACAACACACTGCACGCGTCCACTATGTGGTTCCCGAACAACAACCCGCACCAAGGGTTGCCGGAACCAACAACTAAATAACAACACCACAGTTGTAACCACAAGTCTTCCCACCCACCCCCACCAAAACGGGGGCCGGGACGGGTAACAGAGTTACGGCGGTCATAGCGTGGGGGAAACGCCCGGTCCCATTCCGAACCCGGAAGCTAAGACCCACAGCGCCGATGGTACTGCACCCGGGAGGGTGTGGGAGAGTAGGACACCGCCGGACAACCATTAAGGCAAGAGCCCCGACCACAGGTCGGGGCTCTTCCCCTTTAACCACCCAACCCCTAACCACCCACACACCCCAACAGCGCCTACCCCGGGCCAGCCCCTGCAGCCCGGAGCATTCCCAGATAGTGGTCAACGCTGCCGGCATCAACCACACCACTCCCGGCTGCTCGTTCTCCGCTGGCTGGCGTTAGTGCCGTAAGGGCCCGGCCGATCATGGATGGTTCACGCAGTTCGCAGGCAGTCTGGGCCATCACACACCAAGTGGCCTCCAACAAGAGGTCCCGGGGCGGATCCGATAGCTGCCGAAGTGCGGTTGCTGCCATGGTTTGGTGACCGGAGCGCAGCAACAGAAGGGGACGCACCCATGGTTCGTAGGGGCCGAAGTCCCCGTCAACCAGTTCCTCCCCGTTGCGTAGTTGTCGGGTGAACGACGCAAACGCAAGGATTCCCTCGCTGAAGCCTGGCATTTCCTCAGGAACAGGAGGCGTCGCACCGCCGTCGAGGAACGTCCAGCGGAACCATTGGGTGAAGACCGCTGCCAAGGGGCGCTCGTGCCGCACGGCCAGTTGATCCACTGCATTGGCTTCACGAAGGGCGGAATCAACGTCGGACAAAGCGCACAGGGCCTGCATCCGAATCAGACGCCCGTTAATCTCAAAGGTGGGTGAATCGGCGTCGAACGCTGTTGCTATCAGCTGCCGGCCGATGTCATCGCGGTGCTTTGCCAGGCCTGCGTAGGCGAATGCCTGCATGAAGTGGGCGCTCAGGGCAAAGCAAAGAAGGTGGCTGCCGCCTACATTTCGGGCTAACGCAACGGCCTCGGCCGCTTCGGCCTGTCTGCTCGCCGTTCCGCGGGACTCCATGGCGATCGTCGCGAGAAGGCGGGCCCGGCTGCGGTCGCTGAGGTGGGCGGGTGAAGCCAAGGCAGCCTCAGCTGCGGCGACCACAGCGGCAGCAGCCGCGGGATCGTCTGTTCGAGTCCATATCCCGGGGACGTCGTAACCTCCGATGATTCTCGCAGCGAGTTCGGGATCGTTGAGGCCGGCGGCCGCCTCGATGGCAGCAAGACGTTGCTGACGGGCTGTCTGGAGATCGCCGGCGACCGCAAGGCTGCCCAACACCGCATTCGAAGCCTCCAGTTGGGCCCGCACGCCGCCACTGGAATAGGCGCTGGCAATCGGGGCCAAACTGGCTGGCTTTGGCCGATCCAATTGTGGGTCCCGGCGGAGAATCCGGGTCTCCAGATCTGCGAGGGCGGGGCTGAGGTCCAGCCCGAGTTCGTCGGACAGCTGACGTCGTGCCTTGCGAAGCACGGCAAGAGCGTCGCCTTGGCGGCGGCTCCGGTACAGAGCCAGAGCCAGCAATCGCCATCCTTCCTCGCGCCACGGGTTGGCCGTGACATGCGTTTCCAGGATGGCCGCAGCCTCGTTTGGCCGGGCGTCTGCGAGGCGGGCTTCGGCACAGCGTTCGACGGCGGTCTGCCGCAGCCCGCTCAGCCGCGTCGCCTCAGGTACCGCCCAGGGACGCTCGGAAAATTCCTGGTATGGGCTTCCGTTCCACTCCGCGAGGGCAGCAGACAAACGTGAATCAGCGTCGGCGGGATCGGCCCCAACTGCCCTGGCTACGGTCGTTTCAAAGCGCCAGGCGTCCACCGCGTCGGCGTCGAGCCGCAACGCGTAGCCGTCAGCAACCGTGACCAGGACGGAGGCCAAGGTTCGGGGCTTCCGGTGTGGTTCAAGGATTCGCCGCAGCTCGCCAACGAAGCTTCGGATGGCTCCCACTGCTCCGTTCGGTGGCATGCCATCCCATAGTTCTTCGGCAAGGTCCGCGGTGGGAATGGCCCGGCCCCGCAGCGCGACCAGGATCGCGATGATCTCCCGATGCCTGCGCTTGGACAGTTCCAACCGGACCCCGTCAACACTCACCTCGATGGGGCCGAGAACTCGGATCTGCGGCGTACTCACGGGTCAATCGTAGTCACGGGCCCCGACAAGCAAACGGCAGAGTCGGCTGATTCGCCGCTGATTCGGCGGCGGGATAGTAGGGGGAACACATCCGGAGAAGGAGACCCCCATGACGTTGAAATTGCTGCCCGAAGCTACCTACCATCGCGTCCCTGCAGCACCCCATGTGGAACTGAACGTTGCCGTCGCGGGGAGTGGACCCGCCGTCGTACTTTTGCACGGCTTCCCCCAGACGCATCTGATGTGGCGTCACGTCGCCGCCGACCTGGCGGCGGATTACACAGTCATCTGCCCGGACCTTCGAGGATACGGTGCGAGTGATAAGCCCCTGGAGGACGGAGAAGAGACCTACTCCAAACGCACCATGGCGGCCGACGTCGTTGCAGCAGCACGGGCCCTGGGCCATCAGCGTTTTGCCCTCGCCGGTCATGATCGCGGTGCGCTGGTTGCCATTCGCGCTGGGCTGGATCACGTTGACGCAGTGACCCATCTTTTGTCACTGGACGTGCTGCCAACCTTGGACATGTGGGACATTCTCCGGGGTGCCGATGCCAAGGTGGCGTGGCACCTGTACCTCATGGCCCAGCCTGCCGGAATCCCGGAGTCCATGATTGAAGCTACGGCCGATGCGTTTTTCGCCTCATTCCTGGATGGGTGGACCGCTGACCCTGACGCGATTCCGGAGTCTTATCGGGAGGAGTATCTGAGGGCATCACGTGGGGCGGTGGCATCGATCGTTGCGGACTACCGCGCTTCTGCCGGCATCGATGTAACGCATGATCGGGCCGACCGTGAGTCCGGACGCACTCTGGAGATGCCCGTCACCGTGATGCAGCAGGATTGGGGAGCTGTGCTGGGCTATGACGCTGCCGCTCTCTGGGGCGCCTGGGCGCCTGACCTCCGTCACATGACCTTTGACGGCGGCCACTTCATGGCCGAGGAAAATCCCGGCGCCGTCAGCGCTGCGTTGCGGGAGCTGATGAAGCGCTAGGAGCCAGCGCCCGACGGCGGTTTGGTGGGGTTTTGGGGGTGGGTTTGGGGTGGGTGGGGTTGGGTGTGGGGTGGATTTGCGTTGGGGGTTGGGGGCGTGTATTGTTTTCTGAGTCGCCGGGTGCGAAACGGAAAGCCGGAAGGTGTGTACGGTTCGGTAGGCGGCCAAAAATAACTCTTCTTTTCCAATGGCCCTGTTTGGGTGCGCTGCTTTGTGTGGTGTGCTGTGGGTGATGTTTTGGGGGGTCTGTTGTTTGAGAACTCAATAGTGTGCCAAGTTTGTTGATACCGATTGTTTTATTGATTGGTTGAAATTATGGCTGGATCATTGCGCACCCCCGTGTGTGGTGGTCTGGTTTTCAGCTGGTTTCGAATTTTGTGCAGCCGTGCCGGCCGTTATTTCCGGTGGGTGTGGTTGTGTCTGTTTGATTTGTTTTACTTCAACGGAGAGTTTGATCCTGGCTCAGGATGAACGCTGGCGGCGTGCTTAACACATGCAAGTCGAACGATGATCCCAGCTTGCTGGGGGATTAGTGGCGAACGGGTGAGTAACACGTGAGTAACCTGCCCTTGACTCTGGGATAAGCCTGGGAAACTGGGTCTAATACCGGATATGACCGTCTGACGCATGTCAGGTGGTGGAAAGCTTTTGTGGTTTTGGATGGACTCGCGGCCTATCAGCTTGTTGGTGGGGTAATGGCCTACCAAGGCGACGACGGGTAGCCGGCCTGAGAGGGTGACCGGCCACACTGGGACTGAGACACGGCCCAGACTCCTACGGGAGGCAGCAGTGGGGAATATTGCACAATGGGCGCAAGCCTGATGCAGCGACGCCGCGTGAGGGATGACGGCCTTCGGGTTGTAAACCTCTTTCAGTAGGGAAGAAGCGAAAGTGACGGTACCTGCAGAAGAAGCGCCGGCTAACTACGTGCCAGCAGCCGCGGTAATACGTAGGGCGCAAGCGTTATCCGGAATTATTGGGCGTAAAGAGCTCGTAGGCGGTTTGTCGCGTCTGCTGTGAAAGACCGGGGCTCAACTCCGGTTCTGCAGTGGGTACGGGCAGACTAGAGTGCAGTAGGGGAGACTGGAATTCCTGGTGTAGCGGTGAAATGCGCAGATATCAGGAGGAACACCGATGGCGAAGGCAGGTCTCTGGGCTGTAACTGACGCTGAGGAGCGAAAGCATGGGGAGCGAACAGGATTAGATACCCTGGTAGTCCATGCCGTAAACGTTGGGCACTAGGTGTGGGGGACATTCCACGTTTTCCGCGCCGTAGCTAACGCATTAAGTGCCCCGCCTGGGGAGTACGGCCGCAAGGCTAAAACTCAAAGGAATTGACGGGGGCCCGCACAAGCGGCGGAGCATGCGGATTAATTCGATGCAACGCGAAGAACCTTACCAAGGCTTGACATGAACCGGTAATACCTGGAAACAGGTGCCCCGCTTGCGGTCGGTTTACAGGTGGTGCATGGTTGTCGTCAGCTCGTGTCGTGAGATGTTGGGTTAAGTCCCGCAACGAGCGCAACCCTCGTTCTATGTTGCCAGCGCGTTATGGCGGGGACTCATAGGAGACTGCCGGGGTCAACTCGGAGGAAGGTGGGGACGACGTCAAATCATCATGCCCCTTATGTCTTGGGCTTCACGCATGCTACAATGGCCGGTACAAAGGGTTGCGATACTGTGAGGTGGAGCTAATCCCAAAAAGCCGGTCTCAGTTCGGATTGGGGTCTGCAACTCGACCCCATGAAGTCGGAGTCGCTAGTAATCGCAGATCAGCAACGCTGCGGTGAATACGTTCCCGGGCCTTGTACACACCGCCCGTCAAGTCACGAAAGTTGGTAACACCCGAAGCCGGTGGCCTAACCCTTGTGGGGGGAGCCGTCGAAGGTGGGACCGGCGATTGGGACTAAGTCGTAACAAGGTAGCCGTACCGGAAGGTGCGGCTGGATCACCTCCTTTCTAAGGAGCTGCTAGCAGCTGTTCCGTGTTCTGTGTATGCAGTTCGTGGTGGTTGTCAGTGTTGCCCATTGCGCAGGCGTCTGTTCTGCGGTGGGTGCTCATGGGTGGAATATCAACGAATCAAACTTGTTTGGCATGGCCTTTACCGGTTGTGTCCTGGTGCCAGTACGGCAGCATGTGTCTCTGCTTTTTGTGGGGGTGGGTGTTGTTGGGAACGCTGCCGGGGTGCATGGTTTGTGGGGGTTGTGTTTGGCGCACTGTTGGGTCCTGAGGCAACAGGACCTTTTTGCAGCAATGCAGAGGGCATCGTTCTGGTGTTTCTTTTGTTCCTGCTTCCGGTTCTGCCGCGTGTCCCTGTGTGGGGTGGTGGTGGTCTGGTTGATGGGGTTGTTGTTTGAGAACTACATAGTGGACGCGAGCATCTGAGACATGCATGGCTGGCCTTTCGGGGTTGGTGTGTGTGTTTCTACAGCAATTTCTTATGAATGAACCTGGCCCTTGTGGTCGTGGTTCTCTCGAGTAAGTTTTTGATCTTTGTGTGGTCAAGTTTTTAAGGGCACACGGTGGATGCCTTGGCATTAGGAGCCGAAGAAGGACGTAGGAATCTGCGATAAGCCTGGGGGAGTTGATAACCGAGCGTTGATCCCAGGATGTCCGAATGGGGAAACCCCGCACAACGCTGCAAGGTGATTGTGTGACCCGCATCTGAACACATAGGGTGCGTGGGGGGAACGCGGGGAAGTGAAACATCTCAGTACCCGCAGGAAGAGAAAACAATAGTGATTCCGTTAGTAGTGGCGAGCGAACGCGGATCAGGCTAAACCGTTCCATGTGTGATAGCCGGCGGGCGTTGCATGGGCGGGGTTGTGGGACTTTCCGTGATGGTTCTGCCGGACCGTTGGGGTGATGTGCAGGCATAGGTGAACGGTCTTGAAAGGCCGGCCAGAGAGGGTGGGAGCCCCGTAACCGTAATGTTGTGTGCAGCCTGGAGAGTATCCCAAGTAGCACGGGGCCCGAGAAATCCCGTGCGAATCTGTCAGGACCACCTGATAAGCCTAAATACTTCCTAATGACCGATAGCGGACCAGTACCGTGAGGGAAAGGTGAAAAGTACCCCGGGAGGGGAGTGAAACAGTACCTGAAACCGTGTGCTTACAATCCGTCGGAGCAACCGCGAGTGATCGCATAGTAGTTGTGACGGCGTGCCTTTTGAAGAATGAGCCTGCGAGTTAGTGTTACGTCGCGAGGTTAACCCGTGTGGGGTAGCCGTAGCGAAAGCGAGTCTGAACAGGGCGAGTGTAGTGGCGTGATCTAGACCCGAAGCGGAGTGATCTACCCATGGCCAGGTTGAAGCGACGGTAAGACGTCGTGGAGGACCGAACCCACTTCAGTTGAAAATGGAGGGGATGAGCTGTGGGTAGGGGTGAAAGGCCAATCAAACTCCGTGATAGCTGGTTCTCCCCGAAATGCATTTAGGTGCAGCGTTGCGTGTTTCTTGCCGGAGGTAGAGCTACTGGATGGCCGATGGGCCCTACAAGGTTACTGACGTCAGCCAAACTCCGAATGCCGGTAAGTGAGAGCGCAGCAGTGAGACTGTGGGGGATAAGCTTCATAGTCGAGAGGGAAACAGCCCAGACCACCAACTAAGGCCCCTAAGCGTGTGCTAAGTGGGAAAGGATGTGGAGTTGCGAAGACAACCAGGAGGTTGGCTTAGAAGCAGCCATCCTTGAAAGAGTGCGTAATAGCTCACTGGTCAAGTGATTCCGCGCCGACAATGTAGCGGGGCTCAAGTACACCGCCGAAGTTGTGGATTTCACACATTGCCCTAGCCTTCGTGGTTCAGGGGTGTGGAGTGGTAGGGGAGCGTCGTGTGGGCAGTGAAGTCGCGGTGGAAACCAGCGGTGGAGCCTACACGAGTGAGAATGCAGGCATGAGTAGCGAAAGACGGGTGAGAAACCCGTCCGCCGAATGATCAAGGGTTCCAGGGTCAAGCTAATCTGCCCTGGGTAAGTCGGGACCTAAGGCGAGGCCGACAGGCGTAGTCGATGGACAACGGGTTGATATTCCCGTACCGGCGAAAAACCGCCCATGCCAAGCGGGGGATACTAACCGCCCGGAGCCTGCCCGCTCACCCTTGTGGTGTTGTGGGTTTTGGCCGAGCGCGGGACCTGATCCCGGGAGGTAAGCGTATTAACAGGTGTGACGCAGGAAGGTAGCCGGGCCGGGCGATGGTTGCCCCGGTCTAAGGATGTAGGGTCAGGGATAGGCAAATCCGTTCCTGTGTGCTTCGAGCACGTTCCTGAGATCTGATGGGACTCCCGTATGGGGGGATCCGGTGATCCTATGCTGCCTAGAAAAGCATCGACGCGAGGTTTTAGCCGCCCGTACCCCAAACCGACACAGGTGATCAGGTAGAGAATACCAAGGCGATCGAGAGAATTATGGTTAAGGAACTCGGCAAAATGCCCCCGTAACTTCGGGAGAAGGGGGGCCTGCCCCGTGATGGAGACTTGCTCTCCGTGAGCGGGTGTGGGCCGCAGAGACCAGGGGGAAGCGACTGTTTACTAAAAACACAGGTCCGTGCGAAGTCGCAAGACGATGTATACGGACTGACTCCTGCCCGGTGCTGGAAGGTTAAGAGGACCGGTTAGCCACCTTGTGTGGCGAAGCTGAGAATTTAAGCCCCAGTAAACGGCGGTGGTAACTATAACCATCCTAAGGTAGCGAAATTCCTTGTCGGGTAAGTTCCGACCTGCACGAATGGAGTAACGACTTCCCCGCTGTCTCAACCATAAACTCGGCGAAATTGCAGTACGAGTAAAGATGCTCGTTACGCGCAGCAGGACGGAAAGACCCCGAGACCTTTACTATAGTTTGGTATTGGTGTTCGGAGTGGCTTGTGTAGGATAGGTGGGAGACGTTGAAACCCGGACGCCAGTTCGGGTGGAGTCATCGTTGAAATACCACTCTGGTCACTTTGGACATCTAACTTCGGCCCGTGATCCGGGTCAGGGACAGTGCCTGATGGGTAGTTTAACTGGGGCGGTTGCCTCCTAAAAAGTAACGGAGGCGCCCAAAGGTTCCCTCAGCCTGGTTGGCAATCAGGTGTCGAGTGTAAGTGCACAAGGGAGCTTGACTGTGAGAGAGACATCTCAAGCAGGGACGAAAGTCGGGACTAGTGATCCGGCGGTACATTGTGGAATGGCCGTCGCTCAACGGATAAAAGGTACCTCGGGGATAACAGGCTGATCTTGCCCAAGAGTCCATATCGACGGCATGGTTTGGCACCTCGATGTCGGCTCGTCGCATCCTGGGGCTGGAGTAGGTCCCAAGGGTTGGGCTGTTCGCCCATTAAAGCGGTACGCGAGCTGGGTTTAGAACGTCGTGAGACAGTTCGGTCCCTATCCGCTGCGCGCGCAGGAAATTTGAGAAGGGCTGTCCTTAGTACGAGAGGACCGGGACGGACGAACCTCTGGTGTGTCAGTTGTACTGCCAAGTGCATCGCTGATTAGCTACGTTCGGATGGGATAACCGCTGAAAGCATCTAAGCGGGAAGCTCGCTTCAAGATGAGATTTCCATACACATTTATGTGTGAGAGGCCCCCAGCCAGACCACTGGGTTGATAGGCCGGATGTGGAAGCGAGGACTAAAGACTCGTGAAGCTGACCGGTACTAATAGGCCAACAACTTACACCACACAACACACTGCACGCGTCCACTATGTGGTTCCCGAACAACAACCCGCACCAAGGGTTGCCGGAACCAACAACTAAATAACAACACCACAGTTGTAACCACAAGTCTTCCCACCCACCCCCACCAAAAAAGGGGGGCCGGGACGGGTAACAGAGTTACGGCGGTCATAGCGTGGGGGAAACGCCCGGTCCCATTCCGAACCCGGAAGCTAAGACCCACAGCGCCGATGGTACTGCACCCGGGAGGGTGTGGGAGAGTAGGACACCGCCGGACAACCATTAAGGCAAGAGCCCCGACCACAGGTCGGGGCTCTTGCCCTTTAACCACCCAACCCCTAACCGAGGCAAAGCGGCTCTTCACGGTTCGTGGTGAACGTTCTGCCGTGAGGGATGTTCATGCCGCTGTTCTGGCGGCACTGCGCAACAGGATACGGGTTTTGTAGTTGCGTGCGTTGGTGAATCCCCGACCCGTCCTCTTTATGTGTTTTATCGCGGTGTTGTTGGCTTCCACTTTCGCGGTTGTCGCACCGGTGACAATGAGGACTTCGATCTCTTTCCACCACCGGCAGATTGTGCGCCACAGCCGGTTCGTCTCCGGCTGCGCGGCTCGCTCGACCAGGACCTGCAGCCGGTCCTTCGCGGCGGCAGCGTCGGCAAGAGAGCCGGTAGTCAGCAGGGCCCGGAGCTGTTCCTTGACCAGCCACGCGGCCTGCAGCTTCCCGGTGACATCGTCGGTCGCGAACACGTTGCTGAGCCTGTCCCGGGCCCGATCCGAGAGCGTGTCCCCGGCGCGCAGGAGCAGTCGCCGGTTGGCCCAGACCGGATCGATGGAGCGCCCCCGCCGACCATGGGTCTGCTGGGTGAGTCGTTGCCGGACTTCGGTGAGCATGTCGTTGCCGAGCTTGACCAGGTGGAACGCGTCGACTGAGACAGCGGTGCGTGGAAGCCACATCCGCAGGGCCTTGCGGAACGCCGCCGAGGGGTCGATGGCAACGACCTGCACGCCCAGCCGCCACTGAAGCGGGCGGGCGAACAGCCAGTCTCCTACCCCCTCGCTGTCGCGGCCGTCAACGATCCCGAGGACTTGTCCGGTGTCGAGATCGACGATGGTGGTCATCCAGGGTTCGTAGCGTTTCCAGGCCTTCGTGGCAGGGTCGCGGAAGAACCGCACGGACCGGTAGCGGTGTTCATCGATGCCGAGCATCCGCGGTGCCAGGGCATCGACATCGGGCAGCGTCAGCGCCGCGGAATCCAGTGCCCGCTGGACAAGCCACCACGAGACACCGAATGAAGAGGCAGCCTCGGCGGCGGCCCTCCCGGAACCGATCACGGCGGCCACCAGGGCCTCACGGAGCCGGCGGGTGGACCGTGCCCGGCGCGGTACCTCGGCTGTCTCCTCGGTGAATGTCCGGCGGGGGCACAGGTACTCATCGCAGAAGAACCTCCGCTTGGCCCAGACCACTTCGACCGGGCCGGCGACAGGGATGTCACGCAGGCGTTGTGACCGGCGTGAATGCACGCGGGTGCTGATCACGCCGCAGGACGGGCAGCCGGCCTCGGCGGTGGCCACGACGCGGATCCGTCGCTGCCCGAAGGCGAGGACCTCGGTGCCGGTGACCCGGTAGTCGGGCAGGTTGAAAATGGCGGTGGCAGCATCGGGGCGCGGCGAAGTAGGCTCGTTCAAGGCTCGTAGCTCCTGACTCTTGATGAATGCGTAGAGAACATCCATCACAGCAGGGCTACGAGCCCTTCAGATTTCAAGACACGGAACCTGTTTCACCATCAACCGCGAAGAGCCGGCAAAGCATCCATCAACCGGGAAGATCCGGTGAGCTCCAGAAATCGGCCACATGGGGCGCCAGTGATTTGCCTTGCTGAAATCCTGCTCGGGCCGCTGACGGACGCAAGGACAGATCCATCGCCCTGACGCCGAACATGTACTCGGTTTCGTTGTGAGGAAAGATTGTTTCAACCTGGCTGCCGTTGGCATGCAGCACGTCCACCTGCCCAGCGAGGTGCATGCCCCACTCCAACGGAGTCCGCGTACGGCCGCCGAAAGGGGCCAACACCAGCACCCGTGAGTACCCAGTTGCCAGGTCTGCGTTCTCGGCGTTGGCGCGGTATCCGCCGTCGATGTACTGGTTGCTGCCGATGCTGTAGGCGAAGCCGCTGGCGCAGCTGGCGGCAACTGCGTCTACCAGATCCACTCCGCTGTGGCGGTGGAATACCACCGGATCACCCGTCCGGGCATCCACCGCGGTCAGGAGGATTGTCCGTTCCGGCCACTGCGCTTGGGGCAAGCGGGTTGCCATTGTGTCACGCCATCGTGCGCTGCAGCCTTCCAGGGCTTCGGCCATGTCAATGGCTGCTGCCCCCAATCGCCGGCGCATATCGGCCATGTCCGTGGAAGCACTCATGATGTTGCCGGTCCGTTCCATCTGGTCCACTACTGGCCTGGCGCCAGACCCAACCACGCCAAACCCGGCCACGCCAGACCCAACCCGGCCAGCCCCGTACATTGTTCGCCGGTTCCGGCGGGGATGCGGCAACGATGGCATCAAACAGCTCGGTTGGGGTGGCGCCGGCGAGTTGGGCTGCGGCGGTGGACCCTGCTGAGGTGCCAATGGTCAGGTCTGCGGTGGTGACGTCCAGCCCGGCGTCGAACAGGCCGGCGATAATTCCGATCAGCCACGCGTTGCCGGTTGAGCCGCCGCCACCGAGGACCAAGGCCCGTCGGGGCGTTGCCGGTCCCGTGACGGCCGAATCGGCGTCGACATGTGGCTGGGACTGGGCGGGCGCCGGTAACCCGGGCGCCGTCGTCGGGCCGGCGTTAAGTGATGAAGTAGTTGATGTGTCCATGGGAGTCGCCTTTCGCGAAGTGCGTGACGGACGCTCCCACTCGCGACCAGCTCAGTCGCGGGATCGTGGACTGCAGGGAGCGCCCACTATGGATACTGCGTTCATGGGTCTCACCTCCTGTCGAAAGTTCACGATCACGCGAAAAGTTATCACTCTGTAGGCACCTGCGCAATTGTTGGGCAGGCGCCGGTAGAGTCTGGGGATGAATCTCACACGATACGTCTCCCCAGGCGCGGGCAGAGCGGGCGGCGAACGGGTGAACCTGCGCCCTGTTGAGCTTTCAGACGCGAAAGACCTGGCTGCTGCTTATCTGCGTAATCGAAGGCATTTGGAGCAATGGGAGCCCATCCGTGGAGATGACTTCTTCACCGTGGGAGGCCAGGAGGCTTCGATACAGGCCAAGCTCGGCCTCTATGCCGCTGGCAGCGAAGTGCCATGGGTCGTCACCGGCAGCCGGGGCATTCAAGGAATGATCACACTGACCGGCATTGTCCGCGGTCCATTCCAGAACGCCAATCTGGGCTATTGGATTGATGCGGAATGCACCGGCAGGGGTTTGGCGTCGTGCGCGGTTGCCGCCGTCGTGAATATGGCAACAGAGGAGCTCGGCCTCCATCGGGTCCAGGCCGCGACACTGCTCCACAACACAGCGTCCCAAGCTGTCCTCAACCGATGCGGCTTCGAACGGATCGGCGTTGCGCCCGCCTACCTGCACATCGCGGGGGAATGGCAGGACCACCTTTTGTTCCAGCGCGTCCTGTTCTGATGGGGCACAGCGGGAGGTCTGATGGGCAGCATGGGGGGGCACGGGCCAATGCCGTAGGGTACGCCAAGGGCGTAAAGCACCCCTAAAAACCCCGAAAATCCGGTGATTTTGGTCAAAAAGGCGCGGAAACACGCGGAATTTGCTGGCCATGCCAGCCCAAGCTGGTAAGTTTTCGAACAGTGGCTTGCTCGCATTCCGCTTGAAAGCTCAAAAACGTATGAGTCCAGGAGGACGTAAATGGCTAAGAACCGTAGTGAACTCGTTGCAGAGGTAGCAGGCAAGGCTGGCACCAGCCAGGCAGCAGTCAACTCCGTGCTCGATGCACTGTTCGAAGTTTTCGAGACTTCTGTCGCCGCCGGCGAGAAGATCACCATCCCGGGCTGGCTCGCAGTTGAGCGCACCGACCGTGCAGCCCGCACCGGCCGCAACCCGCAGACCGGCGAGACCATCCAGATCGCAGCCGGCCACAGCGTCAAGCTGACCGCTGGCTCCAAGCTGAAGGCTGCTGTCGCAAAGAAGAAGTAATTACTCTTCGGCGAACGCCTGGAAGGGACGGCAACCTGACGGTTGCCGTCCCTTCTGCTTTTTACCTATCCACATAGCACCCGTGATGCACATAGCACCCTCCCGATTCGCAGCCTTGCGACAGGTAGCGGACAATGGATGAGTGCCATCAGCAAGAAATTCCGCAACTGCCCCTTCGCCTGTTCCCACGCCGGGAGCGCGGGGAGGCACTACAGTCGCGGGGATTTCCGTACCGTGGCAATTGGCCGGTCTGGCGGCGCTGTTCCTGACGCTCGCCGCGGCACTCATCTTCTCAGGTGCTTCCGCAGCACGGCAGGTCTCGGACCCCGGCGAGTTGGTCCGGTGGGGCCTTCCGGTCGCAAAGGCCATCCACAACGTCTCCGTGGCAACTGTGGTGGGCGGTTTGATTTTTGCAGTCGGCATCTTGCCCAAGAACCTCGGTGGCTCGCGGTCCCGCGACAAGAATGTTGAAGCACCCGAACACCCCGCTTTTGCCCGGGCCCTCGCCGTCGCTGCAGCCGCGGGAGCAGCATGGACATTGTCCGCAGTGGCAGTCCTCGTCCTGACCTACGCAGACGTAGCGGGCCAAGGGCTCTCCGGCGACGCCGAGTTCACCCGTTCGCTGGTGTACTTCATGACGGACATCGAGACGGGCAAGGCTTGGCTCGCCGTCACCATCATCGCCGCAGTGGTCACTACCGCGCTGTTCGGGGTGCGCTCCTTGACCGGGCTGGCGTTCACTCTGCTGCTGGCCCTGATCGGGCTCATTCCCACCGCATTGATCGGACACTCGTCGAGTTCCAGTGACCACGAAGGCGCCATCAACTCACTGGGACTCCACCTCGTAGGGGTCTCTACGTGGGTGGGCGGAATCATCATGCTCGCTGTCCTTTCCACGATCCTCACGGGTTCCCGGAGCAAGGGAACGCCGGACATCACCGAACAAACCCTCCGGCGGTTCTCGGCACTGGCCGGCTTCGCCTTTGTGCTGGTGTTCGCCTCCGGCGTCATCAATGCTGCCATCCGCGTGACAAACCCCGCGGACCTGTTCGGCTCCCCGTACGGCCAACTCATTGTCGCGAAGTCCTTGGCCACGCTCGTGCTGGGTGGCATCGGGTTCATGCACCGCCAGTGGGTCATTCCCCAGCTCGGCAAGAACGGTTCCATGTCTGCCCGCCGCGTGCTATGGCAACTGGTTCTGGTTGAGCTGCTGGTCATGGGCGCCACGTCGGGACTCGCCGTTGCGCTGGGCCGATCGGCTCCGCCGCAGCCCACCACCTATGCGCCTGATGCATCGCCGTCGTTCATCCTCTCCGGCTACGAGCTCCCACCGGAGCTCACTCCGGAACGCTGGTTGACGGAATGGCGATTCGACTGGCTGTGGGTGGGAGTGGCGCTGTTTGGTGCGGTCACCTACATCATGGGCATCATCAAGGTCCGCAGGCGCGGAGACAAATGGTCCTGGTTCCGATCGGTGAACTGGCTGATCGGCCTCGTGGTGCTGACGTACATCACCTCCGGTCCGCCTGCCGTTTATGGCCGCGTGCTGTTCTCTGCGCACATGGTGGACCACATGGCCCTGACCATGGTTGCTCCGATCTTCCTCGTTTTGGGCGCACCCGTCACGCTTGCCCTGCGGGCACTGCCTTCCAGGGGAGAGGGAGCCCACGGCTCACGGGGACTTCGCGAATGGCTGCTGCTGTTTGTGCATTCCAAGTTCTCGCAGATCGTGACACACCCGTTGTTCGCCGCAGCCAACTTCGCAGGTTCCATCGTCCTGTTCTACTACTCGGACCTTTTCGGCCTCGCGATGCGAGAGCACGTGGGCCACGAGCTCATGAACGTGCACTTCCTTCTGACCGGCTACATCTTTGTGCTGAGCATGATCGGCAGCGATCCTCTGCCCCGCCGCGCGCCCTACCCGATGCGCCTGCTTCTCCTGCTGGCCACCATGGGCTTCCACGCGTTCTTCGGCGTGGCCATCATGGGTGGCACCGGGCTGCTGGCAGCCGACTACTTTGGAAACCTGGGCCGCGCCTGGGGTCCGTCGGCCATTGGAGACCAGCAACTGGGTGGCGCAGTTGCGTGGGGAATCGGCGAAGTACCCACATTGCTGGTGGCGATCGGAGTGGCCGTGATGTGGTCACGCTCGGATGAACGGGAGACCCGTCGCGTTGATCGTGCCGCGGACAGGAATAACGACGCCGACCTGAGCGCTTACAACGATATGTTTGCCCGGCTCGCTGACCGCGATGCCAAAATGGCAGGCCGCACTGCCCAGCCTTCCAGGACGGTCGAACCATCCCGGACCGCCCAGGCCGAACGTGGCGACGCCGAGAGCAGCAATGCCGAACGCGGCGACGCCGAGAGCAGCAATGCCGAACGCGGCGACGCCGAACGCAACAATGTCGAACGCCCAGACTCTGCAGTGCAGACTGAACCGAACACCAAGCTGGAAGGACGCTGATGAGCGAAACCGTACGCACCCAACTCCGGGTCCGGGCCTCCGAACTGGAGGGCCGCGGCTGGCTCAACACGGGCGGCAAATCCTTGGACTTGGAGTCCTTGCGCGGCAAGATCGTGCTGCTGGACTTCTGGACCTTCTGCTGCATCAACTGCCTGCACGTTCTTGACGAACTGCGCCCCCTCGAGGAGAAGTACTCCGACGTCCTGGTGACGGTGGGCGTACATTCGCCCAAGTTCGAGCACGAAGCGGATCCCGTAGCGCTGGCATCGGCCGTTGAGCGCTACGAGATCCACCACCCGGTCCTGGACGACCCGGAACTCGCCACGTGGAAGGCCTACACGGCCCGTGCCTGGCCCACGCTGGTGGTCGTCGATCCCGAGGGGTACATCGTGGCCCACCTTTCCGGCGAAGGCCACGCCGACGGCCTGGCTGTCCTGCTGGAAGAACTCGTCGCCGAGCATGAAGCCAAGGGAACCCTCCATCGCGGCAACGGCCCCTACGTGGCTCCCGTGCCGACGTCGGGCACTTTGCGTTTCCCGGGCAAAGCCACGCAGCTGCCGAACGGCAACTACCTCGTAGTCGACTCCGGCCACCACCGTCTGGTGGAGCTTCGACCGGACCTGGAAACCGTAGAGCGCGTAATCGGCTCCGGCACCAAGGGGTATCTGGACGGCCAAGCGGAGATCGCACAGTTCAATGAGCCCCAGGGCGTCGCGTTGCTCCCGTCGGAGCTTGCATGGAAACTGGGCTACGACGCCGTGGTGGCCGATACCGTCAACCACCGCCTCCGTGGAGTGACACTCAGCTCCGGTTACGTGCAGACCGTCGCCGGAAACGGTGTGCAGCGGTTGCTCGACGCCGGACCTGCCCGAGTGACGGACACGGGCGCCGGTACTTGGTCTGAACATCACGACGCCGGCCCGGCTGACTTCGCGGCCGACGCCATTGATGTGGGGGCGCTGGGTCTGGGCACCGAGGTTTCCCTGTCCTCACCGTGGGACGTGGTGTGGAGCGATAAGCTGCAGCGCGTTGTTATCGCCATGGCCGGCACACACCAGATCTTCGCCTTCGACCCCCTGGGCAACGAGGTTTCCATCCTGGCCGGCTCCGGTCTGGAGGGCCTGCTGGACGGCAAGGCTGAAGAGGCCTGGTTCGCCCAGTCCTCCGGCCTGGCGATCGACGCCGAGGGCAACATCTGGGTTGCGGACTCGGAAACGTCGTCCCTTCGCCGGTTGGTGCTGAGCGACTCGGGCGTCACCGTGGAAACCGCGGTGGGCAAAGGGTTGTTCGATTTCGGCTTCCGCGACGGCGAGGCCGCTGAGGCCCGGTTGCAGCACCCCTTGGGTGTCACCGTCTTGCCGGACGGTTCTGTAGCCATCGCAGATACTTACAACGGCGCCGTCCGCCGCTACGACCCCGCTACCAAGTCGGTGTCCACGTTGGCGAGGGGCCTCGCTGAGCCTAGTGATGTCGTGGTGGTCCAGGTGGAAGGCAGTGAGCCGCTGCTTGTCGTGGTGGAGTCCAACAAGCACCAACTGGTCCTGGTTCCGATCCCCAAGGAAGCCCAGCAAGTGGACGAAGGCGCTTCCCAGACGCACCGTCCCAAGAGCCCGGTGACCCCCGGCCCGTTGGAACTGGCCGTCCGTTTCACTGCGCCGACAGGCCAGAAGCTGGACGACCGATGGGGCGATCCCACGCAGATGAAGATCTCTTCCACGCCGCCGGAACTCCTGGTCTCCGGAGGCGGAACATCGGTGGGCTTGCTGCGCACCCTGGAACTCTCCGCCGACGTTCCCGAAGGCATCCTTCACATCACCGCCCGTGCGGCTGCTTGTGATGGGCCTGAAACTGAGGACGGCGAAATCCCGGACCACGCCGCCTGCCACCTCTACCAGCAGGATTGGGGCATTCCGGTAGTCCTGCAGGCCGACGGTGAGTCCGAGTTGGTGCTGGACCTGCGCGGCATGGACTAACCCACTGACTGAAATGGCCCGGGCCCACTTTTCGATAGGTTGGCCCGGGCCTTTTTCATGCCCTGGAACTGGTCGAAGGCGAGCGAGTGCGGCGGGCCGGTGCAGCAGGTGAGTGCGGCCGACGTGCCAATGGCAGGCCTGTGCGGCGGGCCGGGGAAGCTTAGAAGGTCAGCATCGGGGTGACTGTCACAGTGTCGGCGTTGACATCCAGTTGGGTGGTGAAGCTGAAATCGTGCTCAACGCTGAGGTCGTTGACGTACCCGGTGAACAGGTTGATTTCCCGGGCGGTCAGGGTGGCCTTGCCGTTCAGGGGAGCCACCACCCATTTGCCGCCGAAAGGTTCGATAGTGATCTTGGGGTATTCCGTGATGGCCCACTTGATGGTTCCGTCCACCACACGGGCGTTGCTGGCGTGGTAGAAGGGGCAATCGGGCTGGAGCCGTTGCTGTTCGGTGGCCTGCGCCGCGCAGCTGTCCAGGAATTCGCGGACCTTCCCGGCGACTGCCTCGTTCATGGACTTGGTGGAACGCGTCTGCAGGTTCAGGGGAGCCTGGCCGCCGTCGCGGGTTGAGACGAGGGCCGAGGTGGGCGGCGCCTCGAAGAAGGTCCCGTTGAGGCTGGCCTCGTACTTACCGGGGAAGAAGACAGCGAAGGTGTTGCGGCCATTGGGCATATTGACGGGCACACCGTTGAGGGTGGCTTCGCTGGCATTGACCACCGTGACCTCAATGGTGGGCAGCGTGGTGGGCACGAACGCCCACTTGGCGAAGAACAGCCACTGCGTCCCGGTCCGTTCCATCAGGAACTCGGTGTGGAGTTTGCTGCCGTCCAGGGTGTAGTCGACGGGGACTGCCACGCGGTTGCTGCCCCGCGATTCAGGGTTCCCCACTGTGACGTCGGACATCTTGGAAGCGGCTGTTTGCAGGGCGGTGCCATCCAGCATGGCGGCGTTCGAGCTGGGCACTTTGGCCCGCAGGAGGCCCAGCGCTTCTTCGCCTTCGCCCTTCTGCAGCGCCGCCAGGTACTCCTTGACGGGCTGTTGTGGGCTGGCCACCGACGAGCTCACCAAATTGATGCAGACGATGGCCCCGGCGGCAGCAAGCATCAGACCGAGCAGCCATCCGGCTGCGGTCTTGACGAACGCTTGACTCAACTGCACGCCCTTTACGTTACCTGCCGCGGCAGCGATCACTGTGCAGGAAGGCGCCGATATGACGTATGTCCACCGATTGGAGAAGGCTCGACGGCGGGCGGCAACAAGCGTTGTTGCCACCCGGCGTCGTACTGGTGCCCGTCAGGCGGGACTAGCGGCGGCGCCGTGAGGAGGTGCCGAAGACGCCGCGCATGAGGTCACGGCCCAGCTGCGTGCCCATGGACCGGACCATGCTTTTCAGCCCGCCGCCCAGCGCACCACCGAGGGCGCCGGCGATGTCTCCGAACATGCCATCCTGCTGGGCCGGAGCCTGCTGCGGAACTGGAGCAGGCGCGGGAACCGGGTAGGGCTCAGGTGATGAGGACCGCGAGCTGGGGCGGCCGAGGATCTCTTCCTCGATCCGGCGCGCTTCGGCGTCGATGTCGGACTGGGAAACCCCGGAACCCCCCGATGATGCGGAAGGCACCGGTGGCAGTCCCGGAGCAGCATCGCCGGTGGATACGGCGGCCTGGCCACTCAACTTCTCGTACGCGGAGAGGTTGTCCACGGCGGTGCCGTACTTCACCAACAAGGAGGACCCTGCCACGGTGCTCTTGATGAGGTCGTCCGCGCTGGGACCCATGACGGACTCCGGGGCGCGGAGCCGGGTCAACGCAACCGGTGTGGGCGCACCCTTCTCATTCATGACGGTGATGACGGCCTCGCCGATGCCCGCGGACGTGAGCGTTTCTTCGAGGTCGTAGTCACTGACGGGGAACGTGGAGACGGTGGCCTTCAACGCTTTGGCATCCTCGGGGGTGAAGGCGCGCAAGGCGTGCTGGATGCGGTTGGCGAGCTGGCCCAGGACGTCAGCAGGAACATCCTTGGGTGTCTGCGTGACGAAGAAGATGCCCACCCCTTTGGAGCGGATGAGCCGGACGGTGGTGGTGATGGCGTCGAGGAAGGCCTTGGAGGCGCCGTTGAACAGCAGATGGGCTTCGTCCAGGAAGAAGACGAGCTTGGGCTTGTCCAGGTCGCCGGCCTCGGGGAGGTCCTCGAAAAGATCGGCCAGGAGCCACATGAGGAACGTGGAGAACAACAGGGGCTTGGTCTGCAGCGTTGGCAATTCAAGGCAGCTGATCACGCCCCGGCCATCCGGCGCTGTGCGAAGCAGTTCGGCGGTATCGAACTCGGGCTCGCCGAAGAACTTCTCCATCCCCTGGGCCTCAAGGGTGACCAGTTCGCGGAGGATCACGCCGGCTGTGGCTTTGGAAAGCCCGCCAAGGTTTGCCAGTTCGGTCTTGCCCTCGTCCGAGGTCAGGAACTGGATGACCGCACGGAGGTCCTTGAGGTCGATCAGCTCCAGGTTGTTCTTGTCCGCGAAGTGGAAAATCAGTTGGAGGCTGGATTCCTGCGTGTCGTTCAAATCCATGATGCGCGAGAGCAGGATAGGCCCGAACGAGGTGATGGTGGCACGGACGGGAATACCGTGGCCATCCCCACCGAGCGAGAGGAACTCAACGGGAAAATTCTTCGCAGACCACTCCTGCCCCAGCGCCGAGGTGCGTGCGGTCAGCTTCTCACTGCCGGTGGCGGGCGTGGCAAGTCCTGAAAGATCACCCTTGATGTCCGCGAGGAAAACCGGGACACCCGCCGTACACAGCTGTTCGGCCATCATGTGCAGCGTGACCGTCTTGCCGGTGCCCGTGGCGCCGGCCACCAGTCCGTGCCGGTTCATCATGGCGAGCGGGAGCCGGACCTGGGCCTCTTTGTGGATTTCACCGTCCACGATCGCGGCGCCCAGCTCGATGGTGGCACCTTCCAGGGTGTACCCCTGCTGGATGGTGGCGAGTTTCTCGGCAGTTGTTGCAGTGGGTTTCTTGGCCATGCGCATAGCTTAGCTGTGCACGGCAAGATCCTTGCTGAACGCCAAATGCTTGATGTCCTCGGGGTCTGCGGCGAGGTCGAACAGCGCCTTGTAGCCCGTGGCAAGGTAGAGGTTTTTCGCCTCCGGCTGGCGCGGGCCGGTGGTGAGGTAGAGCTTCCGGTAGCCGCGTCGTCGCGCCTCATTTTCCAGTTCCGTCAGGACCAGGCGTGCCAAGCCGCGACGTCGGTGGGCCGAGTGCGTCCAGATCCGCTTGAGTTCGGCAGTGTGGTCGTCATAGCGCCGGAACGCGCCGCCGGCCACTGACTCGCCATTCTCCTGGATGATGATCAACGCGCCGTGCGGGGCAGCGAACTCTTCGGCAGGGTACCGGTTCAGTTCCTCCGCGGCCCCTTCGCTGCTGAACAGGTCGCCATAGCGGGTGTTGTATTCGACGGCGAGCTCGTCCAGGAGGGGGCGAACGCGGGGATCGCGCATGGGCAGGCTGAGGACGGTCAGGCCCGACGTCGGCAGGGTTGGCGTTGTTGTCATGTCAGGCCTTTCGTAGGTGGAATCCAAGTAGGTAGCAGTTAATGCCGTTTTGAGGGCTCATAACGGCGTTAACTGCGACTCAGTTGGGCGGGCGGCAGCAACAGTGGACAGTATCCTCCGCGCGAGGGCGTCGTTCTCCCGGAAGGGTGCTGCGTTGGTGTTGGGCCGTGCAAAAGCCCCGGCACCCCACCCGGACGTCCACGGGCCCACCGCGAACAAACCCCTCTGAGGAGTACCAACAGGGGACAGGACCTCGTGATTCCCGGAGACCAGCAGCTTTCCTGTGGAGTGGGCACCGTCGGAGGTGAGGAGCCGCTGTTCGGTGCCCCATCCGGCGTCGTGCAGGTCAAACAACGCGGGGTTGGCGGAACGTTCCACCGAAGCGGCAGGCAGCCGCGCCTCAATGTACGCGGCGGCGTCCACCACAACGGGCGATTGGAACGAGCCGGCAACGAACCTGCCCATGGAATCGTCGGCACGGACCCACATGCCCGGACCCAGGAACTTCAGGAACCCGGCCCGGTGAAGTGCCAGCATCTCGCGGAGGCGGTGGGAGGGCGGCCCGGAGTCGACGAAGCTGAAGAAGCCGTGCCACCACCCGTGAATGGCCTGCTGGGAGCGGGCATTGAGCCTTTCCTGCGGGACCAGGCGGCCGAGGTCCATGTAGACAAACAGCAAGGCGGTGAAAAGGGCCAGGGTCTCGGAATGGTCGGGGCTGGTGCGGAGATCAAGGTCGCGCTGGATATACGCGGCCACCGAGCGTTGCACTGAGTCATGGTCGGCGAACGCGCAGCCGCTCAGGGGATGGTCCAGCTTCTCGAGGTCCAGGCGTAGCGCCGGATCCGGCACGGAGAAGTTGACCAGTTCTTCGCGGGCAGCGCTGTACCAATCGAGGGCCTCGAAACGTGACTCAAAACTGGTCCACGTCCCCAATACCCGCTCCGGGTAGCCGGTGAAGAGCTCGCGGTAGTAGGCGTACCCGGCGTCCTTGGCGATCAGCGGCCACAGGTGCTTGCGGAAATCGAGTTCCTGATGCTGGGCGAGGAGCGCATCAATGGCCTCTGCGGTGAAGTATCGCGGGCGGGCGATTGGCTCGCCGCGCAACGTGGAGGAGATCTTGGAGTGGAAAGGTACACCGCGCCGGGACCCTGCCCAGACCCGCGGTTCGGCGCCGGAGGCTACGTAGTCCAGGTGGCCATCGGGCGTTTCTTCGAAGCGGCCACCACGTCCCTCGAACAGCAGCACGAGCAGGTCCACGAACGCCAGGCCCATCCCGGAAACGATCACGTCCTGGCCGGGTTCAATCGCGGAGTAGTCCACGTCCGTGGTGTACGACGGCGGCGCATGGAACCCGCCGTGCCGGGCAGCGAATTCGCTGAGGCGGGCGGACTCGGGGTCGGGAACGGAATCTGTGTGCCCCAGCGCATACACCACGACGTCGGCAAGCACCTCCGCACCGGAAGCCAGCCGCACGCGGTGAGGACCGTCGTCGAGCCCGCTGTGAGACCCAGCGGAGGCGCCGTCCGCAACCGAACGCTCGACGGCGGTGGCCGTGTCCCGATGCACGGTGACCGTCGCGTCGGAGCCCAAAGCGCTGACAGCCCGGCCGAAGAACCATTCAAGGTACTTGCTCTGAAGTTGACGGGTGGGAAACGACCCCGGAGTCAGCGAGCGAAGCTGTTCGAGCAGGTGCGGCTCCAGCGAAGGAACATCCCGGATGCTGCCGTCCAGCACGCCCGACGCCCACGTGGACAATCCCGGCCCCTCCACCGACGGGCCGTCGCAGGCTACGGAGGCGTCCGTGAACATGGTGACGTCCGCAGCCGTGGAGTTCAGCAGCAGCCCGGGATCCTGGTCATAGCGCCAGATCCTCCCGGAACCGGGTTCATGGGGTTCGATGACGTGGATGTGCAGGGGACCGAGGAACAGCGCAGGACGGTTGGCGGCAAGTCGTTCCAGGACGCCGGCGGTGCGCGGGCCGCCGCCAATGAAGGCGATGGCTGGAACTCGTGACGGCATGGGATCTCCTGAAGAGCAGTGGTGTTGTGATGCCCAATCTAGGGACGAACCGGGCCGCTGGTCGAGGCGGTGGTCACGGCCGTTCACCACGCGTCACGTCACGTTAAGGCGCGCAAAGAAGGGACGCATATGGCGCCTGATGACATCGATTATGACGTTGTACGAACCCTTGCGAAGCCGCGCGAAGTCCAGTGAAGAAGTGCAAATTCCCGCCTTGCTGCGGGGTTTCGCACGCCCATAGATTGGCAGCCATCCGATAGACAACAACCGATCTGAAATGAGGTGGCGCATGAGTGCAATCGCACCGCCTGCCACGGCGGACACTGCACCGCCCACCCCGGATTACTCCGAGTACAAGCTGGTCCCTGCCCGTCACCCGTGGCGGTGGGTGGGCACCGTGCTGGTGGCTGCCGGCGTGGCCGCCATCGCGTGGTCGCTGGTCACCAACCCGCGCTGGGAGTGGGGCGTGGTGGCCGAGTGGTTCACCGCCCAGTCGGTAGTCAACGGGCTCATCGAGACCCTCAAACTCACGGCCATCTCCGGTGTTCTTGGCTTCGTCCTCGGCTTCATCCTGGCCCTGATGCGCCTGTCGGCCTCGCCGTTGCTGGTCTCGGTGTCCTGGACGTTCTCGTGGATCTTCCGCTCCACTCCGCTGCTGGTCCAGCTCCTCCTTTGGTACAACCTGGGGTACCTGTACGAGAAGATCAGCCTGGGCATCCCGTTCACGGACGTCCGCTTCTTTGAAGCCCAGACCACCACGCTCATCAGCCAGTTCGCCGCAGCGGTCCTCGGCCTCACCTTGAACCAAGCGGCCTACTCCGCCGAAATCATCCGCGGCGGCATTCTCTCCGTGGACCAAGGCCAGCTCGAAGCTGCCTCGGCCTTGGGCATCCCGGCGTGGAAGCGTTCCACCAGGATCGTGCTTCCCCAGGCGATGCGGGCCATCCTGCCCAACGCGTTCAACGAGATCATCGGCCTGGTCAAGGGCACCTCGATCGTTTACGTCCTGGCGTACTCGGAGCTGTTCTACACGGTCCAGGTCATCTACAACCGGACCCAGCAGGTGCTGCCACTGCTCCTGGTGGCGACGCTCTGGTACGTGGTGATCACCTCTGTGCTGAGCATCTTCCAGTACTACATCGAACGCCACTTCTCCAAGGGCGCACTGCGGACCCTGCCGCTCACCCCGTTGCAGAAGGCCCGCAAGTTTTTCACCACACACGTTGCTGTCTCTCCCACCAAGGACGCCCGATGAGCATCATTGCTTCACGCAAGGAAAACACGACGACGGCGGCACAGCCTGACGCTGAAGCTCCGGCCCGCGATTCGGCCGGCACAGTCCCGGCCGGAAAAGCTCCGGCCGGCGCAGCCAAGGCCGCCACCCGCGGTCAGGTGGACATCACCAACGTCCGGAAGTCCTTCGGCGCCACAGAGGTGCTCAAGGGTGTTTCCTTGTCCGTCCCACCGGGCGGCGTCGCGGTGATCGTGGGGCCGTCGGGCTCGGGCAAGTCCACCCTGCTGCGCACCATCAACCACCTGGAAAAAGTCGACGGCGGCTACATCACCATCGATGGCGAACTGGTGGGCTACGAAGTCCGCGGCAACAAACTCCACGAACTGCGCGAGAAGGACATTCTCAAGCAGCGCACCCACATTGGCATGGTGTTCCAAAGCTTCAACCTGTTCCCGCACCTCACTGCCCTGGAGAACGTTATCGAGGCGCCCATCGTGGCCCAGAAGCGTTCCAAGGCCGAAGCCCGGAAGCGAGGATTGGAGCTCCTGGATCGGGTGGGCCTGAAGGACCGTGCAGACGCCTACCCGCGCCAGCTATCCGGAGGCCAGCAGCAACGCGTGGCCATTGCGCGGGCGCTGGCGCTTGATCCCAAGATCCTCCTTTTCGACGAGCCCACCTCAGCACTGGACCCCGAACTCGTCAACGAAGTCCTGGACGTCATCCGCGAACTCGCCAAGTCCGGTACCACGCTGATTGTGGTCACCCACGAGATGGGCTTTGCCCGGGACGTCGCAGACACCGTGGTCTTCATGGACCAGGGCCAGATCGTCGAATCCGGCACCCCGCAGGATATCTTCGCGAACCCCCGCGAGGAACGTACCCGCAGCTTCTTCTCCAAAGTCATCGAACCAGCTTTCAACATCTAGGACACTCCATGCTTCGCAAGACCCGCACCTTTGCCACGAATAAGAGCAAGCTCCTGGCGCTCGCAGTACTTCCCGCCGTCGTGCTTCCCGTGCTGGCCGGGTGCTCCGATCCCGGGGCGTCGGCAGCCAAGCCGGAGTCCGAAGCTGCCAAGAACGGCGTTGTCTACAACACCTCCGTGGACCAGAACCGGATCCGCGGCGAGAAGGACACAGCTGCCGCAGCGGCCGTCCCGGCAACGATCGCCAAGGACGGCAAGCTGACCGTGGCTACCACCGCTGGTTCCATTCCGCTGTCCTTCCACGCCACGGATGACAAGACGCCGATCGGTGTGGAGGTGGACATCGCCCAGCTGGTGGCCGACAAGCTCGGCTTGGAGCTGGACCTTCAAGTGACGTCGTGGGAGAACTGGCCGCTCAAGACACAGTCCGGTGACTTCGAAGCCGTCTTCTCCAACGTGGGCATCAACGCAGCCCGCGTGAAGCTGTTCGACTTCTCCACCTACCGCGCCGCGTACATGGGCTTCGAAGCGAAGAAGAGCTCCACATACGACATCAAGGGTTCAGACGACATCTCCGGGCTGAAGATCTCCGTGGGCTCCGGCACCAACCAGGAGAAGATCCTGCTGGCCTGGAACAAGGAACTCGAGGACAAGGGCAAGGCGCCGGCCACCCTGCAGTACTACTCTTCGGATGCCGACACCATTCTGGCCCTCTCTTCGGGCCGCACGGACTTGAACCTGGCACCGTTCCCGTCCGTCACGTACCGCGAAAACACCCGCGACGACCTCAAGGTAGTGGGCAAGGTCAACGCCGGATGGCCGGCCGAAACGCTGGTAGCCGCCACAACGCTCAAGGGCAACGGATTGGCTCCGGCCATCACCGACGCACTGAACTCCACCATCAAGGACGGCTCCTACGGCAAGGTCCTGGAACGCTGGGGCCTCTCCGAGGAAGCCCTGCCGGAGTCCAAGACCGTCACCGAAGCGACGTTTGGGACCCCGGCCGGGACCACCAAATGAAGTTCCAGGTCCTTGACATCATTCCGCACCTGAAGAACCCGGTGACCGGAGAGATCGTCTCCACCGCCGACCGGCTGAACCAAGTGGTGGAAACGGCCCGCCGGGCCGAGGAGCTCGGTTTTGACAGCTTCTCCGTGGGGGAGCGTCACGCCGGCGAGTTCGTCTCGTCGTCCCCGACGACGGTTCTCGCCGCGATTGCCGCCGTCACCAGCCGCATCCGCCTGCAGACCGGTCTCACCGTGCTCTCCGTCCTGGACCCTGTACGGGTGGCGGAGGACTACGCCACCATCGACCAACTGAGCCGAGGCCGCCTGGAGCTCGTGATCGGCAAAGGCAACGAAGTCCTGCAGTATCCGCTCTTTGGCCTGTCATTGGATGACCAATGGGACCTGCTCGCCGAGAAATACGCGCTGCTGCGCACGCTTTGGCGCAAGGAAAGTGTCACGTGGTCGGGTCGCTTCAGGCCCGCGCTCACCGAACCAACCACGACGACGCCCCGCCCCTTTGCGGGGTCGCCCCGGATTTGGCACGGCTCGGCTACAACCCTGACGTCCGCTGCGCTCGCCGCCAAGTGGGGCGACCCGCTGTTCACGGCCAACGCCATCCAGCCACGGGAGAACTACAAGGTCCTGATCGACCACTACCGCGAAGAGTACGAGCGCCACGGGCACGATCCGCGGCACCAGTACCTCGGCTCCGGCAGCGGCGCCGGCGGAGTGTTCATCGCGGACACCACGCAGGAAGCCATCCGCCAGTACGGACCGGTCTATGAAGGACTTACTGCCAGCCGTAACGTCCCCGGCAACAACTCGCCCTTCCGCGACATCGAGCACGCCGTGGCCGAGGGACCGGCACTGGTTGGCAGTCCGGAGCAGGTCATCGACAAGATCCTCAGCTACCACTCGCTGTACAACCACGATCTTCAGTCAATCTCCTTGCCTACTACGCTGCCGTTCGACCAGCAGCTGGAGATTCTGGAACGCTTCGCCCTCGAAGTTATCCCGGCCGTTCGCGCTTCCGCGCCCAGCACGCTGTGGGAAACCGGGGATCCCTTTGCGGGCCGACCCGAATTTGCCGGGGCCACCGAGCCGGACGCCGCAGCAACCGTGACAGCAGACCATGCCTTCAACAGGAGTGATACCGCACATGTCTACGCACACTGAAACAGCACTCGAAGCCTTCGACGAGGAATGGCAGGAGTGGCACGAGGCCCATGAGCGTCACCGTGCCCACCCGCACGGCTTCCTCGCAGTGACCCACCTGCACTGGCTCGGCAGCGAAGCGACCCGGCTGGAAGGTGCGCCGGGCACGTGGAGTGTGGACGCCGACGTCGTACGTGTGGTCCTGGAGCCGGGCGAAAGCCTGCAGCAGGATGGGGTGGAATTGAACACCGGCTCGGGCAAAACGCTGGAGCTGGGCCCCATCGAGGAACGCGGCGGGATCAACCTGGTCTCCTGCGACACCGTGATCGAGGTGGCCAAACGTGGCGGCGAGTACATCGTTCGGCCTCGAAATCCGCAGAATCAGCTGTTGCAGGAGTACCAGGGAACACCTGCATACACCCCCAATGCCGCATTTGCCGTGGCAGGTACCTTTGTTCCCTTCGATGCTCCGCGCCCCACCACGGTGGGTGCCGCCGTCGAGGGTATCCAGCATGTTTATGAAGCACCGGGTGAGATCCGCTTCAAGCTGGCCGGTGAAGAACTTGCACTGACCGCGTTCAACGGCCACGCACCCGGCTCACTGTCCGTGCTGTTCACAGACCAGACCTCCGGCAAGACCACGTACGCGGCCAACCGCTCGCTATCCGTGGTTCCCGCAGCTGATGGCTCTGTGCAGCTCGACTTCAATCGAGCCGTGAACCTGCCGTGCGCCTACACCGACCTCGCAACCTGCCCGCTGCCGCCTGCCGAGAACCGGCTTCCGGTGGCCATTGAAGCCGGCGAAAAGATCCCCTACGAACGTCAGGACCAGAAGTGAGCTCCTCCGAAGAAAAGAAGGCCGGATTCCTGGCCATTGAACTCGATGGCGCCGGCTATGAGAACCTTGCAACCGCCGTCCTCGCCGCCGAGTCCGCCGGCTTCCACGCGGCAACCTTCACGGACGGACGGGTTCCCGGCCGCGCCAACGCCCTGCAGCGTGCCGCGTTCGCCGGTCCCGTCACCCGGAACATTGCCGTGGTCCCTGAGGTGGACACCGTCTACACGGAGCCCTTCCATATCTCCACGCAGCTCGCGAGCCTGGACTACGTCTCCGGCGGCCGTGCCGGGTGGATTGTCACAGCCGCTGAGTCGCCCGAGGCCGCTGCCGCCGTCGGACGTTCGTCGGTGGAAGGCGCCGCGCTGGCACACGAGGCCGCAGCGTCCATCGAGGTAGGCCGCCGGCTGTGGGACTCCTGGGAGGACGACGCCGTGATCCGGGACGTCGCCACCGGCCGCTACATCGATGTGGACAAGCTGCACTATGTGGACTTTGAAACACCCTCCGATTTCCCGGGTCCGGGCTATTCCGTGAAGGGTCCCTCCATCATTCCGAGGCCGCTGCAGGGCCAGCTGCCGGTACTGGCCGCGGCATCGCTGGTGGGCGAGGGTTTGGTGCCTGCTGATGCCGTTGATGCTGTGCTCGTCTCTGCCCCTACTCCGGAGCTGCTCGCTGGGGAGGTTCGCGACGTGCGGGCCCGCCTGGGTGCGTCCGTGGCGATTGTCGTCGAGCTCGACGTCGTCCTGGACGCGCGCGGCGAAGCTGCGGCTTCGCGCTCCGGGTCCGCTGAGGAAACCGGACGGGCGCGGTTTATCGGCTCTGCCGCGGCTCTCACCGATCTTCTCGACTCGCTCCTCCAGGAATCCGACGGTGTCCGTCTCCACCCTGCCGTCCTGGACGTGGAGCTGGATGAACTTTCACGGGCAGTCCTTCCGGAACTTCGTCGCCGCGGTTCCCTGCGGGCGCCCATCCAGGACGGCACGTTCCGGGACCTGCTGGGCCTGGGGCCGGCGGAGAACCGTTTCGCAACCACCGCTACCGGCGCAGGAAAGTAAAGGAACACCATGACACGCGACATTTTCCAGCCGAGCGGCCAGATCCAGTTCGGTATCTTCTTCCAGGGCGTCAATTCCGGCACCATTTGGAAGGCCCCGGAATCCGGTTCGCAGACGGACTTCGAGTCGTTCCGCCGGCTCGTCCAGACCGCAGAGCGCGGCAAGTTCGCTGCTTTCTTCCTGGGCGAAGGGCTGCGACTTCGCGAGCACTTGGGCCGCCCGCACGCACTGGATGTGGTGGGCCGTCCGGACGCGCAGACCATGCTGGCCGCGCTTGCTGCAGTAACCACGAACATCGGTTTGGTGGCCACCCAGAACGCCACGTACAACGATCCCGCGGACCTCGCGCACCGTTTGTCCTCCCTGGACCTCATCTCCGGTGGCCGCGCTGCGTGGAACATCGTCACCACGGACAACGCCTGGACCGGTGCGAACTTCCGCCGCGGTGGATACCTGGACCACGCCGACCGCTACCGGCACGCAGAAGCCTTTGTTGAGACCGCCAAGAGGATTTGGGATTCGTGGGAAACGCCGAGCGGTCCAGCGCGGAGGGTCCTTCACGAAGGCCAGCACTACACCGTGGACGTCACCCCGTTGTTGCCCCGAAGCGCCCAGTACCGCCCTGTCCTCTTCCAGGCCGGGGACTCACCTGAAGGGCGCGACTTCGCGGCCCGCCAGGCCGACGTGATCTTCTCCGCACATCCGAAGTTCGACAACGCCGTGGAATTCCGCCGCGACATTGTTGCCCGCTCGGTTGCCGCCGGGCGTGGGGCCAACGCCGTCCAGATCATGCCGGCCAGCGAATTTATCCTCGCTGCCACTGACCAGGAGGCCCAGGACAAGAAGGACTGGGTCCGCAGCCTCCAGATCGGCCCGCAGCAAGCCATTGCCTACCTGGAGCAGTTCTGGGGCCGCGAGCTCTCCTCGTACGACCCCGATGGGCCCCTTCCGGAGATCGATCCCGTGGTGGAAGAAACCTCGGAGACCCGCGGCAGCGGATTCCACGGCGCCAAGGCCCGGCAGCTCGCTGATCAGTGGAGGGCCGAGGCCAAGGACAAGGGCCTTTCCATCCGCCAGTTCGTCACGTCGAAGACGGCACGCGTCGACGCCACTTTCACCGGCTCCTACACCGCAGTGGCGGACCACCTGGCGGAATACGCCCGGGTTGGTGCCGTGGACGGCTTCAACATCTCGCCGTGGCTGGTCCCCACCGGCCTGGATGACATCGTGAACCATCTGGTGCCCGAACTCCAGGAACGCGGCGTCTACCCCACGGAATACCGAGGCACCACACTTCGCGAAAACCTTGGGCTGGAGACGCCGGTGCGCTCGGAAGAACCGGCGCGGGTCCGATGAGCATGGGCCGACTGTTGCAGCTCTGCCGGCGCTGGTTTGGTTTCACGCCGGACCAGCACGGCAGAGCGCCCGACGGCGGCGGGCCGGATGCCGCCGTCGTCGACGGTTCGCGCGGGACCGTCAGCCTGCAGTTGACGGTGTTGGGGCAGCCGCTTTAGAGCAGTTCCTTGAAGACGTTCCAACCCTGGCCGATGGGACCATACGGGCCATACAGCCCTGTGCTTGATGCGCCGGTAAGGTAACTGAGAAGGTTGCCGTTGGCGTCTACGGCAGAGAGCTCGTTGTATTTCGAGTGGCCGGAACTGCCGAGTCCGGCCACTTGGGAGAACGACTCCCACCCGACGCCAACCTGCGCAGGTTCCTCCCAGCCGCCATGGCCGTCGGAGGGGTACTGGTGCAGCTGGCCATACTGGTCGCGACCGAAAATATCCACGGCACCATCGGCGTTCATATCGCCACCGGTGATGATCTTGTTCATGACCTGCCAGCCCCACCCCACCTGCTCGGGGTTGAGCCAGCCGCCGTCTCCATCGCCGGGGTAAAGGAAAAGGCCACCTGCTGCATCGCGTGCCAGCACATCGTTGGTGCCGTCGCCATTGAAGTCGCCCGGGCCAACGATGGCATTGAAGACGTTCCAGCCCTGGCCTACCTGCTCGCGATCGAGCCAACCGCCCTCACCATCGCCGGGGTAGAGGAAGAGTTTGCCTGCGGCGTCCCGGCCGAGGAGGTCGTTGAAGCCGTCGCCGTCGAAATCGCCGGGGGAGAAGACGATGTCAAAGACGTTCCATCCTTGCCCTACCTGCCGGGGTTCGTCCCATGAACCCCAATACGCAGGGCAAGGGCCCTCGCACATGCCTTTGTAGTACGTGTAGGTCCGTGGGTAAAGGATGAGCCTGCCGTCGTTGGTCCGGGCGAGGGGCTCAAAGTTGCCCCTGCCGGTCCACCCCATGGCCCGGCTGGAGGCTTTCACGGGCAGGGATTCCGCGCTCACTTGCGTGCCGGTGGGGCAGCCTTGGTTCCCGGGTGTCAAGGGATGTACCCGCATCGAAATGCGGCTTCCTTGGTCCTCTGGGAGGATCCGCAAGGTTTCCCCTTGCCGTTCCTCCGGGAGCGTCTCGCCGTCGCGCAACCACTCCAAAGTAATGGCGTCGCCCCCACCGTCCGGATTCCTGCAGCCCCAGTAGCTGTAGTCGTACTGTCGGCGCAGCTCGGCACCCACGTACGGGGCGCCGTCGATGATTGGCGTCGGTTGGTTGTCCGCAGTGGCAGGCGGTGCCCCCGCGACCAAAAGTCCAGCTGCCAAAGCTATCGCTGAAAGCGTTGAAAGCCGTGTGGTGCGTGCTCGAACGTTCCCCATGATGTTCCCCCCGGAAGCCTGCATTGACGTTTGTGCTGAGGCTACCGCATGGGCGGCCGGCGGTCAGGAGGCGTGGGGGTTCGGGGCCACCATGAAGACGTCGATCGGGTCCTCGGATTCCAGCATGAAACCATGCCGCTCATACAAGCGGCGGGCGGCGCTGCCCTGAAGCACGTTCAAACGGAACGGGCGTTCGTCAACGGAGGCAGCCATGACGTGACGCAGCACGGCACCGCCCAGGCCCCTGCCTTGGTGGGTGGGAGCAACATAGAAGTGCTCGATCCACCGCTCGTCGGGCTCCGGACGAACGGCAATGACACCGGCATCCACGCCGTCGGTATGGATGATGTAGGTGTACTCCGGCTGGAAACCGTTCAGGAACCGCTCGCGCACACGGACGGGATCGAAACGGTCCAAGCGTTCAAGGTCCGGGCGCATCACCACAGCGCGCAGTTCCGCTATCCAGGCAGCATCCGAGGCAACGGCAGGACGGAGGGCAAAATCGGCAGGCATGGAACAAGCCTATTCCGCCGGACCCAGCCCACCCGCTCAAACCATAGGATGAAACGGACGGAAAGGTGCAGCCACGATGGTCACACGCGAAGAAGTAGAAGCAGCGTACTCACGGACAGCGGGCTGGGTCCGCCACACGCCCCTCGCCGAGAGCGGCGACCAAGAGCCGTACCACCTGTGGTTCAAATGCGAATACATGCAGCACACGGGCTCGTTCAAAGCACGGGGTGCCTTCAACCGGCTCCTCACAGCGAAGGAGAACGGCGAGCTGGACCCGACAGCCGGCGTCGTGGTGGCGTCCGGCGGCAACGCAGGCCTGGCCAACGCGTACGCGGCAGCCAAACTCGGAGTCCCGGCAACGGTGTTCGTCCCGGAGTCCGCGCCGGCGAACAAAGTCCACAAGCTCTATGCCATTGGCGCCACCGTGGTCCAGGGCGGGGCTGAGTACGCCGAAGCCTATGCGGCTGCCGTGCGCTTTGCCGAGGAGAAGGGTGCGGTCTACTGCCACGCCTACGACCAGCCGGAGATCGTGGCCGGCGCCGGTGGAGTGGGGCTTGAACTGCTGGATGAACTGCCCGACGTCGACACCATCCTCGTTGCTGTTGGCGGCGGGGGATTGATGGGCGGCATTGCGGCCGCGGCAGAGGGCAGGGCGCACGTTGTGGGGGTCGAACCTGAAACTGTTCCAACTTTGCACACGGCGTTGGCCAAGGGCGAGCCCGTGGATGTGGCTGTCTCCGGGATCGCCGCGGACTCCTTGGGAGCCCGGCGGATTGGTGGGATCGGCTTTGGAGTTGCCCGCCGCACGGGTGTCGAGAGCGTCCTGGTCACGGACGAGGACATCATCCAGGCGCGTCGTGCGCTTTGGGAGAAGCACAGAATAGTGGTGGAACACGGCGCTGCCGCAGCCTACGCGGCCTTGCTGTCCGGCGCCTACACCCCTCGGGCGGGCGAAACCGTGGCAGTGATCCTGTGTGGGGCCAACACGGACCCCGCCCACTTCTAACGGCACCCAACTGGGTCACAGCAAACGCTCCACTGAGCGGTCATTGCGACATGTGCTGTCACCTACTTGGGTCAGAGGCGCAAAGAATCCCCGCCGGTGATGTCCGGCGGGGATTCGGCGTCGGCAGGTCTGCCCTGCCATAGCGGTTCCTACTTTTTGGGCAGGCCTGCCGGGTTCAGTTCGGACGCGGGAATGGCCTCCGAAGAAAGTCCCCAGCGGTCCAGGATCTTGCCGTAGTTGCCGTCCTTGATGAGGGTGTTAAGCGCGGCCTGGGCAGCCACGGCCAAGCCGTTGCCCTTCTGGGTAGTGAAGGCGATTTCGGCCTTCAGCGGCCAACCACCTTCGAGGGTGCCCACTTCCTTGGTCTTGCCATCCTTGGCTGCCTTGTAAGCTGCCGAAGCGTTGGGCCCGAACGTGAGGTCCGCACGGCCTGACTGGAGGGCGAGCTGGGAGGCGGAGTCGTCGTCGTAATACTGGAACTCAACGGGCTTCAAGCCGTTCTTCTTGTTCTCCTCATCCCAGCGGACCAGGATGGCTTCCTGGTTGGTGCCCGAGCCGACGATGATGCGCTTGCCGGCTACGTCCTTGGGTTCCTTGATGGGAGAGATGTCGGCGTCGGACTTGGCATAGAAGCCCAGGAGGTCGTTGCGGTAGGTGGCAAAGTCGAACTTCTCCTTGCGGGCCTCGGTGACGGTCACGTTGGAAAGCACAGCCTCGTACTTGCCTGACTCGACGCCCAGCGGCCAGTCAGCCCACGCTACCGGTAGAACCTCAACCTGCAGCCCCAAACTCTCACCCACGGCATAAGCGATGTCCACTTCGCTGCCGATCAGGGTCTTGTTGTCTGTGGCGAAGGTGCTCAACGGGGGAGTGCCGCCGGTGGTCACCACGGTCAGCTTGCCGTCGGCCTTAATGGCGTCCGGAACCAAGGCAGCCGCGGCGGAGTCCACCGTCACCTTGATGCGGTCCTGCTGCGGGGTCAGGTTGAACTCCTTGGTGCTTGAGGAGGCGTTCGACGCCGGAGCGGACGCCCCTGTCGCCGCCGTCGCACCCGGGTCCGAGCAGGCCGCGAGCCCGAGCAAAGCGGTGGCGGCCAGCGCCGCGGTGACGCCGGTCTTGGCTGCAAAACGTGCCATTGGTTCTCCTTGGTATGCCCTCTTTGGGAAGTCTGATGCGTACTTGTGGCTGCAACTATCCGGCAGCCCGCTGATACGGGTCAAAGTGCTCTGAAACGCTGGGATACAGGGGTTCATGGCGGTTAATCGGGCGTCGAACGGGGTCACAAAAGCCTCCCGACAGCGGGTGGAAACCAGTGCGCGATGCAACTCACAGAAATAAGCCGGGTGCCGCCGTCGTTGTCGCTTAAGTGCCAGGCAACCAAAGCAGGCACCGCCAACGTACCGAAAGGCCTTCCCGTGACTGTTCCTCTTTCCATCCTCGACCTGGCAACCATCGGCAAGGGCCAGACGGTGGCGGAAAGCCTCGCGGGCAGCGTGGCCATGGCGCAGAAGGCCGAAGAGCTGGGCTACCGGCGGGTCTGGTATGCCGAGCACCACAACATGTCCGCGATCGCTTCCTCGGCCACGAGCGTTTTGATCGCCCACGTCGCCGCCCACACCAACACCATTCGCCTGGGAGCGGGCGGCGTCATGCTGCCCAACCATTCACCCCTGACCATCGCAGAGCAGTTCGGCACGCTGGAGACGCTGCACCCGGGGCGGATCGACCTCGGACTGGGCCGCGCACCGGGCAGCGACCAGAACACCATGCGGGCACTGCGCCGCGACCACACATCCTCTGACAGGTTCCCGCAGGATGTCCTGGAACTTCAGGGCTACCTCACCGGACCCACCCGTATCCAAGGTGTCGAAGCGACGCCGGGCAAGGGCACCAACGTGCCGCTCTACATCCTGGGATCATCGCTGTTCGGCGCCCAGTTGGCCGCTCAGTTGGGCCTTCCCTATGCGTTTGCTTCACACTTTGCGCCGGCTGCCCTGCAGGATGCAGTTGCCCTCTACCGGCGCGAGTTCACGCCCTCAGAGCAGTTGTCGGAGCCCCATGTCATCGCGGGTGTCAACGCTACTGCAGCGGATTCCAACGCCGAGGCCCAGGCCATCCACCTTGCTGTGAAGCGTGCCCGCGTTTCGTTGTTCTTTGGTGGTGGCCGCGAGTTCACGGACGACGAAGCGGACATGGTGCTCGACTCCCCGCAGGGCCAGCACATCGCCCAGATGATGAAGTTCTCAGCTGTGGGAACCAAGGACGTGGTGCGCGATTACCTGGACGAGTTTGCGGCGTTCGCTGATGCCGACGAGCTGATCGTGGCGCACCAGAGCGTCGGCACCGAAGAGCGCTTGCGGTCCGTGGAACTGGTAGCCGAGGTCGCGGGCCTGGTTCCCGCATAAATCCAAGGAAAAGCTTTACGCGTTTGCAATCTACTAGGTAGTCAAGCGAAACCGTCCAGGCGGACACTGTAGGTATCCGCCCCGGAAGGATACGCCATGCCCACGCACTTGAATCAATCAGTTGCCGATTCCGCGCTGCTGATGAAATCGCTCCCGCTTGGCCTGCTCCGGACTGTGCTCCAATCCGACGCGGAGAACGGCATCAGCCCGCAGTTATTCGCGGAGCTGAGGGTCCTTGCCCGGGTTCCTGGTTTGCTAGTGGCCTGCAACTACGGCGGCACCCTCTGCTCGGCGGAGGGCGTATCCACGGAGACCTTGCCCCTGGACAGCGCAGCCGTGGCGCTCCGCGCGCTGGCTGCGCTGCCCAACACCCACACGGCCATCATTTCCGGCCGGTCCCTCAGGGATCTGGCCGCAGTGTCCCGGCTGCCGGCGGAGGTCCACCTGGTGGGGTCGCACGGGGTGGAGTTCGACATGGGCTATGCCTACACGCTCTCCCTCGCCACGGAACAGTTGCTTCAGCAGGTGGCCACCGCGCTGACGGAAGCCGTCGGTTTCGAAAAGGGCATCAGCGTTGTCCGCAAGCCGGTGGGTGTCGCGGTGCACACCCGGCCGGCGACACCCGAAGTGGTGGACAGGGTGGTCTTCGCTTCGCAGAAGATCGCCATCGAGTTCGGGCTCTACTTCATCATTGACGGAACGGTGCTGGACCTGACCGTCGAAGAACCGGCCAAGGGCCAAGCCCTGGAACAGCTCCGTGCGAGGCTTGGCGTCAGCGCCGCTCTGTACGCAGGTGACGCCGAGAGCGATGAAAAGGCGCTTGCCACCCTGCGTGGACCGGACCTTGGCCTGCACGTCGGACCGGGGGATACGACGGCGGGACACACCATTCCGGACCCGGAAGCCTTTGCACACGTGCTGGCTTTGTTGTTCGAACTGCGCCGGGCGTGGCTCTTTGGCGAAGACGCGGTAGGCCTGGAACGGCATTCGATGATCGGCAACGGAAGTTCCACAGCGCTGCTCACCCCGGATGCAAAGGTCTGTTGGATGAGCCACCCCCTGCCGGATTCCGGCTCGCTTTTTGCCCACATCCTGGGCGGTGATCCCGCCGGCCACTTCAGCATTGAGCCCGTAAAGCCATCCCCGGTACTGGCCCAGCGTTACGTGGAAAACACCATGATCGTGGAAACCCGCTGGGCCGATGTCACGGTGACTGACTATCTGGAGCCCGCACCCGAGGGCATCACCAGCCTGGTCCGTGTCCTGTCCGGGACGGGTAACGCGCGTGTGGTGTTCGCGCCAAGGCCTGACTACGCCAATGCGCCGTTCAACATGGAGATCCGCGGCGATGAGGTCCACATCATCGGGACATCGGATCCCATCATCCTCTCGGCGCCGGGCGTTGTTTTCACCATCACCAGCGACGCCAAGTACGCCACGGCAACGGCAGAGGTCGCATTGGGTGATGGTCCCGTAGTGCTGAATATGCGCTGCGGTGACACTGAGCCGCCACCCGCAGACCCGGCCGGCGAACCTCACCGGCGTGCCGCCGTCGGGCTGGCAGCGCGCGAGTGGGTCAAGGCACTCCAGGTGCCCACCATCAAGACCTCGCTGGTGCGGCGCTCCGCGCTGGTGCTGAAGTCGCTGGTCCACGAGCCCACCGGTGCCGTCCTCGCCGCACCCACCACGTCCCTGCCTGAAGGCATCGGCGGCACGCGTAACTGGGATTACCGGTATTGCTGGCTGCGGGACGGGTCCATGACGGTGAACTCGTTGGTGTCGTTGGGATCCACGGAAGAAGCCGACGGTTTCCTGGGGTGGCTGGGCCGGATTCTGGAGAACGCGCCGGGACCGGAATGGCTGCACCCCCTCTATTCGGTGACGGGCGCGCCGCTGTCCACGGAGGCCATTGTGGAGAGCCTTCCCGGGTATGCGGGATCGCGGCCGGTGCGGATCGGCAACGCCGCGGACCACCAGGTGCAATTGGACGTGTTCGGGCCCATCGCCGAGCTGATCCACGATCTTGCCGAGCGGCGCGGATTCCTCCCGGACCAGCACTGGTACCTCATGGAGCAGATGGCGCATGCCGTGCTGGCCCGCTGGCACGAGCCGGACCACGGGATTTGGGAAGCCCGCCGGCCTCCGCGGCACCACGTGTACACCAAGGTCATGTGCTGGATGACGCTGGATCGGGCGCTCCGGGCTGCCGCTTTGCATGGCCGGGTTCCTCATGCGGACTGGTCACCTACCGCGGACACCATCCGCACGGAAGTCCTGCACGAAGGGTGGGATGAGTCCGCCGCTTCCTACACCGTGGCCTACGACAGTCCGGACCTCGATGCCGCCGTCCTGCACATCGGATTGTCCGGCCTGCTGGACGCCCAAGACCAGCGTTTCCTGGATACCGTGACTGCCGTTGAACGCGAACTTCGCGTGGGGCCCACCGTTTTCCGTTACAGGTACGACGACGGCTTGCCGGGTTTGGAGGGCGGCTTCCACATCTGCACTACCTGGCTGATCGAGGCGTATCTGGCAGTGGGACGCCTGGACGATGCGCTGGAGTTGTTCAACCAATTGGTGGCGCTGTTTGGCCCCACGGGCCTGCTGCCCGAAGAGTACGATCCCGGCACCGAAACACACTTGGGCAACCATCCCCAGGCGTACTCGCACCTGGGCTTTATTCGCTGTGCGCAGCTCCTGGACCACTATCTGGCCAGCGCGGACGTGGAGTAACCCAAGTAAGTCGCAGCAGAGCGCGTTTTGAGCGCTGAATACGCGCACAATTGCGACTCAGCTGGGTGCTGGTGCTGGTGCGGTTAGGTGAGCAGCAGCGCCACCGCGATCATGGCCGGCACGGCCACGATGGTGGTGATGAGGACGGTGTCCTTGGCTACGGTGATACCGGCCTGGTAGCGGTTGGCCGCGACAAATACATTCTGGGCCGTGGGCAATGCGGATGTCACCACCACAGCGAACAGCGCGTGCCCGTCCATCCCCAGGGCGAAGCGGGCGAACAGGTACGCGATCAACGGGTGCACAATCAGTTTGAAGCCACTGGCCAACAAGGTGTCCAGTCTCCGCCCGGCGTCCTTCTGCAGGGGTTTGGAGCCATTGAGGCTCATGCCGAACGCCATCAGCATGGCCGGAATCGCTGCTCCGCCGATCAGGTGGATGGGCTCCAGGATCAGCGTCGGCACTTGGAATCCGGTCCCGGCCACCAGCAGGCCGAGCGCCGAGCCCACGATCATGGGGTTCCTCACGATCATCAGCAGGAAGCGCAGGGGAGTGGTGCGATGCGAACTGGTACTGGCGTCCAGGGCCATCAAGTACATCGGAGTAAAGAACGCCAGTTGGAAGATCAACAACGGCGCCACGTAGCTCGCATCGCCCAGGACAAACACGGCGATGGGGATGCCCAGGTTGGCGGAGTTGGCCAGCGATGCGCTCATGGAGGACATCAGTGCTTCGGGCATGGCCCGCCTAAGCCAGAACTTTACGATCAGGAAGAACAACAAACCGGTGAGGACGGCACCCACGGCGGTGACCAGGAGCGGGGCGGCAAAGACGTCATGGAGCTTGGCCTTGCTCAAGGTTTCGAACAGCAGGGCAGGACTTGCCACGAAGAACGTCAGTGAACTCAGGACAGACCGGGCGTTTTCGCCCAGGATGTTGCGCCGTCCAACAAACATGCCCACCAGGATGATGGCCCACACTACGAAGAACCCCTGCAGTACGCCGATCACGAGGCTGCGCCGAAGGGGAATCGTTGGATCACGAACAACAGCCTAGCCAATGCCTCGCCGCGAGTAAGCGTTTTCTCGCGAGAGTTCCGTCATGCGGACACTGGAGCTGTTGAAGAACAGGCGACCTTCTGGCGCGTTGTTGTGGAACCTTAGCTGAGGTGCGCCGCGTTGCTCAGGGCGTGCGGCGGGCGCATCAGCCCGGGAGTGTGCCCCTCTGCGGGGTCGTTGCCGAGCTGCAGGATCGTGTTGTCCTTGCCCACGTGGACCACCCGGGGCTCGTAAGTCCTGGCTTCCTCCGTGGTCATTTCGGCGTAGGTGATCAGGATGACGGTGTCGCCCACATGGACCATGTGGGCCGCCGCGCCATTGATGCCGATTACGCCGGAACCGCGCTCGCCGGCAATCGTGTACGTCTCCAGCCTGGCGCCGTTGGTGACGTCCACAATGGAGACGAGTTCGCCGGGGAGGATGTCGGCCGCGTCCAGGAGGTCCAGGTCGACGGTGACCGAACCGACGTAGTGGAGGTCGGCGTGGGTCACCGTTGCGCGGTGGATCTTGGACTTGAACATTGTGCGGATCATAATGCGATCAGTTTAGCGCGGCACCCTCATCCGGCGCTGTGACGTACCAGACGTTCAGCCGGCTCGTAGCGTTCCAGGCTCGTGCCTGCCACCACCAGCTGCCGCAGCCCGGCCAGCCCGCCGGCCACCACTCGGGCCGCGCGCGCTTGGACCAGGACATTGCCCTGAGCGGTCGCCTCAACGGGTCCTGCAATCACGGGCTTTCCCGTGGCGTCCGCGGTCAGTTGGCACAGGAGCCGGTTTTGCGAACCCCCGCCCACAATGTGCACCACGCTGGTGCTACGGCCCGTAAGGCGCTCGGCGTCGGCCAGCGTTCGGGCGTACCCGGCGGCGAGGCTGTCCATGATGCACCGCACGACGGCGGCAGGTCGGTCCGGGAGCACCGCGCCGGTGTTGCGCACGGCTGCGCGGATACGGTCCGGCATGTTGTCCGGGGCAGTGAACGCAGGATCATCGGCATTGATCTGCGGACCACCGGCGGGAAGTGCGGCCGCCGAGTCCAGCAGCGCCGGGAGTGCCTGGGTGTAGCCTTCCGCTGCCCACGAACGCTGGCATTCACTGAGGAGCCACAGACCACCCACGTTGCGGAGGTACCGGATGGAGCCGTCCACGCCGCGTTCGTTGGTGAAGTTTGCTTGGCGGCTGGATTCTGTGAGGACGGGTTTGTCCAGTTCCACGCCTACGAGGGACCAAGTCCCCGAGGAGATGTAGGCAAAGTCTTCATGCTCAGCTGGTACCGCTGCCACGGCCGAGGCGGTGTCGTGCGAACCCACGGCAACAACTGTGGTGTCGGCTGGGAGCCCCGTCTGCTCAAGGATCCCGGGCAACAGCGTGCCCACGGTTTCCCCCGGCTGGATGAGCTCAGGGAAGATGTTCCGGGGCAGCCCCAAAGCGTCCAGGAACTCGGTGGCCCACTCGCCGCCCACGGCATCGAACAGGCCGGTGGTGGAAGCGTTGGTGGCTTCCGTCCGGCGCTCACCTGTCAGCAGGAAAGCGATCAGGTCCGGAATCAGCAGGGCCTGCACACCGTCAAGGTTCGTCTCCGCTGCGAGCTGGTACAGGGTGTTGAACTGCAGGAACTGCAGGCCCGTGGTGGCGTACAGCGTTTCAGGAGAAATTGTTGCGTGCACCCGCTGCACGGTGGCCCGGCTGCGCTCGTCCCGGTAGCTGAACGGCACCGAAGTGAGGTCGCCGGCGTCGTTCACCAAGCCGTAGTCCACCGCCCACGTGTCGATGCCGATGCTCACGATGCGCTCGCCGTTCCCACGCGCCACCGCAGCGGCAGCCGCCAAGCCCTTGAGTACCTCCGCGAACAGGGCGTCGAAATCCCAGTGGAGGCCGCCGTCGAGCTCTATGACGCCGTTGGGGAAGCGGTGGATCGTCTCGAGGGACACCCCGGCTTCAGGTGAGACGCGGCCCAGCATGACACGGCCGGAGGACGCTCCGATGTCGATGGCGGCGAACGCTGCGTTGGGGCCGGGCACCGCCCCGGCGCGTGCCGGGACGGTGCCTGCGGTGGTTCCGTTGTTCACTGTCAGTCCTAGCGGAGGAATGCTGCCGCGACGCCGGCGTCCACGGGGATGTGGAGGCCGGTGGTGTGCGAGAGTTCGTTGCTGGTCAGCACGGACGCCGCGTTGGCCACATGCTCCGGGAGGACTTCGCGCTTGAGGAGCGTGCGCTGGGCGTAGTACTTGCCCAGTTCCTGCTCGTCCACGCCGTACACGGCTGCGCGCTTGGCGCCCCATCCGCCGGCGAAGATGCCGGAGCCGCGGACCACGCCGTCGGGGTTGATGCCGTTGACGCGGACACCGTACTCGCCCAGTTCAGCGGCGAGGAGGCGGACCTGATGCGCCTGGTCCGCCTTGGTGGCGGAGTACGCGATGTTGTTCGGGCCGGCGAAGACCGAGTTCTTGGAGGAGATGTAGATGATGTCTCCGCCCAAACCCTGATCGATCATGACCTTGGCCGCGGCCTTGGAGACCAGGAACGAGCCCTTGGCCATGACGTTGTGCTGCAGGTCCCAGTCCTTTTCCGTGGTCTCCAACAACGGCTTGGAGATGGACAAGCCGGCATTGTTGACCACCAGGTCCAGGCCGCCGAACGCGAGCACGGCTTCCTGGATGGCAGCGGCGATCTGGGCTTCGTCGGTGACGTCAGCCTGGACGCCGATGGCGACGTCGGTACCGCCCAGTTCCTCGGCGACCTTTTGTGCGTTCTCAAGGTTCAGGTCGGCAATCACTACGCACGCGCCGTCGGACGCCAAACGCGTGGCGATCGCCTTGCCAATGCCCGACGCCGCACCGGTCACCAGTGCGATGCGGGTGGCGTGCGACTTGGGCTTCGGCATGCGGGCGAGCTTGGCTTCTTCAAGTGCCCAGTACTCGATCCGGAATTTCTCGGATTCCTCGATCGGGGCGTAGGTGGAGATGGCTTCGGCGCCGCGCATGACGTTGATGGCATTGAGGTAGAACTCGCCGGCCACGCGGGCGGTCTGCTTGTCCTTGCCGAAGGAGAACATGCCCACGCCCGGGACCAGCACGATGGCCGGGTCAGCGCCGCGCAATGCCGGGCTGTTCTCGTCGGCGTGGCGGTCGTAGTAGGCCTGGTAATCCTCGCGGTAGGCCGCGTGCAGTTCCTTCAAGCGGTTGACTGCCTGTTCCAGCGGGGCGTCGGCCGGCAGGTCCAGGACCAGCGGCTTGACCTTGGTGCGCAGGAAGTGGTCCGGGCAGGACGTACCCAAAGCGCCGAGGCGCGGGTGCTCTTCCGAAGCAAGGAATTCAAGGACGACGGCGTCATCGCTGAAGTGCCCCAGCTGCGGTTTGTCCGTGGAGGCCAGGCCGCGGATCACGGGAGCCAGAGCGGCTGCCTTGGCTTTACGCTCAGCCTCCGGGAGGGAGCTGTAGCCGGGGAGCGCGGCGCCGAAGGGCTCGGCCTTGCCGTTGTCCCTGATGTACGCCTCGGCCTGGTCAATGATCCAGAGCGAGTTCCTTTCGGCTTCTTCGCTGGTGGCGCCCCACGCCGTGATGCCGTGGCCACCCAGGATGGTGCCGATGGCCTGCGGGTTGGCTTCCTTGATCGCCGCGATGTCCAAGCCGAGCTGGAAACCGGGACGGCGCCAGGGAACCCAGACCACTTTGTCGCCGAACACCTTGGAGGTCAGCGCTTCGCCGTCCACCGCGGTAGCTATGGCGATGCCCGAGTCCGGGTGCAGGTGGTCAACGTGCGCAGCATCGACGAGGCCGTGCATGGCGGTATCGATGGATGGCGCAGCGCCGCCCTTGCCGTGCAGGCAGTAGTCGAACGCGGCCACCATCTCGTCTTCACGCTCGACGCCGGGGTAAACGGACTTGAGCGCCTGCAGCCGGTCCAGCCGGAGTACTGCGAGGTTCTCCGCCTTCAGGGTGCCGAGGTCGCCGCCGGAGCCCTTGACCCAAAGAAGCTCTACGTCCTGACCCGTCACCGGATCCTTCTCAGTGCCCTTGGCGGAGGTGTTGCCGCCGGCGAAGTTGGTGTTCCGCTTATCCGCACCGAGGCGGTTGGAGCGGGAGATCAGTTCTTCAACAGTTGCGTTGGTCTCTGGCATGGTCATGCTTATGCGCCCCATCCGGCTTGTTGGCCGCCTGCGCGGTCCTCGTTGATCTTCTTCTGGTATCCGCTGGCCTTGTAGGCGGCCATCGGGTCGGCGGGCAGGCCGCGGGACTCGCGCCACTCGGCCAAGGCCGGGCGGACATCCGTGTAGAAGGCATCGTTGAAGATGCCGTTGGCGGCCAGGACATCGCCGGCACGCTGGGCTTCGGAGAGCGCTGCGGTATCTACGAGCAACGCGCGGGCCGTCATTTCCTGGACGTTGAGCACCGAGCGGATCTGGCCCGGGATCTTCTCTTCAAGGTTGTGGCACTGGTCCAGCATCAGGGCGACACCGGAATCCTTGCCGAAACCGCCGCCACGGATGACCTCGTGCATGATGCGGAACAGCTGGAACGGATCAGCCGCGCCCACGATCAGGTCATCGTCGGCGTAGAAGCGGGAGTTGAAGTCGAACGAACCCAGCTTGCCCAGCCGCAGGAGCTGCATCACGATGAACTCGATGTTGGTGCCCGGGGCGTGGTGGCCGGTATCCAGGCAAACGAACGCTTTCTCACCCAGGGCGAGGGTCTGCGCGTACGAGGTACCCCAGTCCGGAACATCGGTGTGGTAAAAAGCGGGCTCGAAGAACTTGTACTCCAGAACCAGGCGCTGCTCGTCGCCGAGGCCTGCGTAGATCTCCTGGAGGGACTCCGCCAGTCGGTCCTGACGGCCACGGATATCGTCCTGGCCCGGGTAGTTGGTCCCGTCGGCCAGCCAGATCTTCAGATCCTGGGAACCGGTGGCGTGCATAATCTCAATGCATTCCAGGTGGTGATCGATGGCGCGGCGACGGACGGACTCGTTGGAGGAGGTCAGGGAGCCGAACTTGTACTCGTCATCCTGGAAAGTGTTGGAGTTGATGGTGCCCAGTCCAACGCCCAGCCCCGCAGCGTACTCACGCAGTGCTGCGTAGTCATCCACTTTGTCCCACGGAATGTGCAGGGCCACAGTGGGGGCCAGTCCGGTGAGCTCGTGGACCTTGGCGGCGTCGGCGATCTTTTCCTGGACGGTGCGTGGAGTACCCGGGGTGCCGAAGACCTTGAACCGGGTCCCGGAATTTCCGTAGGCCCAGGACGGCACTTCAATGGCCAGTTCTCCCAGACGGCCCAGGGCCGATTCTGTGGTGTTCATGCTTGTTCCTTTTGCTTGGCTGGGTCTTTGTCTATGTGTGTGGCACCGGGCGTATCTGTGACGATGCCCACGGCCGCAAGCTGGTCTTCGAGGTTGAAAACTTCTTCGACGATTTCAAAACCCTGGTCCGGCGGGACGTCGCTGTTCGCGAAGAGGGTTGCCATTTCCGCCTGCCAGCGGGCGTTGACCTTGGTGAGCGCCATGCGGGCCTGGGCTGCCTCGTAGTCTTCGCATTCCAAATAGCCGATGAGTTGGCCGTCCGGAGCGAGGAACAGTGAGTAGTTGTTCCACCCTGCTTCTTTCAGTGCGGACAGCATCTCCGGCCATACGGCGGCGTGGCGCTGCTTGTACTCGGTCATCAGTTCCGGCTGGACTGAAGAGCGGAAACAAACCCTCATGTGCGGTTCTCCAGGGTCACTCGTCTTTGAATCGTTTCATTTGTTACGATTCAAATTACCCTCGGAAACGGGAGGGTGTCAAGGCGTTTCCAGCACATTGACGTCAGCCAACGGAGATCGGAAAGCATGTCCCAGACAGCCAGCATCAAAGACGTTGCAACCCACGCCCAGGTAGCAGTGGGAACTGTTTCCAATGTGCTCAACTATCCGGATCGTGTGTCGCAACGAACCAAGGAACGTGTCCTCAAGTCCATCGCGGAACTGGGCTTTGTGCGCAATGACGCCGCCCGCCAGCTCCGCGCCGGGCAGAGCAGGACCATCGGCCTGATTGTGCTGGACGTGGGAAACCCCTTCTTCTCCTCGGTGGCCCGTGCCGCGGAAGATGCAGCTACGGCGCTTGGGAGTGTGGTGCTGGTGGGTGACAGCGGGCAGGACTCCTCCCGCGAAGCGCATTACATGGACCTTTTCCAGGAGCAGCGCGTCCAGGGCCTGCTCATCTCCCCCGTGGGTGATGTGCGGGAGCGCATCGACACCCTGCGCGAACGCGGCGTCCCCACTGTGTTGGTGGACGAACTTGCAGACACCGATCGTTGCAGCTCAGTGTCCGTGGATGACCAGGAAGGCGGGTATCTGGCCGCCAAGCACCTATTGGAGCTGGGCCGCCGTCGTCTGGCTTTTGTTGGCACGCCCTCCATCCGCCAGGTGGCGAGCCGGCTCAAGGGCGCACAGCGCGCCGTGGCCGAGGTGCCGGGGGCCAGCGTTGAGGTGCTGGATTCCGCCGGGCAGACCGTCCTTGCAGGCCGACAGGTGGGTAACGGCCTGGTGGAACGCGCCCCGGAGCTTCGGCCTGAGGCGGTTTTCTGCTCCAACGACCTTCTGGCGCTCGGCGTCATGCAGTCGCTGACCATGTTGCGCACGGTGAAAATTCCCGAGGACATCGCGCTCATTGGTTACGACGACATCGACTTCGCCATCTCCGCAGTGGTGCCGCTGTCTTCCATCCGGCAGCCCACCGAGGCGCTGGGCCGGACGGCGATCGAGTTGCTCGCCGAGGAGCAGGACAACGGCGGGACCAAGCACCGGGCAGTGGTGTTCACTCCGGAATTGGTGGTTCGCCAAAGCACGGCCGGTTCACCCAACTGAGTCGCATTTAAGCGCATTCTGACCGCTCAAAAAGCGCCTGACTGCGACTTAGTTGGGGTAGCTACAGGGCGTACATGCTCCAGGACGCCTTGTGGGACGCGCCAGGTTCCAGGCGGATCAGGTCCGTGCCGCTGTTGAAGGCATCCGGAGGACAGGTCATGGGTTCCACGGCAAGGCCGATCCGGCCCGGGATCGGTTCCGGCTTGTCAGCCGTGTGGATCTGCAGCCACGGGCAGCTTTCGTCCCACGACATTCCGACGCCGGTGCCCGCCGGGTCCCGCACGGAAAGCCGCGCCAGCCCGCCGTCGAACGTTATTCCGGTGAAGGCGTGGTCGATTTCGGTGCTGCCGATGGCGCGCGCTGAACGGAAGTCGAAAGCGTGGCCGTCAACTGGCAGGACGCCAATGGGCAGGAGCCTGTCCGGGGTGACTTCCAGGAAAGAGTCGGCTGAAAACTCGAGAAGCCACTCATCCAGCGGTGAGGAACCTGCCACCAGGTAAGGGTGCGGGCACACGCCGTAGGGAGCGGCGACGTCGGCGGCGTTCCGGGCTGTGACCGAGGTGTGAAGCCCGGCGTCGTCCAGCGTGTACCGCGCCTCAAGTTCCAGCACGAAGGGGTAGCCCGCCGTTGGCCCCACCGTGCACGTCAAGGTGAGCGAACCGGCGTCGGACTCTTTCAACGTCCAGTCGAGCGGGAAGGCGAGGCCGTGCAGCGCTGTTTCCCGCTCAGGTTCGTTGACCGGCAAGTGATGCTCGACGCCGTCGAAGCTGTACTTGCCGTCAGCAATCCTGTTGGGCCACGGCGCGGCAATGATGCCGCGGTAATCCGGGATGGGGCCGCCCTCAGGAAACGGGACCACGAGGTCCCGGCCTTCAAACTGCAGGATGCGCAGCGCGGCCGCGCGGGCGGTGACAACTGCCGTGTAACCGCCCGCGCTCAGCGTGAATTCAGTGCTCACAGGCCGCCGGCCAGCTTGTAGTATGCGGCGTTCCAATTGAGCTCTTTCTTGAACTGTTTGATGGTGGTGCTTTCGTCGATGGTGAGGAGTTCGGTCTTGGCGATTTCGGCGAAGTCCTCGAACACGTCCAGGCCCACCTGCGTGGACAATACCGTGTGGTGCGCCGCTCCGGCGGTGAGCCACGCGGCGGCAGACGTGGAGAAGTTGGGTTTCGGCTCCCACAGCGCACGGGCCACCGGCAGGTTGGGCAGCGGCTGGTCGAGGTCGACGACGTCCACCACGTTGGCCACCAGGCGGAACCGATCACGCATGTCGGAGAGCGCAACCACGATGCCGGGACCGGCGTCGGTGTCGAACACCATGCGGACGGGGTCTTCCTTGCCGCCGATTCCCAGCGGGTGGATCTCAACGCGCGGCTTTGAGGCGGTCAGCGAAGGGCAGACCTCCAGCATGTGGGCGCCCAGGATCTTCTCGCTGCCCGGTTCCAGGTGGTATGTGTAGTCCTCCATGAGCGACGCGCCTCCGGGCAGGTCGCCACCCATGACCTTGGCGGCGCGTACCAGGATGGCGGTCTTCCAGTCGCCCTCGGCGCCGAAGCCGTAACCGTCGGCCATGAGGCGCTGGACAGCCATGCCGGGGAGTTGGCGCAGTTCGCCCAGGTCTTCGAAGGACGTGGTGAACGCTGCAGAACCGTTGGCTTCCAGGAAGCTGCGGAGGCCCAGTTCGATCTTGGCGCTGTACCGCAGCGACTCGTGGCGGTCGCCGCCGGTCTTCAGCTCGTCAGCCACCTCATAAAGGCGCTCGTACTCGGCAACCAAGGCGTCGACGTCGGACTCTGCGGCGCCGTGGACAGCCTCGGCGAGCTCGTTCACGGACCAGGTGTTCACCGAGACGCCGAAGCGCAGCTCGGCTTCGGTCTTGTCGCCCTCGGTGACCGCGACGTTGCGCATGTTGTCGCCGAATCGGGTCAGCTTCAGCGTGCGGACGGCGGCCCAGCCGGCCGAAGCGCGCTGCCAGGCCCCCACTTGGCGGGCAACCTCAGGATTGGAAACATGCCCGACGACGGTCTTCCGCGGCACGCCGAGGCGTGACTGGATGTATCCGAATTCCCGGTCGCCATGGGCTGCCTGGTTCAGGTTCATGAAGTCGAAATCGATATCAGCCCAGGGAAGGTCCCTGTTGGCCTGCGTGTGCAGGTGCAGCAACGGCTTGCGGAGCGCGTCCAAGCCTTGGATCCACATCTTGGCCGGGCTGAACGTATGCATCCAGGCGGTCACACCGATCACGGAGTCGTTTGAGTTGGCTTCCAGGGCGGTGCGTCGTATGGAATCGGAATCGGTGAGGACCGGCTTCCAGACGAGCTTGACCGGGACGTCGCTGCTGGCGTTAAGGGCGTTGGCAATCTCCTGCGACTGCGCTGCCACCTGCTTGAGGACATCCTCGCCGTAGAGGTGCTGGCTGCCGGTGAGGAACCAGACCTCGTACTGACCCAGGGACGTGGTGTTGGCGGATGTGGTGTTGGCGCTGGGCATTGTAGTGGCTCCTGGATGCTCTTGGGTTTTCGAGGTGGCTTCTGGTTGACCGCGTCAGCGGCCGTAAACGTTCTGGTATCGGTCGTAGAGGGACTCGATCTTGGCCTGGTCGATGGGCAGTGGCTCACCGAGTTGGCGGGAGATATGGACTGTCCGGGCCACTTCCTCACACATCACCGCTGCCTTAACGGCCTCGCGGGCGGTCTTGCCGATGGTGAACGGCCCATGGTTCTGCATCAGGACCGCGGGGGAGTTGGAGTTCTTGAGGGTTTCCACGATGCCTTGGCCGATGGAGTCGTCTCCGATCAACGCGAACGGCCCCACGGGAATGGATCCGCCGAATTCGTCGCCCATCATGGTCAGTACGCAGGGGATTTCTTCGCCGCGCGCAGCCCAGGCCGTGGCGTAGGTGGAGTGTGTGTGGACAACGCCGCCTACCTCTGGCATGTGCCTGTAGACGTAGGCGTGGGCAGCGGTGTCGGAGGACGGCGAGAGGTCCGGGTTGCCCCAGTCCACGGTTCCGGCACTTCCGGTGTTCATGCCCCGGACCGGGGTGCCATGGAGGTCCGTGACCACCATAAGCTCTGGCGTGAGGTCATCGTAGGAAACGCCCGATGGCTTGATGACCATGAGGTCGTGCCCGGGGATCCGGCCCGAGACATTGCCGGCCGTCCAGACCACCAGTTCGTAGCGGGTCAGTTCTGCATGCAGCTCGCAGACCTCCCTGCGAACTCGCGCAATGGATTCCAGGAGGGTGCTCATGCGGAGGCTCCTTCCAAAGTGCTGGCCTGGGCCGCTGGGCCATTGTGTGAGGAGCCCTGGATCGCGGCGCGTTGGATGGCTTTGAGGCGGTGCATGACGTTGTTGGTGCCGCGGCCGAAGTAGTCGTGCAGGGTTTTGTATTCCTGGAAGAGGACCTCGTAGGCCGCCACGTTTTCAGGGATGGGTGTGTAGACCGCGCCGGGAGCTGCTGCCATGGAGGCTGCAGCTTCGCGGATGTCTTTGTATTTCCCGGCTGCGACAGCTGCGTGGATGGCCGAGCCCAGCGCGGGACCTTGCTCGGAACCGATGGTGGAGAGCTGCAGGCCAGTGATGTCGGCGTAGACCTGCATCAGGAATGTGTTCTTCAAAAGCCCTCCGGCCACGATGAATTCCTTGACCGGAACACCCGAATCGCGGAACGCGTCCACGATGGTGCGGGTGCCAAAAGCGGTGGCTTCCAGCAACGCCCTGTAGGTGTCCTCAGGCTTGGTAGCCAAGGTTTGGCCCACCACCACGCCGGAGAGCTCGTGGTCCACCAGCACTGAGCGGTTGCCCGAATGCCAGTCCAACGCGATCAGGCCGTGCTCGCCGATCGCCTGCTTCTCCGCGAGTTCGGTCAGGTATTCGTGGATGCCCAGGCCTTGGTCTGTGGCTGCCTGGTGGTACTCCGGCGGTACGCCGTTCTTGGTGAACCAACCGAAGATGTCGCCAACTCCGGACTGGCCTGCTTCGTAACCCCAGAGGCCGTCCACGATGCCGCCATCCACGACTCCGCACATGCCGGGGACTTCGCGCAACACGTCGCCGTTCATGACGTGGCACGTGGACGTTCCCATGATGGCTACGAGCTGTCCTGGTTCCACGGCGTTCGCGGCCGGGGCGCTGACGTGGGCGTCAACATTTCCCACGGCCACTGCGATTCCGGCCGGAAGCCCGGTCCAGGCAGCCGCTTCCTCGGTCAGATAACCTGCAGCATCGCCCAAACGGCCGATGGTGTGTTCCAGCTTTTCGGACACGAACCCCTTGAACCCGGGGTTCAATGCTGCCAGGAAGTCCTCGGACGGGTACTTTCCATCCTGGTAGATGCCCTTGTAGCCGGCGGTGCAGGCGTTGCGGACGTAGCTGCCGCAGAGCTGCCAGACGATCCAGTCCGCTGCCTCAACCCAGTGGTCCATGGCGCCGTAGACTTCGGGATCCTCTTCAAGGAGCTGCAGCCCCTTGGCAAACTCCCACTCCGAGGAGATCAGGCCGCCGTAGCGGGGAAGCCAGGACTCGCCGCGTTCTTCGGCGAGCTTGTTGATGCGGTCAGCCTGCGGCTGGGCTGCGTGGTGGCGCCACAGTTTCACGAAAGCGTGCGGCCGGTCAGCGAAGCGGTCCAGTTCGTTCAGCGGCGTGCCGTCCGCCGTCGTCGGAACCATGGTGCAGGCGGTGAAGTCGGTGGCGATGCCCACCACCTTGGCCGGGTTGATTCCGGCGTCGGCGACGGCGGCCGGAACAGCGTTGCGCAGGACGTCGCGGTAGTCGTTGGGGACCTGAAGCGCCCAGTCGGCGGGGAGTCGTTGGCTGCTGCCGGGGAGGGTTTCCGTCACGACGGCGTGCGGATATTCGAACACGCCGCCGCCAAGTTCTGCCCCGTCCGATACACGGACGACGACGGCGCGCCCGGACAAAGTGCCATAGTCCACGCCAATGACGAACTGCTCGTCCAGCGGGAGGAATTCAGAGGTATTCATGGGGTCTCCATCCGGCTGGCCAGGGCCTCATTGCCGGGGGTCGGGGTGGAAAAGTGAAGAAGGTCTGATGCAATTGTTAGCGCTCACAACTTTGATGTCAAGAGCTGTCCCGTGGTTGGGTTCAGTAGCGGGACTCGTTCGTTAGCCGGCGAGCGGCGCCGTGGTGGCGCGGATGACCAGACGCGGTGTCACGGTGGCGGCTGAAACGGTGTCGCCGTTCTCCAAGCGGTCCAGCAGCAGGCCGATGCACCTCTGGCCCAGTTCCTCAAAGTCCTGAGCCACTGTTGTCAGCGGCGGGATGAAGTAGGCGGACTCGGGTTGGTCATCGAAGCCCACAACGCTGATGTCGCCGGGTACCTGCACGCCGGTCTCGTTGAATGCCCGCAGGACACCGAGGGCCATCTGGTCGTTGGCCACGAACAGGGCCGTCAGGGAACGGTCGGCGGCGATTTTCAGGCCTTCGCGGTAACCGCACTCAGCGCTCCAGTCGCCTTCGATCAAGGATCCCGGTTCACGTCCGGCCTCATTCAGTGCCTCGTGCCAGCCGTCGATACGGGCAGCGGCGTCAATCCAGTCGGCCGGCCCGGAAAGATGGCCGATCCTCTGGTGGCCTAGCTCAAGGAGGTGCTCGACGGCGAGCTTGGCGCCCTGCCGCTGGTCGACGGTGGCGCCGCTCAAGTGTTCGTCGCCGACTGAGCCTACGGCCACCAAGGGCACTGGAACGGTGATGTCCCTCAGGACATCGAAGGTGCCGGGGTGGGGCACGGTCACCACAATGCCGTCAACGCCCTGATCCATGAAGTGGGCGACGGCGTCCTTGATGGTCTCGGGCGTCACTTCGCGCAGGGCTGCGACACTGACGAAATAGCCCGCATCCCGTGCCGCCTGCTGGACGCCGAGGAGCGTGTGGGATGGACCGTATTGGGCCATCTCGCTGCCGAGGACTCCAATGGTTTGGGAGCGTCGAGTCACCAGGCTGCGTGCCGCCGTGTTTCGGCGATAACCCAGCTCCGTGATGGCTTGCTCAACGCGCTCGCGGGTCTTGGCACTCACGTTGGGGTGGTTGTTCAGCACCCGGGAAACGGTCTGGTGGGAAACCCCCGCCACGCGGGCAACGTCCTCCATGACAGGCGGACGGGCTGGTGCAGATTGATCTGAGCTCACCCTGTCACGATAGAGCACCGACAGCCACGATTACCTCATGGCCGCAGTGGCAGCGTACTGGCGATACCTGGTCAGGAAGGGGGCCGTCCCGCCGATTTCCCGGGGTTTCACGTCCACGCCATCCAATGGCCATTCAGGGAGCTGGCCCGTGAGGACGCCTGCCGCTTGGCGGGCAGCGCCGTCGGCGACATACTCGCCGGGCCGGGGTACGAATACCGGCAGTCCAAAGGCCGAAGCAGCCACCTGTTGGACGGCCTCTGACTGGGCGCCTCCACCCACCAGGATGATGCGCTGAGCGGAGACGCCCTGTGCCTGCAGCGCAGCCAACCCGTCCGCCAGTGAACACAGCACACCCTCCACGGCGGCACGGGCCAGATTGGCCGGCGTGTAGTTGGAGACCGTGATGCCGTGGAGTGAGCCCGTTGCATCAGGCAGGTTGGGTGTCCGTTCACCTTCGAAGTACGGCACCAAAGTAAGCCCATCGGCGCCCTCGGGAGCGGAGAGGGCCAGGGTTCCCAGTTCCGCGAGAGACACCCCAAGGAGAGCAGCTGTGGCATCAAAGACCCGTGTTGCGTTGAGCGTGCAGGCGAGGAGAAGGAAGTTGCCCGTGGCGTCGGCGAAACCGGCAACCAGTCCACTGACGTCCTGCGCCGGAACGTCCGACACCGCGAACACGGTCCCGGAAGTTCCAATGGAGATGACAACGTCCCCGACGGCGGCGCTGACGCCCAGGCCTGCTGCTGCGTTGTCACCTGCTCCGGGTCCGATCAAAGCGCCGCCAGGCGTCTTGCCCGCAACGTCCAAAGGTCCGACCACTACAGGCAGGATGGGGACATGGCCGAGCGTGCTTTCGAGTACGTCGGGAAGATACTCCCCGTTGCTGGCCGAGAAGTAGCCCGTACCTGAAGCGTCGGACCGGTCGGTGCGCAGGAGTTCCAGCGATGCGGGTCCGTCTCCGGGACCGTGGCCGGCCAGCCGCCAGGACAGCCAATCGTGCGGCAGGCACACCGCGGCAGTGCGCCGGGCGTTCTCTGGTTCGTTCCGGGCCAGCCAGCGGAGCTTGGTGGCAGTCAACGATGCCACCGGCACGGTTCCGGTGCTGGATGCCCAGTATTCTGCACCGGCAGTGGCATCGCCATGACCGGCTTCAAGAATCATCTCTTTTGCCTCAGGTGCGGACCGGGTGTCGTTCCATAGGAGAGCTGGACGTACAACGTTTCCGGAATCGTCCAAGCACACCATCCCGTGCTGCTGGCCGCCCACGGAAACGGCGTCCACGTCGTCCAGTCCGCCTGCCTCCCTGATGGCTTCCTGGAGGGCTGTCCACCAATGATCGGGGTGGACTTCCGTGCCCTCAGGATGGGGCGCCCGGCCTTGGCGAACCAAGGCGCCGGTGGCAGAGTCCCTGATCACCACTTTGCACGACTGGGTGGAGCTGTCGATCCCGGCTACGAGAGGCATGCGTTTGTTCCTTCGGCGACCCGGCGCCGGGCCCCAAACCGAAGTTTGGCGGCCCGGCGACGGGACTGTGGTGGGTGGGGGTGATTTAGCGCGCGCCGAGCAAGTGCTCGATGGCCAGCTGGTTGAGGCGGACGAAGGCGAACGAGCGCTCGGCGGCGTGATCGGCGTCGAACGTTTCGAAAGCACTGGCGTCAGCCAGCAGGTCAGCGGTGGTTTCTCCGGCGTTCAAGGTGGGCTGGCCCAACTCGAAGACACCAGAGGTGGCGAGGGCTTCCTGGACTTCCGGATCTGCACGGAAAGCGAGGGCGCGTTCCTTCAGCAGGAGGTACATGGACATGTTGGACTTGGCTGATTCCCACACGCCGTCGTAACCGTCAGTGCGGGAAGGCTTGTAGTCGAAGTGGCGGGGGCCGTCGTACGTGGGTCCGCCGTTGGGGAAGCCGTTCTCCAGCAGGTCCACCGTGAAGAAAGCGCTGGTGAGGTCGCCGTGGCCGAAAACCAGATCTTGGTCGTACTTAATGCCGCGCTGGCCGTTCAGGTCGATGTGGAAGAGTTTGCCTGCCCACAGGGCCTGGGCGATGCCGTGGGTGAAGTTCAGCCCCGCCATCTGCTCATGGCCGGTCTCGGGGTTGAGGCCCACAATGTCGCCGTGTTCCAGCTGGGCAATGAATGCCAGGCCGTGTCCAACGGTGGGGAGGAAGATGTCGCCGCGAGGTTCGTTCGGCTTCGGTTCCAGCGCAATCCGGAGGTCGTAGCCCTTTTCCTTGATGTAGCCGGCGGCGGTGTCCACGCCTTCCTTCATGCGGTCCAGCGCTGCCGACAGGTCCTTGGAACCGTCATATTCGCTGCCTTCGCGGCCGCCCCACATCACGAACGTTTCGGCGCCAAGCTCGGCGGCGAGGTCGATGTTGCGCAGGATCTTGCTCAGGGCGAAGCGGCGGATCGAACGATCGTTCGAGGTGAAGCCGCCATCCTTGAAGACGGGGTGGCTGAACAGGTTGGTGGTGACCATCGGCGTCTTCAAGCCGGTCTCAGCCAAAGCGGCCTTGAAGTTCTTGAGGATGAGGTCGCGCTCGGAAGCGCTGGCATCAAAAGGAATCAGGTCATTGTCGTGGAAAGTGATGCCATATGCACCAAGTTCGCTGAGCTTGTGCACTGCTTCCACCGGGTCCAGGGCTGGGCGCGTGGCAACACCGAAGGGGTCGGCACCGGTCCAACCGACAGTCCAGAGGCCAAAGGTGAAGCGGTCCTGCGGGGTGGGCTGCGGGGTCATTTTGCTCCTTTGCAAAGCACTGGGGGAGGAGACGAAGAAAGGCGCTCCAATTAGTTTTCAATCTGAACTATATGGCGGATGATGGATCATGGTCAATGGAAGCCAGCAACAATTTTTCAGATCCGCAGGGAGTCCCACGCCAGTGAACGAGTCAGCAGCGCCCGGCCGCGTCGGCGATGTACGCCGTCGAAATCTTTCGCTGGTCCTGGACTCCATTGCGCGGACCGGCGATGCGAAGCCTAGCCGCGCGCAGCTCGCGGCCGGCACGGGGCTCACCAAGGCGGCGGTCTCCAGCCTGGTGGCGGATCTGGTGGAATCGGGACTTGTATCTGAAGTGGGCCTCTACCGCGATGGCGAGCGGGGAAGGCCCGGCCAAGGGCTGGAACTCAGCTCACGCCGTGGCGTGGTGGGGATGGAAATCAACGTTGACTACCTGGCCGTGGGGCTGGTGGACCTGCGTGGCAATCTCCGCTTCCACTCCACCGTTGAGTCACGGAACCGCGGGATGGCATCCCGGGAAGTCATGGAACGCCTGCGGGATCTGGTGTCCGAAGCAGTTGACACAGCGGCGGCCGAAAAGGTCGCCATCCTGGGTGGCGGACTGGCCGTCCCTGGCCTGGTGGATGAGCGGCGAAACATCGTTCTTTCCGCCCCGAATCTGCATTGGGAGAACGAGCACTTGGACCCGGGCTCGTTGCTCAAGGGCGCGCCGCTTGGCGTCCGGCTGTCCAATGAGGCCAACAGCGCCGCTCTTGGCGAGCTGTGGTACGGCAACGGCCCTGCCGACTTCCTCTATGTCTCCGGTGAAGTGGGTGTTGGTGGCGGTGTCATCATCGGCTCGGACCTGTACCTGGGGCCCGGAGGATCGGCGGGCGAACTCGGCCACATTGTGGTCCACCCGGAGGGGCCTGCGTGTTCCTGCGGTGGGGCGGGATGCCTTGAAACGTTCGCCGGCCAGGAGGCCATCTTCGAGGCGGCCACCATTCCCGAAGGCTCCCTGGCCGAACGCACGGAACAGCTTCTCGCCGCTTTGGCCGCCCAGGATCCGAACGCACTGAAGGCAGTTCACGACGCCGGGCGGTACTTGGGGGTCGCGCTCGCCTCCTCAGCCCGTTTGATGGATATTGACGCCATAGTCCTCGGTGGGCACTTTGCGTTGCTGGGGGAGTGGCTGAGGCCGGCGTTGCTGGCCAGTTTGGATCGCTACGCGCCTGGGCTGCTGGACCCGAAAAACCTGACCGTGTCCGGCCTTGAACATTCCGGCACGCTCCTGGGCGCTGCCGGCCAAGTGATCCGGTCTGTGATTGAGTCGCCGTTCGAGTTCCTTTTGGCGAGCAAGCTGGCGTAGTCATGTCCGGGTTTGCCGGCGGTAATTCGGCGTGGGTTCTTCCGCATGATTCATCAGCATGCTTACTATTGATGGGTCAGTTGTTCGCGAAAACCCAACCCCACGGACGAGTGCCCCATGACTACACAAGACTCAGCTCACACCAGCACAGCCAAGGCTCACACCGCGCCTTCCCCCGAAGACTCGCGCAAGCCTGACAGTCCCAATGACCTGGCCAAACCCACGTGGATGTACATCGCCAAGCGGACGCTCCGGGAGTTCAGCAAAGACCAGTGTCCGGACGCTGCTGCGGGCCTGACGTATTACGCAGTCCTCTCCCTGTTTCCAGCCCTTTTGGCGCTGGTTTCCCTGATCGGCATCTTCGGAGATGCCGGCAAGACGACGTCGTCATTGCTGGATATAGTCCAACAGTTCGCGCCGGGGCCCGGCGTTGACGCCATGCGCCAGCCGATCGAGGAACTGACGCAGTCCAACACGGCCGGGCTCGCGTTGGTTTTCGGTATTTTGGTGGCGCTCTGGTCCGCCTCGGGCTACACCACGGCGTTCAGCCGGGCCATGAACCGGGTCTATGAAGTGGACGAGGGCCGCGGCTTCATCAAGCTGCGGGGCACCATGCTCGCCGTTACCATCGTTGCGGTAGTTGGTGCGGCACTCGCAGCGGCCATGCTGGTCTTGAGCGGCCCCGTTGCAGAAGCCATAGGCGGAGCCATCGGTTTGTCGGAGACCTTCCTGACCGTCTGGAACATCGCCAAATGGCCGGTCCTCATTCTGGTAGTCATCGTCATTATTGCGGTGCTGTACTACTTCACTCCCAACGTCAAGCAGCCCAAGTTCCGGTGGATGAGCATGGGCTCCCTGATCGCCTTGGTGATCTTCGCCCTCGCGTCGCTGGGCTTCGGCTTCTACGTTGCCAACTTCAGCAACTACAACAAGACCTACGGCGCCTTGGCCGGCGTCATCATCATGCTGCTGTGGCTCTGGATCCTGAACATGTCCCTGTTGTTCGGTGCGGAGTTCGATGCCGAGATGGAACGCGGACGCCAGTTGCAGGGAGGCATTGAAGCTGAAGAAAGCATCCAGTTGCCGCCGCGCGATACCAAGAAGAGCGACAAGATGCAGGAGAAGGAAGACCAGGTCATCCGGGATGGCGAAGAAATCCGTGAAACCCACGGCGACGAACCGCAGAAGAAATAGCGCATTGGAGAATCAACGGTGAACGCTGACGGCAGGAACAAGAAGCTCAAAGCCATCCGGCATGGGGACAGCGTCCGGATCAGCGGTGAGGTTTTCCGGGTGGGCTCCGTGCAACCCCTCGAAGGATCGCGGAACATCAGCCTTGAACTGCAAGGGCCCGACGGCGGTTCGGTCACCTTCATCGGCCTGCCGGGGGCCAAGGTTCAGCTCGCTGCGCGGGCTTCCTGACCTGACAGCTCAGGCTTCCGCAGGGAAGCCTTGGTCGGCGTCGTCCCACCAGCCTTCCCAGGCGCTGGAGGTCAGGCGCTCGGTGGCGAAAACAGGGTAGTGCTCGGGGCTGGAATCACCGGTGGGGCCGCTGTGGGTGCCGCTGGCATCGAGGAAAAAGTTAAGGGTCTTCAAGAGCATCATGGTGGTGTCCTTTCAGTGGCTTGGTGGACGCCTTTGTCCAGGTAAAACCAGCGTAGGTGCCCATTGTTTCCTCCCATCGACGCAATGTTTCAGCTGTGTACCTTCTATCTCACCGGCTCCTTCCGCGACTCACAGCCGACACAAAACGGAGGGCGCGGTAGCAGCAAAAAGCGGGCCCCTGCCGTGACCGTGGCAGGAACCCGCTGGTTTTGGAGTGATCCTCCCGCGGAGCTTAGGGCATCCGCGGGAGGACCACGGTGTTACGCGAACGGGAGAACGAGCTCCGCGTAGCGCTGCTTCATGGTCTCCAGGACGGTGTCGCCGTCGGCGTCCCAGATCTCCTGGTTGAAGATTTCAACCTCGATATCGCCCGTGTACCCGGCGTCCCTGACCCAAGTGCCGATGGTGGCGAAGTCGATGACGCCGTCGCCCATCATGCCGCGGGACAGCAGCGCGTCGGCGGCGATCGGCAGGTTGAAGTCGCACACCTGGTAGGAGGCGATGCGGTTTTCGCGCCCGGCGCGGTCAATCTGCGCCTTCAGCTCGGGGTCCCACCACACGTGGAAAGTGTCGACGGCGACGCCAACAGCCTTTGCGTCGTACGGCGCGGCAAGATCGAGTGCCTGGCCAAGGGTGGAGATGAGTGCGCGGTCAGCGGCGTACATCGGGTGCAGTGGTTCCAGCACCAGGCGGACGCCGTTCTCGGAAGCGAAGGGCACAAGTTCCTCGAGTCGGTCGGCGACGCGCTGGCGGGCAGCCACCACGTCCTTCTCGCCGGGAGCGAGCCCGCCGACCACCAGGAAAAGTTCCTGGGTGTCCAGCGCAACGGCTTCACGGACAGCCTCGAAGTTGTCGGCCAGGGCAGCAGCCTGTCCCTCAGCGTCGGCTGCGGTCAGGAATCCACCGCGGCAGAGCGAGGAAACCCGGAGGCCCGCGTCCTTGATGAGCTTGGCTGCCTTGTCCAGTCCGGCCTCGGCCACGCGGTCACGCCACGGTCCGATTGCGGGGATGCCGGCTCGGGCACAACCATCCACGGCCTCGGACAAGGTCCATTTCTTGGTGGTGGCGCTGTTCAGTGACAGCCGGGAAAAGTCGCTCATGCTCCCACCCCGTTGATCCGCAGGAAGTCAGACATCCGGAACGCGGCCAGCGATGGGTCCTTCAGCAAGCCGGCCTGATCTGCCAGTTCAAAGGTCTTGGCCAGGTGCAGGACCGAGCGGCCCGAGTGCAGGCCGCCCACCATCTGGAAACCGGGCTGCTTACCGTTGAGCCAGGACATGAAGGCAATGCCGGTCTTGTAATAGAACGTGGGTGCGCTGAAGATGTGCTTTCCCAGCTCACGGGTGGAGTCCAGGATGGCGCGCCCTTCAGCACCTTGGCCGGCGTCGTACTTCTGCAACGCGGCCGAAGCGGCCGGGTAGATGGCAGCGAAGATGCCCAACAGGGCGTCCGAGTGGTGCGTCTCGTCGCCGTCGATCAGTTCCGGGTAGTTGAAGTCGTCACCGGTGTAGAGGCGGACGCCTTCCGGAAGGTCGGCGCGGAGGGCGACCTCATGGGAAGCATCCAGCAGCGAGACCTTGACGCCGTCAACCTTGTCCGAGTGCTCGCGGATGAGGCTGAGGAAAGTTTCGGTGGCGACAGAGACGTCGTCGGAACCCCAGTATCCTGCCAGCGCGGGGTCGAACATGGTGCCCAGCCAGTGCAGGATGACCGGCTGGTCAACTTCCTGAAGGAGCGTCGAGTAGACGTGCAGGTAGTCGTCGGCCCCGTTGGCAACCTTGGCCAGCGCCCGGGAGGCCATGAGGATGACCTTGGGTCCGGCTTCACTGACGACGGCGATCTGCTCGCGGTAGGCGTCGATGACAGCCTGGATACCTGCAGCCCCCGCAGGGAGTGCAGCGATGTCCAGCTGGTCGGTGCCGGCGCCGCAGGAAACAAGGTCGCGGACCGACTTGCCCGTAATGGCGGCGTTGCCCGCGGCCACCACGGAGGCGGCTTCCGCGCCCGTGCGCTTGATGAGCTGCTGGGTGGCTGCCCAGTCAAGGCCCATTCCGCGCTGCGCGGTGTCCATGGCGTCGGCAACGCCCAGGCCGTAGGACCACAGCTCGTGCCGGTACGCCAGGGTGGCGTCCCAGTCGAGCTGGGCGGGGGCGCCGGGGGTGTTGTCGGCTGCAACCTCGGGGATGACGTGTGCTGCGGCGTAGGCGCGGCGGGCCGTCAGCGGAGCGGTCGGCTTGACCCAGGAGGTGGCGGGCTGAAGGCGGTACTCGCGGGTGCCGCCGTCGTCGGTGGGAAGAATCAGTGACGTCATTAGAGGGTGATCTCCGGGATGTCGATGGTGCGGCGCTCTGCCGAGGACTGGAGGCCGAGTTCGGCAAGCTGCACGCCCCGGGCTGCGGAGAGCAGGCCGAAGCGGTGCTCACGGCCTGCGACGACGTCGCGCAGGAATTCTTCCCACTGCAGCTTGAAGCCGTTGTCCAGTTCAGCGTTGGCGGGGACTTCCTGCCACTGGCTGCGGAAGGATTCGGTGACGGGCAGGTCCGGGTTCCAGACGGGCTTGGGGGTGTGGGCGCGCTGCTGCGCAACGCACTTGTTCAGACCGGCGACGGCGGAACCGTGCGTGCCGTCGACCTGGAACTCCACCAGTTCGTCCCGGTAGACACGGACGGCCCAGGAGGAGTTGATCTGGCCGATGACGTCGTCGCCGCCCGGGGTTTCGAGCTCGAAGATGCCGTAGGAGGCGTCGTCTGCGGTGGCCTTGTATTCCTTGCCGGCCTCGTCCCAGCGTGCGGGGATGTGCGTGGCGGTCTTGGCGTTGACGCTCTTGACCTTGCCGATGATGCCTTCAAGGACGTAGTTCCAGTGGCAGAACATGTCCGTGGTCATTCCACCGCCGTCTTCCTTGCGGTAGTTCCACGACGGACGCTGGGCAGCCTGGACGTCGCCTTCGAAGACCCAGTAGCCGAATTCGCCGCGGATGGAGAGGATGCGGCCGAAGAAGCCTTCGTCCACAAGACGGCGGAGCTTCACCAGGCCGGGGAGGTACAGCTTGTCGTGCACCACGCCCGCGGTGACGCCGGCGTCCTTGCCGATCTGTGCCAGTTCGATGGCCTCTTCCAAGGTCTCGGCCGTCGGCTTCTCTGTGAAGATGTGCTTGCCGGCGCGCATGGCCTTTTTCAGGGTGGCGGCGCGGAGGCTGGTCATGGAAGCGTCAAAGATGATGTCAACGGTGGGATCGGCGATGACGGCGTCCAAGTCGGTGGTCCATTCAGAGACCTTGTGGAGTTCGGCGAGTTCGCGGATCTTCGCTTCGTTGCGGCCAACGAGGATCGGCTCCACCTGAACCTTGGTGCCGTCTTCCAGGGTGAAACCGCCGGCGTCGCGGATGGGGAGGATGGACCGCAGCAGGTGCTGGCGGTAGCCCATACGGCCGGTGATGCCGTTCATGGCGATGCGGATCGTCTTTGTTTCGTAGCCCATGTTTTCTCCAGTGCCTTGTGTGCCGGTCGCGGTGCGGAAGCCGGTGCTTGCAGTTCGTATGGGAAAGCGCATTCCCGTTGTCATCGATCATGCACCATGACTCGCCGGATTGGCAAGCGCTTTCCCATAACTCGCGGAAGACTGACATAATTTCCCTAGCGCCAGTCCCGACGCTTGCAGACAAGGAGGGCCCCGTGGCCGCCAGCACACTGAGTGAAGTTGCCCGTTTGGCCGGGGTTTCCCTGGCCACCGCATCCAGGGTCCTCAACGGCTCGTCCCGTAAGCCCGCCGAGGACATTGCCGAACGCGTCCGCGAGGCCGCCGACAAGCTCGGCTACGTGCCCAACGCGCAGGCGCAGGCGTTGGCCAAGTCGAGTTCGGGCCTGATCGGACTGGTTGTCCATGACATCGCCGATCCCTATTTCTCTGCGATCGCCCGCGGAGTCCAGGAAGCTGCCCGCCAGCAGAACCGCATGGTGCTCCTGGCCACCACCTCCGGGGCTCCTTCGGATGAAAAGGAAGCCGTCGCAGCCTTCGCTGCGCGTCGCGCCGACTCGATTGTCATTGCCGGTTCGCGTTCCGTGCGGGCTGAGGACAAGCAAGGAAATGCCGAGCTGGCCGCCGAGCTGGACCGTTATTGCCGCAATGGCGGTCATGTGGGAGTTGTCGGCCATCCGGTGGTGGGCGCGTCCACGAGCGAGGGCTACCACGTGGTGAAAGTCCCCAACGAGGAACTGGCTGCCGGCCTCGCTGCGGAATTGGCCGCCACTCATGATGGTGCTTTCCTGATCATTGCCGGACCCGAGGGTCTCTACACATCGGACGACCGTGTCCGCGGTTTCCAGCGCGGGCTCGCGGACGCTGGGAGGCCCGCCGCCGAGGTGGTCCGCACTGGATTCAACCGGGCCGGCGGGTATGAAGCCGGTCAGGCGCTTGCCGAACGGATCAAGTCCTCCGCGGAACGCCTCTGCATCTTTGCCGTCAATGACGTCATGGCCATCGGCGTTACCGCCGCCCTTCGGCCGGAGGGCGTGTGGATTCCCCGCGACGCCACCATCGCCGGTTTCGACGACATTGAAACCCTGCGCGACTTCCGGCCCGCACTGTCCACCGTGCACCTGCCGCTCGAAGATATTGGCCGGCTCGCTGCGGGAGATCCGGATACTCCTCCCGTCAGTGGCGCGGTCAAGCTCCGCCGCAGCACCGAAACTCCGGTGGAATCACAGGTATGACGACGGCGGGGCCACCAGCGCAGGCGCCCCGGGCGCTGACGGTGATTCCCGCCGTCGAGCGTTCCACTGGTGCCGTGCGTTCCGCCCAAGCCGCGCCGGCCATCCTGGTGCTTCCCGGCGGGGGATACGCCAAGCAGGCAGACCACGAGGCCGAGCCCGTGGGTGAATGGCTGGCTTCATTGGGAATCCACGCATTCGTGCTGCGGTATCGGGTGGCGCCGGAACAGCACCCGGCCCCGTTGGTGGATGCCAAGCAGGCGATGCTGTGGATCCGCAACGGCGATCACGGACTGCAAGTGGATGCGTCGAGGGTTGGCGTCCTGGGATTTTCAGCCGGCGGACATCTCGCGTCCACGTTGTCCGTGGAGGTAGCCACCGGTGATCCTTCGCTGGATACCGTGGAGGCTGTGCCGGACCTCAGCATTCTCTGCTATCCGGTCATTTCGTTCGTGAATTCGGTCCATCAGGGGTCTGTGGACAACCTCGCTGGAGCGGGTGCCGCCCCTGGGGTCCTGCGGGAGCTCTCAACGGATCTTCACGTCACGCCGAGAACGCCGCCCGCTTTCCTCTGGCATACGGCCGACGACCAATCCGTCACCATCAGCCACAGCCTTGCTTATGCCGGCGCGCTCAGCCGGGCCGGTGTCCCGGTGGAACTGCACCTCTTCCCGCACGGCGTCCACGGTATTGGCCTGGCTTCGGGAACGGCCGGGGCTGATCAGTGGCCGGCGCTCTGCGCATCATGGCTCGGCCGGTGGGGCTGGGCTGCGTAACCGCGTTACGTAGTTGGCCTCAGTCCTCGCCCAAGGTGATGGTGTGGAGGAACGAGGCATCGTTGATGACGTTGTCCGGAAGGTCGTCCTCGACGAACTCCAGCATGATGTCCAGGTCCTTGCCGTTTCCGCGCAGGACGTCAGAGACGGTCTGCCACAGCAACTTCCGGTTCCGCAGCGGGAAGCGTTCGGCAACCGGCCCCCAGGAGAAGCAGTGCACCCCCACCACGTGGGGGAGGACTTCGTGAAGGGACTCCAGCGCCTGCTGGTCTGAAAGTCCGACGGCGGGCTGCCAGTAAGTGCCGACGTTGGCATGGTTCACGCGGTTCAGTAACTCCAAGGTGGTGGCGGGGGAGTCGGTGAGGGTGTTGCCGTGATACTCAAACGCGATGGCGACACCCCGGGCGGCCGCGAGATCCGCAATCCGCTGAGTGTCCTTCACCACCGCGTCCCGGTGTTCCTGGCCGGCGCCGGCCGAACCCTGTTCGCCGGCCCACACCCGGATTCGCGGGGCGCCCAGTGCCGTAGCGAGGTCCAGGACCCGATCGAAATCCCCGAAGGCGCCGCAGCGGTAGTACGAGCCGAGCGAGAGAACCGTGAGTCCCGCTGCTTCAGTTGCTCCCTTTGCGTGCGCCGCGGACTCCGCATCGCTGACGTGCACATCAGTGCCCCACTCGATGCCGGCCAGGCCCGCATTCGATGAAATGCGGACCACCTCGTCAATCCCGTGGGAGCGGAGAGTCACGGAACAGATGCCAGGCGTGAGGTCAGCCAGAGTGGTGAGGTCGATCATGCTTCACAGGATACCGGGAATGCGCTTACCCAGTAAGGGTGTATCGCCTGTTGAACAGAATGAACGCTGGGCTAGAGCTTGATCCAATAACGCCGGATCGCTTCGGTGACTCCGAGGTCCGCAGCGAAACTCTCCGGAGGCCGGACGCTTTCAAGAAACGCCGCCGCACGCCTCGATGGTGCGGGCGGACGCCAGGTTCGGCTGTTTGCACGTCACCAGCACGCGTTCCATGCCGAGGGAGCGACCCTCCTGGAGGGCACCTTTCAGTGCAAGCTTGGCGAGCCCCCGCCCCCGCGCGCTGGGCCGTATGCCGTAGCCAATGTTGCCTCCCACCTCAGTGAGGTAGTCATTGGCCAACGAGTGCCTGAGGCTGGCTGCCCCCAGGTATGCGTTGTCATCGACAACCCAGATGGTGCTCTGGTTGGCCAGGCCTTCAGGGGGTTGGAAGCCCTTCTTGGGCAACTCGTGCAGAAGGTGAACCCACTCCGCGAAGTCGCTGTTGTCGCGGAGATCCAGGTCGTATCTCGCAGCCACAAAAGCCGCTGAGCCATCCTGGTTAAGGGTGCCCCACTCGTCGTAGCTTTCCAGCCAGGACTCATGGAACTTTGCGGACGGCTGGACGAGCCTGGCGGGAGTCATGAGGTGAGCGTACTACGGCCGCCGGTTCAGACTTCAGATGTCCTGGTCGCCTTCGGCGTCCTGGTCGAGGGGCGGGAAGGATTCCGCTTCCGGACCTCCCGCAACACGATTTGCTCGGGGCAAACCGTGGAAAGGAAGTCTCCCACCGACAGGGCCAGGCGCTCACCAACGAGCGAGTAGAGAATGCGGTTGGCATCCCGCCGTTCCGTGACCAGGCCGGCCTGGCGCAGCACGCTCAAGTGCCGGGAAACGGTGGGTCCCGTGGCGTTGAATCGCGCAGCGATCTCACCGGCGGCCAACTCGCCGTCCTTGAGGTCTTGAAGTATTTGCCGCCTGGTGGGGTGCGCAAGGGCGGCGAAGATCTCTGAAGCTGTATCTGCCATGTTTGCAATATAGCACAATTGCTATATACAGTTTAGCTTTGTTGCTAATAAGCGAAGGAGCAAGATCATGCGTGTAGCTATTACCGGCGGTACCGGCTTTGTAGGCCGTCACCTCGCGGAACGACTCGACAGGCCGGGCACCGTCATCATTTCGCGTCGGACAGGGACCGCAATCACCGACGTCGAAGCCTTGACGGAGGCCTTCACGGGTTGCGACGTCGTAGCCCACTGTGCGGGGATCAACCGGGAGATCGGTGACCAGACTTTCCAGCGGGTTCACGTTGAAGGCACCCGCGCCGTCATTGAAGCTGCCCGGAGGGCGGGCGTCCAAAGAATCGTCATGCTGAGCTTCCTTCGCGCCCGTCCGGATTGTGGTTCCGCCTATCACGAGACCAAATGGGCTGCCGAGGAGCTCCTGCGGCAGTCGGGCATCGAGCACACGATTCTCAAGGCGGGGATGATCTACGGAAAGGGAGACCACATGGTGGACCATGTGACGCGTGCGGTGCGCAGCTTTCCGGTTTTCGCAACGGTCGGTTATCGGGAGCGGACTGTTCGACCCATACCGGTGGAAGAGGCCGTCAACACCCTGATCGCCGCCCTTGAAGGTCGCGTGCCCACCCCGATCGTCGCTGTTGTCGGAGCCGAAGAGCTCGAACTTGGAGTGGCTGTCCGCAGGATCGCCCGGATGGCGGGGGGCCACCCTGTTTTCGTCCGCGCCCCCATCTGGTCGATCCGCGCGCTGGCTCAGCTGACAGAGTGGACCATGGTGGTGCCACTCGTGGCAAAAGCCCAGGCGCAGATGCTCGCCGAGGGGGTCAGCGTGCCTTCACCCTATGCGCCCTGGCTTCCCGTGGAGCTGCGTCCCAGGCTTCCTTTCGACGACGAACGCATCCGGGCCGCCGTACCGGAAGGCCGCTTCGCCTTGGACGACCTTCGGGTAGTGAGGTGGTGGAACGGGCGCATGGACCGCAGCCGGCCGAGCGGCCCGGTCCACTAGTTCGACTTACTCAGCGTCCGGCCCATGATGGCCTGTGTCAGGGCGTCGATGACCTCGGCGTTGGCGAGTGGATTCCGGATCAAGGTGAAGTCCACGTCGCCCACCGGCGGCAGGCCGAATCGCTGGGTGATGACCTTCAGGTCCTCGGGCACCAGCGATGCCGGCATTACGGCGACTCCAATCCCGGCCCGGACGGCCGCGAGCACTCCGCTGATCTGTTTGGTGCTGCAGGTGATCCGCCATGTCCGGCCTTCCGCTTCCAAGGCATCGATGGCAAGCTTCCGGCTCAAACTCGGTGCCGGGTACGCAATCAGCGGCACGGGGGCGCCCGGTTCCAGCACTGTCTGCTCCACGCCCACCCACGCGAAGTTGTCGTGCCGGACCACCGTGCCTTCCTTTGCTCCGGCCACCCATTTCACGAACACCAGGTCCAGTTGCCCGGCATTGAGCCGCTTGTACAGCTGGTCGCTTTGGCTGACAGTGAGCTCGAGGTTGATCTGTGGGTAGAGCTGCCGGAACTCCCGGAGAATCCGGGGGAGGCCGGTGATGGCGAGGTCGTCGGCTGTCCCGAAGCGGAGGCGTCCCCGCATGGCCGAGCCGGAAAAGTAGCGGGCCGCGGAATCGTGGGCAGCAAGGATGTTGCGGGCAAAGCCAGCCATGGCATCACCGTTGTCAGTAAGCCTGACTTCACGGGTATCCCGGGCCACGAGTACGCGCTTGGCGGCGGCCTCGAGCTTGCGGACATGCTGGCTGACCGTGGGCTGTGCGAGGCCCAGCCGCTCGGCTGCCTTAGTGAAACTCAGCGTTTCCGCGACGGCCAAAAAGGAACGGAGCTGGACAGGTTCAAACACGGAACTCCTCTAAGCGCAGGTCAACGCCGGGCCGGAGTACTGCGCCGTTTCCCCTTGTGCTGCAAGCAGCTCATTGCATTCCGCAATGCTAGTTATAGGCGCAATACGCTTCCATAATTGCTGCTGGCAACCATAGCGTTAAACGCATCCCACCGAAACTCTCGATCCGAGGACTACTTTTGGCACCCCCACCGCCTTCAGCGGCAAACGTCAGCCAGCCCGTCATCGATTCCCTGTCCGCTCGCCCGCTGCCGGATACAGACCAGCCGGACACCAACCAGCCGGACACCGTCACCCAGCCACTCGCCGTCGTGAGTGAAAAGCTGCCCTGGCGTCATACTTTCATCTCCCTGAAGGTCCCCAACTTCAGGATTTTCGCGATCGGCCACTTCATTGCCGTCATCGCCATCTGGATGCAGCGCATCGCCCAGGACTGGATGGTGCTGCAGCTGTCCGGTTCCGTCACCGCAGTCGGCATTACGGTGGCGTTGCAGTTCATGCCGTCACTGTTCCTGGGACCATGGGGCGGCATGATCGCCGACCGCTTTGCCAAGCGCAAGATCCTCATCATCTGCCAATCGGCGGCGGCCGTGCTGGCTGCAGTGTTGGCGGTACTGTCCCTGAGCCAGCGCGTTGAAGTCTGGCACGTGTACGTCATTGCCTTGGCCCTGGGCTTCGTGACGGTCCTGGACCAGCCGGCCCGGCAGGTGTTCGTCAACGAACTCGTCGGCCCCAAGTACCTCCGGAATGCCATCAGCGTCAACTCCACCACCTTCCAGCTGGGCGGCTTGATCGGGCCTGCCTTGGCGGGTGTGCTGCTCACCGCTGTCGGCGCAGGCTGGGCCTTCGCTGCCAACGCTGTGGCCTGCTGTACCACTGTGGCCATGCTGCTGATCCTTCGCAAGGACCAGCTGCACCTCAGCCAGCCGACGCCCCGCAAAAAGGGGATGCTGCGTGAAGGCCTTAACTATGCGCTCAGCAAGCCCACCATTTACTGGCCGTGGTTGATGGCCGGGTTCGTGGCCGTTTTCGCCATGAGCTTGCCTGTGTTGCTGGCCGCCTTTGCGGACCACGTGTACGACGCCGGTGCCGGAGGCTACGGCCTGCTGAACGCCATGGTTGCGCTCGGTGCACTGATGGGAGCGGTGGCGTCCACCCGGCGTCGCCAGCTGCGGTTGAGGTCGGTAGTGACGTCGGCGGGGCTGTACGGTCTCATGCTCTGTGTCTCATCGCTGATGCCGTCCATGGTGTGGTTCAGCGTCACCATGGTCCTTGCCGGATTCTGGTGCCTCATGTTCCTCACTGCGGCCAACCAAATGGTGCAGACCAGCTCCAACATGAGCATCCGCGGCCGTGTCATGAGCCTCTACCTGGTGGTGCTGATCGGCGGACAGGCCATTGGCGGCCCCATGATGGGCTGGCTGGCCGAGCACTTTGGTCCGCACCTTGCTGTCCTGATTTCGGGTGGTGTGCCGGCCATCGCCGCTGCGGTGGTCGCCGTCGTCCTTGCCCGGAAGTCTTCGCTGCACCTGAAGGTGGACCTGCGTGACCGGCGCCGGGTGCTGCGGATCGTGCAGGAGACCCAACCGGCATAGCCGCAGTCCCCGACGGATTAACAGGTGAAGCGCCCGCGGCAGGACCGCGGGCGCTTCCTGGTGAGCGTCTTTATGCCGTTGGCAAGTGCGGGTACTCCGCTGAGCGTCCTTGGAATTCCAGGACATCCGGGTTGCGGATGACGCCGTCGCGGATTTCGATGGCCCGCGAGATGGTCTCGTTGGCATCCCATCCGGCCGGGCCGGCCGCAACGGTGTCCAGGAAAGGAAGCAAGGCTTCGCTGATTTCCCAGCTGGCTGAGTTCCAGAGATACGACGGGCTGTGGTCCACGGCGTAGTAGTTGACGTGCCCGCCCACACGGAACATGGGTTCGTCGAAGGTGGTGGTGCGTGCCCAGCTGAACCCCATTCCTTCGTCGCAGGAAACGTCCACAATCAGGCTGTCAGCCCGGAATTCCGTCAAATCCTCCGTGCGAAGGTACGTCAGCGGGGCGTTGGGGTCCTGAAGAGTGCAATTGACCACGATGTCCGCGGCGGCCAGGAACGGCGCCAAGGGCTTGCGCCCCTTGTCCGTGATGACTTCGCTGAGGAAAGGTGCGTTGCTGTCATGATCGAACTGCACAATCCGCACCGAGTGAATGGGTGACCCGACGGCGGCGACGCCACGGTTGGTCAGGACCTGGACGTCGTGAACGCCGTGGGCATTCAGTGCAGTGACGGCGCCACGCGCAGTGGCCCCGAAGCCAATGACCACGGCGCTCAGCCGGCGGCCGTAGTCGCCCGTGGAACCCGTGAGTGCCAAGGCGTGAAGCACAGAGCAGTACCCGGCGAGCTCGTTGTTCTTGTGGAAAACATGCAGGCCGAAGCCACCGTCGCCTGCCCAGTGATTCATGGCCTCAAACGCGATGAGCGTGAGCTTCTTGTCGATGGCCAGTTGCGTGATGGCCCGGTCCTGGACACAGTGCGGCCAGCCCCACAGCGTTTGGCCGTCGCGGAGTTCGGCCAAGTCCTGGGCCTGCGGCTTGGGCAGGAGGATGACGTCGCTGCCGGCGATCAATTCCTGCCGTGTACCGAGCCCACCCACCAGCGATTCCAGCGTGCTGTCAGAGACGCCGAACCGCTCGCCATAGCCGAATTCAAACCTGAGCTGTTGGCGCACTTCCGGATCGATGCGCTCCAGATGCTGGGGATGGATGGGGAGGCGGCGCTCATTGGGCTTCAGCGAGGAAGCGAGGACGCCTATGCTCAGCTGGGCGGTTGGCGCGGTCACTTCTTGTTGCCGGTAGAGGGCTTTGCGGCCTCGGTGGCGGAGGACTCGGAAGCCCTCTTATCCGCACGTTTTTCCTTGATGGATTTACTGGATTTCTTTGATGCGGTTTGGCGCGGTGATTTGTCGCCCATGATTGCTCCCTAGAGCGGAACCGAAATGGCTCCTGACTCCTGACGATACACCTCGCACGGAAAAGCAGTGGCCGCGGTCACTGCCCTTGGGTCACTGCGCCGGCTCGGCCGCCGGACGGCCATGGGTGACGCGGTGGGTCACACGATCGGCGGTATCGTCCAGTGCTGCCGTCTTTTCCACCGGCTCCAAATAGAAACGCGCGCTGCTGATGATGCCCTCGTCCACGCCGAAGATGATGACGCCCGTCATTTCGTGCGGCGTACCATCGCGCCACGCACCCTTCAGGTGCAGCTCGGTCCAGATGGAGCTGCCGTTGACGCTGTGCGAGAGGAGATGCGCCTTGATGTCAGGGACACCCGTGAAAAGTTGCTCCCAATTGCTGCGGATGGTGTCCCGCCCAGTGAAGCCCCTGGTGGGATGCGCCGGCGTTTCGTTGACGTAGCCCGGCGCAAAGCAGGCCGCCAGGCCTTCCAGATCGTGCTTGTTCGTGGCTTCCAGCAGGCGGTTGATGACGGCGAGCGGGCCCGCCTCACCAGCGTCGGTGAGAGTCATTGGAGGACCTCCCGGATAGGTGGATGTACGTATGAGTTTAGGCTCGTGAGACCCTCCGGTCGACGGGTGCGCGGCCTTGTTTGGTGAGTACCGCCGTCGGGCATTTGGGTCCCTGGACGCAAAGAAACCCCGGATCGTGGGATCCGGGGTTTTCCTTGAGCGGGCGACGGGAATCGAACCCGCGTATCGAGCTTGGGAAGCTAGCGCTCTACCATTGAGCTACGCCCGCGCTGCCCGGGAATTTTCGCCCCGAGCGAGTCCTAGCTTAGCGCAGTTGTGGGGCTGCTCATGACAGGCGCGTCGGCCGCCTACTTGAACAGTTTCAGGCCGTTCCATCCGGAACCCACCTGACGGTACGTTGTCCACTGTCCCCGGCCCAGGCCGTAGTTGTACAGGTTGCCGTCGGCGGTCTGTGCAGTGATGCCGCGGGTGCCCGCGCCAGTCAGCCCAAAGCTGGGGGCCAAGACGCGCATGTACTGCCAGCCGGTGCCCACGGTGGTGGCCGGTCCGTAGAAGCCTGCCCACCCGTCACCGCGGTAATTAATCAGGGCACCGGAACCTGTCCTGGCCAGGATGTCGTTGGCGCCGTCGCCTTCCCAGTCGGCGATGGTCAGTTCCATGCCGTTCCAGCCCTTGCCAATGATTTGCGGTGCGCTCAGCGCACCACCAAAGGTGTTGGGGTAGTAGCGCAGCACACCGTCCGGGAAGTATCCGACGACGCCGGGCCGGCCATGCTTGTGCGTCCACTTACCCACGGTGATGGTCATACGCTCCCAGCCGCCGTTGCCCACCACCACCTGGTTGGCGAATCCACCGCCCGGAAGACCTCGATAGACCCCCAGGACGCCGTTGTTCCACTGCGCCAGGATGTCGTAGACGCCGTCGATGTCCCAGTCCACCACGAAAGCCTGCTTCAAGCCGGTCCAGCCCGAACCGATCTGGACTGCACCCGCGTAGCCGCCGGCCGCCGTCGCGGGGTAGCGCAAAAGACGGCCCGACGAGTCGGCAGCCACCAGGTCGGCGCCGGACTTGATGCTTGCTGCGGCGGCGGTGTTGCCCGCAAAGTAGTGCTCCAGCGTCGGGAATCCGCGCCGGTTCATGTCGGTGGCCAAGGCTACGCCCACGTAGCGCAAGTGCCACGGTTCGTAGCTGTAGCCCGTGGTGCCCGTGTAACCGTTGGGGTAGCGGACTATGAAACCGTATTTATGGGCATTCGCAGCTACCCACTTGCCGGCCGCGGTATCGCCGAAGCAGGTGCTCAGGCCACAGCTGCCGGCTGCGTTGCCGATGTCCATGGCGAGACCTGTCTGGTGCTCGCTGTATCCGGGGCGGGCCGAAATAGTGTCCGCGTAGGCCTGGCCATAAGCATTGACATAGCCCCAATACACCTGGTTTTGGGTTGCGTAGGACCGGTAGCCGCTTACGATCGACAAGCCGCCCGTGCCTGCGTCTGCCGCCCCCTGGAACAAGCCGTTGAGCCACGCCGCAGCTTCCGCACGCATGTACTGGCCCGAGCCACGTGCGTTGACAAGGTCCGACGGCGCGTAGCTCGCCGGATTCAGTGGCCGCGATTTGTTGACCAGGACCGAAATGTTGGCAGGGTCACCGATGGGGTCAACGCTCGGCAACGGGTTCGCTGTGGCGGGGACCTTTGTGGTTGCTGCTGTTTTTGCTGCAGAAATCACCGTCGGTCCTGCCGCCGTGGCGGGAACCGCGGTGACAACTCCGCCAGCCACTGCCACGGCGAGGAAAACCGCGCACGCAGCCACCCGTCGTCGTGCCTTCACTGCAAAAGCTTGATGTCCCAGAACCCGCATAACGCCCCCAAATCGGTTTTAGCCAGCCTCGGGAACTCTACCCCGAGGTGCCATGCTCTGTCAGTCGTAACTTTGTGAAGGGCCAGATAACCATTCGGTCAAGGCTCGCCGCTTATATGCCCCAGTGCCGCGCGTGCTGACTATTCTGAAGGTGTTAGCTGCAGCGTATGGGGAACCGGGCTAAGACATATCGAACCGTACGCCGAAAGAGGTTTCCGTGGCATTTGCAGACTACGAAGTGGTGATCAGCCGGGACGCCATGACCGTGTACGGATTCCTCATGGACGGGATGAACAACTCCCTGTGGCGGTCCGGGATCCGCAGCATCTCACTGCGATCAGGTCTCCGCGGCCACAAAGGCGCGCTCTACCAGCAGACCATCAATGGTCCGGGCGGCCGCCCCATCGCTGCCGATTTCCAGATCACCGAAGCCCGGCCAGGAGCGGAAGTGCGCTTCGCCGTCGTTGCGGGACCCGCACGTCCTACCGGCGGCTACTACCTCAGCACCGAAGGCCAAACCACCCGGCTCAGGTTCGCCCTTGAATACCACCCCAAGGGACTGCAGAAACTGATGAACGGCATGATCCAGAAAACAATGGAAAGCGAAGTTGCCCAGTTGGAGCAGCTGAAGACCGTGATGGAGTCACGCTCGGTGGTGTGAGCGCGACTGATTTTTCTGCTCTTTTGTCTGGTCGGCTATTGGGCGAGCTTGTAGCCGGTCCAGCCGCCACCCACCGCTATGGGCGTCGTCAGCCTTCCTGAGGTAAGGTCCCAGTACTCCAGGACTCCGTTGGTGCCCAGGCCCGCAACGCCGGTGGTGTTGGCCCCCGTGACGCCCCGCAAGGAACGCAGTCCGGAGTAATCCGTCCACGCAGCGCCCACAATGGGCCGGGCTTCCTGCTTGGGCGTAGCCAGACCGCTGCCCCGGTACAGGCGCAAGGAACCATTGGGCTCAACGGTGAGCAGATCCTGGAAACCATCCGCGTTGTAGTCCACCATGCTGAGCCGGACGGCCTTGTTTCCCGTGCCGATCGCGGCCTGCGACCGGATGTACGTCATCCCTGCGTTTTTGTAGAGCCACAGCCCGCCGGATGCGTCCATCGCGACAATCTGGGGCAGCCGGTTGTTGGCGCACCAGTTTCCCACAGCAATGTTCAAGGACTGCCAGCCGTGGCCGAGCACTCCCGGCGAACCGAAGCCGCCCGACGGCCTCCCCGGATACACCAGGAGTGCCCCGTCGGTGCGCTGTGAAATGAGGTCGAAGACCCCGTCGCGGTCCCAATCGCTGACGAACAGTTCCTTGAGCCCCGTGAAACCGATGCCGATCTTGCGGGCTGCGCCGTACTTCGCGTTCCCCAAGGAAGCGTAGGAATACACCGTTCCGTCCGCCGCGATGGAGACGAGATCTGCGGCACTCCTGATGGAGGCGGAGCTGAGATTGACCGTGGGCGGCTGGTATTTGTCGCCCGGCTGGCATGCTCCGATGGGATCCGTGGGAGGGGTGACGGTTCCGCCGGGTGCATTTGTGGTTCCGGCCGGCAGCGAGGTGTAACCAAAGAAATTCACCACACCCCACAGCGTGTAGCGGTTGGGCGTGGTCTGCCAGTTGCCGTCCGTGTAGGTGATACCGATGCCCATGACGTTGAACCGGGGATCACGCAGCAGCGCATCATGCCCTGGGGACCCCTTCCACCACTCCACCAACTGCGCGGCGTCACGGTCCCAGCGGACAGCAATGACCTCACCTGCGCCGTTGTTCGGATTCAGCGCACGCGGATCGGTCCAGAAATTGGCGCGGTGTTGGATCACTTCCCGGGTCGCGATGTTGTTCGACCAATCCTGGGCAAGGCTCGCTACTGTCGCGTGGTACTTCACAGGGGCCAGGCCCAGGGATGCGCGGTAGCTGTTGATCGCGTTGAACACCGTCAGGATTGCGGCGGTGTTGCTGTCCGGGAGGAGGGCAAGGGCGCCGTTGTCCGGATCTGTCTCACCGCTGGGGGCTTTGCCTGGGAAGGGGGTGCTTGGTGTGGGGGACGGGGTTGGCGCCGTGGGTGCGGCGGGGGCCGTCTGGAGTGGTACTGGTGTCGGCGTGACCGTGGGTGATGCGGACGCTGTTGGGGACGGCGGCGCCGTGGGGACAGCCGTCTGGGTTGGGGTCACCGACGGCGTCGGGGTGGCTGTAGGCGATGCCGACGGCGTTGGGCTGGCTGGCTGCGAGGGCGTACCTGAGGGGAGCGGGCCCATGGCAGGTGCTGACGGGGACGGAGCCGCCGACGATGAGGACTGCGGGGGCGCCGGCTCCACGGGATCGGGAACGGTGGGTTCCGTGGCGCCCGGGTTTTCCGGGTTTTCCGGGGACGTGCCTTCCGTGGACGGACCATCCGGACCCCAGGAAGGCCCGATGTTCGGTACCGGAGGCGGTGTCTCGATCACCGGATCTACCGCGATGGGTCTGCCCGGCATCGGGCTTGCTGTTTCAGTGTCCGGGGTTGGCACCGTCGTGGGGTCCACGACGTCGCCAACCGCGGGGGTATCCGCGGAAGGTGCGGCGTCCGGCGTCGTGCTTGACTCAGGTGCCGTCAGACCGGACTCGACGCTGGAGGAGGGGGTGGTGCTGCCGCTGGGACCCGCGTCCGTGGCCGGCAGGATCTGGCTGGAGGCGGCGACGCAAAGGGCCAGCGCCCCGGCCAGCACAATGGAAGCCGGCACTGCCAGTTTTTTCACAATTACCCCGCGAATACTCGTTGCCCCCAGGTACGGGCGCGGTTCTACATGTCCGGGAACTATAGTCCCACGGGGCCGCCCGGACAATGCATGGGGACTTGGACGCATGGGGTATTTTTGATGCTGTGCTGATCTCTGACCGCGACATACGTGCCGAAATAGACTCCCAACGGATTGTTCTTGAGCCGTACGACCCCGCGATGGTGCAGCCGTCTTCCGTGGACGTCCGGATTGACCGGTTCTTCCGGTTGTTCGACAACCACAAATATGCCCACATCGACCCCGCCGAGGAACAGCCCGAGCTGACCCGGTTGGTGGAGGTGGAAGGCGACGAGCCCTTCATCCTGCACCCGGGCGAGTTCGTCCTGGGCTCCACGTACGAAACAGTCAGCCTCGCCGACGACATTGCTGCCCGCCTTGAAGGCAAATCGTCCTTGGGCCGGCTCGGATTGCTGACGCACTCCACCGCCGGCTTCATCGACCCCGGATTCTCGGGGCACGTGACGTTGGAACTCTCCAATGTTGCCACCCTGCCCATCAAGCTCTGGCCCGGGATGAAGATCGGCCAGCTGTGCTTCTTCCGGCTGACGTCCTCGGCCGAGCACCCCTACGGTTCCGGTGAATACGGAAACCGCTACCAGGGCCAGCGCGGACCCACCGCCAGCCGCAGCCACCAGAACTTCCACCGGACGTCCATCTAGCTTCGGCTGCCCCCTCTGTCCGCGCCGAGGGGTGAGCTCTCGCCTCTTTCCCTTGCGTCGAGGGGTTAGCTCTCGCCTCTTTTGGTGGCTTTTTCGGTCGAGACGTCGCCCCTCGATGAGGCCTTCTCAGCTCGACTAGTCCTCCACACTGTGGGTAACCTCTCAGCGCATCTTCAACCATGCCAACAATGGCTGATGAGGATTTCTACGCCCCTCCCGATCGAGATCCGGGGCCGTTCATTTACGCTCGCCGAGCAGCGGGCGGCCGGCATCCCGGATCATCGTGCCTGGAATAACGATCTTCGCGTTGCCAGCAGGGGAGTCCGGGTTCCTTGGGGCGAGCAACAGGACCCTGCGCACACTGCCCGCCTCCTTACCGGCATAACTGAGGGAGCCATCTGTTGTCGGGAGACAGCTGCGATGCTGTGGGGATGCCCTTTGCCGTGGGACGCCCAGCAGGATTTCCTGGTTCATCTGACGAGGTCCGACGGCGCCTTTCGGCCTCAACGCCGGGGAGTCAAGGGACATCGAATGGTGCTCTCTGTGTCGGACATCAGTTCTGTGGGCGGGATTCCCGTGACCGGCCCCGCCCGCACGTGGCTGGACCTAGCTGCGGTGCTGGCCTTCGAGGACTTGGTCGCTGCCGCCGACTACTTTATCTGCAGTCAAACCCGAAGCTTCGGTCATAACAGGATTCCCCTCTGCTCTGCTGAGGATCTCAAAGCACAAGTCGATCGACATGCCGGCATGCGTGGCATTCGGAAGGCGCGTGCAGCGCTGGAGTTGACCCGCGTGGGCGCCGACTCTGTCCCCGAGACGAGGCTGCGACTGGCCATGGGTCGCGACTTCCTGCCGGAACCTGTCCTGAGCTACGTGGTGCGTGATCCTTCGGGCCGCGAAGTGGCGTGGCCGGATCTCGCCTACCCCGACTTCAAAGTGGCGATCAATTACGACGGCGGCCATCACCTAAATGCCGTTCAGAAGGAGTCCGACATCCGACGCGAGGCGGCGCTCGCGGCAAACGGCTGGATCTCTGTCGTTGTTACCGCCGAGCATGTAAGGGAACGCGGCTACGACGGCGTTGTCCGCCGCATCCGCGAGGCGCTGGTACGGGGTGGATGGCCATCGAGGGGTTAGGTCTCGACCCTTTGGGTGGGCCTTTTCGGGCGAGATGTCGCCCCTCGGCGCAGGGGAGGGTGGAAGTTGGGGGCGTTAGGTGTTGAGGGGTTAGGTCTCGACCCTTTGGGTGGGCCTTTTCGGGCGAGACGTCGCCCCTCGGCGCAGGAGAGGGGTGGGGGGCGTTGCTAGGCTGGGGCGCGCTCCGGGGTCCGGGGCGGGGCGCCAGGGGTTCGCCGGAGGGCCTTGACCACTGGTTCCACGAAGCGGGCGGCCAGCGGACCCAGGATGGCCATGATGAGGACGTAGGCCGTGGCGAGTGCGGCGAGTTCGTCGGGTACTGCCCCCGAAGCGACGGCCAATCCCGCGATGACGATGGAGAACTCGCCGCGGGCGATCAAGGCGGCCCCTGCACGGAAGCGGCCGGGCACAGCAATTCCGGCGCGTTTGGCGGCCCAGAAACCCGTGAGCATTTTGGTTGCTGCCGTGACGACGGCCAGAACAAGCGCCCAGCCGAGGACGGGTGGAATCGACGTGGGATCGGTGTTGAGTCCGAACGCCACGAAGAAAATTGCCGCGAAAAGGTCCCGCAGTGGCTCAAGGATTCGAGTGGCATTGTGGGCCGTTGCGCCGGAGATGGCGATGCCCAACATAAACGCGCCAACGGCAGCGGAGACCTGAAGTGCAGAAGCGATGCCGGCTACCAGAAGCGCCAGCCCCAGAACGTTCAGCAGGAACACCTCGGAGTTCTCGCTATGAACTGCCTGAGAGACGCGGTGGCCGTGCCTGAGTGCGATGACCAACACCACGGTGACAACGGCGAGGGCAATGCCTACGGTCTGCAGTCCGCCCAGGAAACCAACCCCGGCAAGGATGGCGGTGAGGATGGGGAGGTAGATGGCCATGGCCAGGTCTTCGAAAACGAGGATGGAGAGAACCACGGGTGTTTCGCGGTTACCAATCCGGCCCAGGTCGGTGATGACCTTGGCCGCGATGCCTGACGAGGAGATATAGGTAACGCCACCCATGACGATGGCGCCTACCAATCCCCAACCGAGAAGGACGGCCAATCCCGCCCCCGGCAGGAAGTTGAAGACAAAATCCATGACACCGGCTTGCCATGATCGCCGGAGCCCCGTAACCAGCTCGGAGGCCGTATATTCCAATCCGAGCATCAGCAGCAGGAGAATGACGCCAATTTCGCCGGAAAGATGGGCGAACTCGTGCATGCCGTCCAGCTTGACGAACCCGCCGGCGCCGAAGGCCAGTCCACCCACGAGGTAGAGAGGGATGGGGGACATGCCGATTCGGCCCGCTAGTCGAGCCAAGAGGCCGAGGCAGAAGACGACGGCCCCCAGTTCAACGAGGGCTAATGCGAGCGGGTCCATCCCGCTCAGCCGTTGCGAAGGATGTCGGCTGCCGAGTCAAGCCCTTCCTGGGTGCCGACCGCTACGAGCAAATCGCCGGTGTGAAGTACGACGTCGGGTGCGGGCGAGGCGACAACCTCGCCTTCGCGCATGATTGCGACGATGGAGACACCACTGCGGGTGCGGATCTGCGCCTTGCCCATGGGCTGGTTGACGAAGGGCGAATCAGGAGTGATGGAGAACTGGCGGGTGACAATGCCGGGTATCTCGCGATGCTCTTCTGCCAAGCGCATGGCAATGTGCTGGCCGCCCAAGAGGTTTCCCAACGTTGACGCTTCGTCGGCAGTCAAGGGAATGGACGCCTGGCACGTGTCAGGATCGTCCCACGTCGAGACGAAAAGCTCTGTTTCGCCTTCCCGCAGCTCTACTACACCGATGCGGCGGCCCGAAGCCGTGACGAAATCCTTGCGGACCCCAAGGCCCGGGAGTTCGGTCTCATCCACGTTCATAGCTCCACCCTAAACTGTCCTGAACCGGTCCGGTACGGCCCTCGCACTTCAGCCGGTCCTTAGTAGTTAACGCTCAGGGACCACAGCTATTTCCACTTTCGCCGGCGGCTTGACCGGCAGGATCACCAGGAGGCCGGCCAGCAGGACCACCATGATTCCGAGGATGCCCCAACGTTGGGCTTCGCCCTCGGCAACCAAGGGAGAGGCGATGGCGATGCACAGGGTGAAGAGGGTGGGGGCCAGGAAGCTGACCGCCCGCCCGGTGGTGGCGTACAAACCGAAGAGTTCGCCGGCCTCGCCTTCCGGTGCAAGCCTGGCCAGGTAGGCCCGCGAGGACGATTGCGCAGGGCCTACGAACAGGCAAAGCAGCAGGCCGAAGACCCAGAAGGTGTTGCTCCCTGGCCATTCGTTACCGAGGAAGACGTAGTCGCCGTTGCCCAGCACCAGGATGAAGGTGCCGGCGATGAGGAGGCCGACCAAAGACAGGACGATCACGGTTTTGGGTCCGATCCTGTCATCCAGGAAGCCGCCGATGATGGCCCCGACGGCAGCGACCACGTTGCCGAAGATGGCGAAGAAGATGACTTCCTTGAGTTCGAAACCGAACGTCCCTGCAGCAATGACACCGCCGAAGGTAAACACAGCAGCGAGGCCATCGCGGAAGATTGCGCTGGAAAGCAGGAAGTAGATGGTGTGGGGGCTGGTTCGGTAGATGGCGCCGATACGGCGGATCAGTAACTTGTAGGAGGCCAGGAACCCCAAAGAAGCGGTGGCCTTCCTCGCCGGAACTTCAGGGACGGCGAACATCACTGGCAGGGCAAAGATGAAGAACCACAGCGCAGAGAAGACCGCCACGAGCCTGATGTTGAGGGAGTCCTGTGTTGAGGCACCAAACCAGTCGAAGGACGGCTGGACGAACAGTTGCAGAACCAGCAGAAGGGCTACGATTCCGCCAAGGTATCCCATGGCCCAGCCAAAGCCGCTGACCTTGCCGATGTTCTTGGGTGTGGAGATCTGGGCCAGCATGGCGTTGTAGTTGACGCCGGCGAACTCAAAGAAAACGTTGCCCAGTGCGATGAGGCAAACGCCCAGCAACAGGAACTCGGGCTGGGGAAAGACAAAGAAGCAGAGCGCAGTGAGCACGGCGGTGGCGGCTGTGTTGACCCCGAGCCACAGCTTGCGCCGGCCGCCGGCGTCCGAACGCTGCCCGGTGACCGGAGCGAGCAGGGCAATGGCCAGGCCCGCGATGGCCAGGGCAGCACCCAGCGCAGCCGAGGCAGCGTCTTCTCCGCCGAAAGCATTGGACGTGAGGTACACCGTGAAAACGAACGTGGTCATGACCGCATTGAATGCAGCCGAGCCCCAGTCCCAGGATGCCCACGCAAGGATCTGGCCCTTCTTGGAGGCGACAGGTCCTGAGGCGAGCTCGGAGGTCGGTTGGGAGGCTTCGGGAACTGCGGCCGCGTTCATAGCTCGATGCTATAGCGGAGGGGAGAACGGCGGGCGGATGACAGACCGCTATGTGGAGAACAGGGATTGAAACGTAACCTGCAGCCCGCTTCTTTGGCGAAAAACGGTCCGTCCCCCTTGATAAACTGGCTCAACCGAACCCAACGTATGACCGCCTGCTCCAACTTTGACAATTCGTTCCTGACTTTGCGGAGAAAACAGTGATCACAGTTCTCGCCATCACCTTTGCAGCGGCAACCGTGGCGCCATTGATCTTCAGCAAACTCGGCAGGAACGCCTTCTACGTCCTGGCAGCGGTACCGGCGGCGGCCTTCATTTGGCTGATCTTCCAGTACGGCCCTGTATATTCCGGTGGCGGCATAGAAGAAATCCTTCCGTGGATACCCAGCTTGAAATTGGAGCTGGCCTTCCGCATGGATCCGTTGGCGTGGATCATGTCCCTCCTGATCCTCGGAGTCGGTTCCCTGGTACTGGTCTATTGCGCCCGGTACTTCAAGAACAAGGACGCGGACCTCGGCGGCTTCGGCGCCCAATTGCTGGCCTTCGCCGGAGCCATGTTCGGCTTGGTGACCTCCGATGACCTCCTCATGCTGTTCATCTTCTGGGAGCTCACCACCATCCTGTCCTACCTGCTGATCGGCTACGCGCGTACCCGTTTGGCAGCACGCCGCTCCGCACTGCAGGCACTGATGGTCACCACCGCTGGTGGCCTCGCTATGCTCGTTGGCCTCATCATCATGGGCCAGGCAGCGGGAACCTACCGCATCTCGGCTATTTTGGACCAAGCCCCAGCCCTCATGACCGGGCCCATGCAGGGTGCGGTGACGGCCGCCGTCGTACTTATCCTGGCCGGTGCGGTGACAAAATCGGCGCTGGTTCCGTTCCACTTCTGGCTGCCGGGCGCCATGGCAGCCCCCACTCCCGTCAGTGCGTACCTGCACGCAGCGGCGATGGTGAAGGCCGGCATCTACATCGTGGCGCGCCTGGCGCCGGGCTTTTCCGAGTCGGAATTCTGGCTGCCGGTTGTCCTGGGGCTCGGGTTGGCCACCATGCTTGTGGGTGGGTACCGGGCCCTCCGGCAGACTGATATCAAGCTCATCCTGGCCTATGGCACCGTCAGCCAACTCGGCTTCCTCACCATGGTGGTGGGGCTCGGACGCCCGGATGCGGCGCTGGCCGGACTCGGGCTGCTCCTTGCCCACGGCTTGTTCAAGGCCGCGCTGTTCCTGGTGGTTGGCATCATTGACCACCAGTCAGGAACGCGCGATATCCGCAAGCTTTCCGGCGTCTTCCGCTCATCCCGCGCCCTTGGAGTAGTGGCAGCGATCGCCGCAGCGTCCATGGCCGGAGTGCCTCCTTTGGCTGGCTTCGTTGCCAAGGAATCAGTCTTCGAAGCATTCGTTCACTACGGCACGGGCAATGACGCACCTGCCTGGGGCGTCTGGATTCTGGTGGGCCTGGTGATCGGGTCCATCCTGACGTTCGCCTACAGCGCCCGGTTCATGTGGGGCGCGTTCGCCAGCAAACCGGGCGTTGACCCTACGCCGTTCAAACCCATTAAGCCCGCGTTCCTGGCCGCGCCTGCCATCTTGAGCCTGCTCACCATTGCCTACGGAGTGTGGCCGGCCCCTGTGGACACCTGGATCCAGCCTTATGCGGCGCTGTTCGCCGATCGGCCGGACGCGGTCGACGCCGGGCACCTGGCTTTGTGGCACGGCCTCACCCCTGCACTGGGGCTGACAGCGGTAACGTTCGTGGCAGGCGCTGCGATGTTCTACGGACGCAACATCGTTTCCCGGGCGCAAAGCCTGGTTCCGGACTGGATTGATGGCGACCGGGCCTACCAGCACACCATCGGCGCGCTGGACGACATCGCTGTCTGGGTCACTGGCCGTACGCAGCGTGGTTCGCTCTACTTCTACTTGACGGTCATCCTCACCGTCGCCTTCGCTGTACCGCTGGCCGCCTTGATAGCGGCCAACAAGCCGCTGCCGGAAGGCATCTACTTCATCGACCCCAACTCTCCGCTGCAAATGGTTGCCGGAGCGGGAATCGTGGTGGGTGCGTTGGCCGCTGTCCGGGCCAACAAGCGTTTCCTTGCGGTCCTCATGGTGTCGGTGACGGGCTACGGCATTGCCCTCATGTTCGCTTTGCAGGGCGCTCCGGACCTGGCACTGACACAGATGCTGGTGGAGACCATCGTCCTGGTGGCGTTCGTGCTCGCCATGCGCAGCCTGCCGGCAGAGCTCCGGGACAGGACCGGTGGCAGGCTTCGGGTGATCCGCGTGATCATCGGTGCGGCATTCGGCATCACCATGATCTTCGTAGCGATTTACGCCATGGGCGCACGCGTGGCCACCCCTGTTTCCTTGGACTTCCCCCGGCTGGCGTACGAGGGCGGTGGCGGGCTGAACGTCGTCAACGTGACCTTGGTGGACATTCGCGCCTGGGACACGTTCGGCGAAATTTCAGTCCTCGCCATCGCGGCCACGGGCGTGGCCAGCCTGATCTTCGTCCGCAGCCGCGGCGATCGGATCAAGACCTCGGAGGCTGTGCCGGAAGGCAGCGTGGGGCGCCGCACCGGCGTCGACCGTGACTCCCGGGACGGTGCCACGCTGGCCGTGGCCAAAAAGTTCACTGACGTCAGCCGCGACGCGTGGCTGGTGGCGGGCCGCACCTTGGCTCCGGAACGCCGCTCGATCATCTTCGAAGTGGTGACCAGGCTGATTTTCCACTCGATGATCGTCTTCTCCATCTACCTCCTCCTTGCCGGCCATAACCTTCCGGGCGGCGGTTTCGCCGGTGGCCTCACCGCGGGCCTCGCCCTGACCATCCGGTACCTTGCGGGCGGCCGGTTCGAGTTGAGCGAGGCTGCGACAGTCAGCGCCGGAACTCTCTTGGGGACGGGACTCGCGACGGCGGCAGCCTCGGGCCTGGTACCGCTCTTCCTCGGCGGACAGGTGTTCCAGAGCGCGATCATCGAGTTCTGGCTGCCGGTCTTCGGAGACGTCAAGTTTGTCACCTCCACCATCTTCGACATCGGCGTGTACATCGTGGTGGTGGGCCTGGCACTCGACGTTCTCCGCAGCCTCGGTGCCGAAATCGATGAACACTTTGAGGGCCAGGGCGCGCCCCTGGCAGAGGAAGACGCCGCCGACCTTGCAGGCGAAGCCGCTGAATCCGCCGCATCCGGGAAAGGTACCGCATGAGCATCAACCTGACCCTGCTGATCGTCATGGGCGTTTTGTACGCCTGCGGCATCTACTTGCTCCTGGAGCGGAGCCTGACGCGCGTGCTGTTGGGCTTGATGTTGCTGGCCAATGCCACCAACATCCTGATCCTGACCACCGGCGGATACGCCGGATTGGCACCCTTGTTCACCAAGGAAACCAGCCCGGACGCCTATAGCGATCCTTTGCCCCAAGCTCTGATCCTCACCTCGATCGTCATTTCCTTCGCCGTGACGGCCTTCATGCTGGGCATCATCTACCGCACGTGGGTCCTGGCACGGCAGGACGAAATCCAGGATGACCTTGAGGACCGTCGCGTAGCCAAGACGCCCAGCTTCGATGCCGAGGACGACGCCATTGTGCCCTTGGAAACCTCGGAGTTCGCCGTCACCCCTGCCACCACCTCGGACCACACCCACCCCGAAGCAACCGAAACCCCGAGCAAGGCACCGAACCAGGAAGGAGGCAGCGCGTGAATCTCGCAAACCTGTCGCCGCTAGCTGTCCTCCTGCCGATTCTGGGTGCCGCTCTTGCGTTCCTGCTGATCCGGCACCACACCGCGCAGCGTGTGGTGAGCATCGGCATCCTGAGTGCAACGCTGTTGCTCGAGTGCCTCCTGTTGATTTCCGTATGGGACGGCGGGACGACGTCGGTCACCTTGGGCGGATGGCTGCCGCCGTGGGGCGTGGTCCTGGTAGTGGACCAGTTCTCCTCGCTCATGTTGGTTGTCTCCACCGTGGTGAGCCTTGCGGTGTTGATCTACGCCACCGGTCAAGGCATGGCCGACGGCGACCAGGAAGCACCCGTCTCGATCTTCCACCCCACGTACCTGATCCTGGTGGCGGGCGTGTCCAACGCGTTCCTCACCGGTGATCTCTTCAACCTCTACGTAGGGTTCGAGATCCTGCTGACGGCGAGCTATGTGCTCATGACGTTGGGCGGCACGGGGCCGCGCATCCGTGCGGGCGTCACCTATGTGGTGGTGTCAGTGGTGTCATCCGTGTTGTTCCTCATCGCCATCGCCATGATCTACGGGGCCACGGGGACCATCACCATGGCGGACCTTGCCATCAAATTGGCGGAACTGGACCAAGGCACCCAAAACCTCCTCCACGTCATGCTGTTGGTGGCCTTCGGCATCAAGGCCGCCGTGTTCCCGCTGTCCTTCTGGCTCCCTGACTCCTACCCGACGGCGCCGGCTCCGGTTACGGCCGTGTTCGCGGGCTTGCTGACCAAAGTGGGTGTCTACGCCATGGTCCGTACGGAAACGCTCTTGTTCCCCGGCGACACCCTGAATGTTCCACTCATGGTGGTGGCATTACTCACCATGGTGGTGGGCATCCTAGGTGCCCTGGCCCAAAGCGATATCAAGCGTCTGTTGTCGTTCACCCTGGTCAGCCACATCGGGTACATGGTGTTCGGCCTGGCCATGAGTTCCGTGGCAGGGTTGGGCGCCGCCGTCTTCTACGTGGCGCACCACATCACCGTGCAGACAAGCCTGTTCCTGGTCACAGGTCTCATAGAACGCAGGGGCGGCAGCTCGTCCATGGACCGGTTGGGTGGTTTGGCCAAGCTTTCCCCGTTACTGGCCTTGCTGTTCTTCGTCCCGGCCATGAACCTCGCAGGTATTCCGCCGTTCTCTGGCTTCCTGGGAAAGTTGGGCCTCCTGCAGGCCGGCGTGGATTTGGGAACACCCTTGGCCATCACGCTGGTGGTGGGTGGCGTTGTCACCAGCCTCCTGACGCTGCTGGCCATCGCCCGCGTGTGGAACAGGGCCTTCTGGCGCAAGCCCGAAGACGCTGAGTATCCGGACCCAGCTCTCCTGAATCCCCGGAACGTGGGCGTCTTGCCGCGGACCATGGTTGGTTCGACGGCGGGACTGGTAGTTTTCGGTGTCGCGCTGACGGTCTTCGCCGGTCCGCTCTTCCAGGTGGCTGACGGTTCCGCAGGAATCATGCTGGATCGTTCGGCCTATATCCACTCGGTTCTGGGCGACTCGGTCGAGGTGCCACCGCTTGGGCCGCCCGAGGAAACACAGACGGGTGATGCCAAATGAGCCGTAAGCCCATTTCGTTCCGCACCGAACTCCCGCTGCTCATTTGGTTGGTCATTGTCTGGGGCGCATTGTGGCGGGACTTCAGTCCCGGAAACCTGCTGTTCGGTGCGCTGATAGCCGTGCTGGTAGCCAAGCTGTTCTACCTTCCACCAGTGGAACTGAGCGGCAGGTTCAACATCCTGCGCGCCATTCCCTTCGCCCTGATGTTCCTCGCCAAAGTGGTGGCAGCGAGCTTCCTGGTGTTGTTCCTGGCCGTGGTCAAGGGACCCAAGGTGCGCAGCGCCGTCGTCGCCGTTCCCTTGCGCAGCCACTCGGACCTGATGGTGACGGCCACGGGGCACGTTATCTCGCTGATTCCGGGCTCGCTGGTGGTGGAGGTGGACCGGTCGACGTCCACGCTTTACCTGCACGCGCTCAATATCTACGAAGAAGCGGACATCGACAAAATTCGCGAGGAAGTCCAGATCATTGAAGCGCGGCTGATCCGGATCATGGGCACGCGCGAAGAAGTAGAAGCCCTCAACGCTGAAGTACGTCCGGGAATGGAAGGGGCAGCACGATGAAGGAGATCATCCTTGTGGTCACGGCGGTGATCCTCAGCCTGGCTGCCGCGGGCGCGATTGTCCGCATCGCGATCGGCCCTTCCCTGCTGGACCGCGTCCTGGCATCGGATGTCTTGCTGGCCATCCTGGGTGCTGCACTGGCGATCGACATGGCGATGAACAGGCACCTCAACAACCTGATGCTGCTGGTAGCCCTCGCGGTGATCGGATTCATCGGATCAGTGACCGTTGCACGTTTCGTGGCTGAACGGAGGGAACAGAACAATGAGTCCTGATGCCACCGGCGTGGATGTCGTGATCGATGCTGTCACCGCAGTTTTCCTGGTGGTGGGAGCCTTGATGTCCTTGGGTGCCGCCATCGGTTTGCTGCGATTCCCGGATCTCATGAGCCGCATGCACGCAGCCACCAAGCCCCAAGTGCTGGGACTGTTCCTCATGCTTGCTGCTATTGGCCTGCAGATGCGAACGTGGTGGGTTTGGCCGGTTCTGCTGGTGGCATGGATTTTCCAGTTGTTGACGGCACCTGTGTCCGCCCATATGGTGGGTCGCTCCGCCTACCGCACCAAGCATGGCCACCGCGAGATGCTCACCAAGGACGAACTCGAGGCTGTTGTGCAACGGGCGGCTGCGGGGCAAGAACCCCGCAACGACCGCTAAAAGTCCCGGTCACACAAACGCGGAGTCGCCTTGCGTCCACTGGTTCATTCCATCAGGTGGAGGCAAAGCGACCCCGCGTTGCTGTCTGTGGTTGCGGGCTAGACGATGTCGTGTGACTTGGCGAAACGTGCAATGGCACGCTGTGTGCCACGGCTGGCCAACACCTGAATCAAGGTGCTGACGAAGGCTGAGATCAGCGCAAAAGTCAGTGCTGAACGCAAGCTCGTTTCCATGTCGTCGTTGCCCAGGGGTGGTTTGTTGCCAGTTGCCTTTTCCCACCCTTTGTTGACGAGTTTGGTGCCTACGAAGCCCGCTCCGAGGCTTACTCCGGCACCGATCAGCTTGAAGAAGAGGTTCATGCCCCCAGCCTAGCCGTCCGTGGGCCGACTCCAGAGTCAGCGTCGGCTTTCGCGCTCTTTCAGGAACGCTGCCAAGGACCCAACAGGGGCCAGCACGGGAACAACGGGGTGCTCTGCCGACCAGGCAGCATCCACGGAATCAAACTCAGCGATTTCCTTGAGCAGGTAATAGGTGGGCGGCATCAGCTTCAGGGTCCCGGCCGCTTCCGCTTCCAGGATTCCGTCTACTGGCATCCACAACGATTGCCAGGCCTCCGTGGTTTGATGCTGCGGCTCGGCTCCCGGGGAAGGCCTGGCAACGTAGAAGTAGGTGTCAAAGCGCTTCGGCATGTCCGTAGGCGTGATCCAGTTGGCCCAAGGGCGGAGATCCGCGGCACTGATGCTGAGCCCGGACTCCTCCTGGACTTCGCGGATTGCGGCGGTGAGGACCGTCCCTGCGTTGGTTTCGGCCTGCGTTGAGGTGGCGCCGGTGGCGATGGAACTCGAACGCCAGGCGGCAGCGTGGCGTTGAAGCAGGTCCGCTGGGTAGTCCCAGCCTGACTCGTCCGCAGCATCCACCCGGCCGCCCGGGAAGACCACCATTCCGGCGGCGAAGTCCATGGTGCTGACCCGGTGCTGGACGAACGCCTCTATCCCGCCCGGGGCATCACGGAGCAGGATGACACTGGCAGCAAGCCGGGGCTCGGATATGGTGCCCTCGCCGGCAGGGTGATCCTGAATGGGTAGGTCCGTCATGAAAGTGCCCCTTTGCCGCGGTCGAGTCTGCTGGATCATTCTCTCAGGTCTCGTTGTGGGGCCGGATGTACAGGCCAAAACCGGCGCGAGGGGTGCAGAGCGGGCCCCGCAACGCACGCAACCCCACGCACGGGCCCCCGGATCGCCCGATTGTGACCACCGGCCGGCATCGGACCATCGCCCACAACACGGGCAGGTGTAAACTGAACCAGCCCATCAGGGCAGATTTGATAACGACAGGGGAGCGCCGCCGTCGGACCTTGCAGAGATGCAGGAGACGCGAGGGCGCTGAGAGTGCGGACAGCCGCAGACCCTCGAACCTGATCCGGTTAGTACCGGCGCAAGGGAGTCGAGCTTCTCAGAGTGTCCGGATCCAGGCGGCGCAGGCCGATGGGAAATCCGGGGAGCACTTTCCCCTCCTGTAACCTCAGGAGGCAGAAAATGACCACGGTAAACGTGAAGAAGACCAGTTATAACTGGCGTGTTGTAGACATCGTTGTGGCGGCATTGATCGCCATCGCAGGCGGCGTGATCTTCTGGGCCTGGTCCCAGGGCGCCGCGCTGGTATCCATCCCCATGAACGCGACGTATCCGCCGCTCACCGGCCTGATCGCCGGTGGCTGGATGATCCCCGCAGTCCTGGGAATGCTCATTATCCGCAAACCGGGCGCAGCGTTGTTCTGCGAAGCTGTCGCGGCCACCGGTGAGCTGATCATGGGTTCCCAATACGGCACCACCGTCCTGATTTCCGGTGTCCTGCAGGGTCTGGGCGCAGAGCTCATCTTCGCCGCTTTCCGGTACAAGAAGTTCAACCTGCCCACGGCCCTCCTCGCCGGTGCCGGTGCGGGCCTCTTCTGCGGCCTGAACGACTCCTTCCTCCCGTGGGGCTGGAACATCGCCTACGAGGCAGTGGACAAACTGGCGTACATCACTTTCACCACCATCTCGGGTGCCATCATCGCCGGCGCCCTGTCCTGGGTTGCCACCCGCGGCTTGGCTAAAACCGGCGTCCTGAGCTCCTTCGCATCGCGCAAGGCCGCGTCGGAGCCTGTCTTCAGCTGATGCCCGCCACGCAGAGCGGCAGCAAGAACAGCAGCCCGGTGAGGCCTGCCGCCATCTCCGCCGAGGGCTGGGGTTGGCGGCATGCCGGCAGGTCCGCTCCCGCCATTCATGGGCTTGACCTCCGGATTGAACCGGGCGAGCGGGTGTTGCTGCTGGGGCCTTCAGGCGCCGGCAAGTCCACACTGCTGCACGCCCTCGCGGGGGTGCTGGGGGATGAGGAAGACGACTCGGACGAGTCAGGTTCCCTGCTGATCGACGGCGTTGCTCCGCGGGAACAGCGGGGCCGCGCCGGTCTCATGCAGCAAGACCCCGAGACGCAGGTGGTCCTGTCGCGGGTTGGTGACGACGTCGCTTTCGGTGCGGAGAACCTTGCCGTGCCGCGAGAGGAGATCTGGGCCCGCGTCCATGAAGCGCTCGACGACGTCGGGTTGCGTACCGCCGCGGGCGGCGGATTGGCATTGGACCACCCGACGGCGGCGCTCTCCGGGGGGCAGAAGCAGCGCCTTGCGCTGGCGGGGATTCTCGCGATGCGTCCCGGCTTGATCCTCTTGGACGAACCCACGGCCAACCTGGATCCGGCCGGAGTGCTGGAGGTTCGGGATGCTGTTCGGCGTTGCCTGGACAAGACCGGCGCAACGCTGGTGGTGGTGGAGCACCGTGTGTCGGTGTGGAAGGACTTGGTGGACAGGATCGTGGTCCTGCAGCCGGGTGCCCTGGCGGCGGCGGGAACGGGCCAGGCAACGGGCGGGGTCCTTTTGGACGGCCCGCCGGACAAGGTCCTGTCCGAGGCCCGCACCCTGTTGATGGCTGCCGGCGTTTGGGTGCCGGGGTACGTACCGGCCACCCGCCAACGACGCAGCCAACCCCACACCGCCCCACTGCTCCTCGCGGCCCAGGACCTCGCAGTTTCCCGGGAAAAGCCGCGGCGCAAGGGCTTCAAGACCATCCCGCCCGTCCCGGTTCAAACGGGAATCACCGCGCAGGTCAGGGCCGGCCAAGCACTGACCATCACTGGAGCCAACGGAGCTGGAAAGTCCACGTTCGCGCTCACGTTGGCCGGCCTTTTAGCGCCGGTGGACGGTACAGTGAGTGCCGCCGTCGAGCTTTCCAAAGGGGCCGGTATTGACCCGTTCAAGTGGAAAGCAGACCAGCTGATTTCACGGATCGGGACGGTGTTCCAGGAGCCGGAGCACCAGTTCGTCACAGGCAAGGTCCTGGACGAGCTCATGTTTGGGCCCAGGCATTTAGGCCACGGCGAAGAACGGGTGGACGAACTGTTGGAGCGGCTGCGGCTGACGCATTTGGTGGACGCCAACCCCTACACCCTTTCCGGCGGTGAGAAGCGGCGGCTCTCGGTGGCCACCGTGCTTGCCGCGCACCCCGAAGTCCTGGTGCTCGATGAACCTACGTTCGGCCAGGACGCCAACACGTGGGCGGAGTTGGCGTCGTTCCTTTCAGAGTTGCTGGACGCCGGAACGGCTGTGGTCTCCGTGACCCACGACCAGGAATTCAGCGCAGTGCTCGGCGGAACGGAGCTGCGGCTCGGCCCGGTACAGCACGGTGAAGCCACGCATCAGGAAGCTGGTGCAGCATGAGGGATGCACTGAACCTCCGCGGGAATCGTGCCCTGCTGACCCGAGCCAACCCCTTGGCAAAGTTCGTGTCCGTTTTTCTGATTTCCCTGGTGCTGGCCCTGTCCATCGACTGGGTATCGGCGTCCACGGCGTTGGTTGCGGAGCTGGCGTTGTTTCCGTTGGCCGGGCTTACGTTCAGGCTTCTGTGGCAGCGCGCCTGGCCGCTGATCATCGCCGCTGCGATCGGCGGCTGGAGTACCGCGATTGTGGCGGCGGACAGCGGCGCTGTACTGCTCGACGTCGGACTCTGGTCCATCAGCGAAGGTTCCCTTGAGCTGGGGCTGGGTTTCATGCTGCGCGGTTTGGCGATCGCGTTACCGGCAATCCTGCTGATGACCTGCACGGATCCCACTGATTTGGCAGATGCGCTGGCCCAGAAGGCCAAGTTGCCGCACCGCTTTGTCCTGGGATCCTTGGCTGCCATGAGGTTGGTTGGGCTCATGGCAGAGGAGTGGCAGACCATCGGCATGGCCCGCCGTGCCCGCGGAGTCGGTTCCCAGGGCAGTCCGTTCCAACGGCTGAAAGCCACGCTGGGCCAGAGCTTTGGGCTCTTGGTCCAAGCCGTGAGGAGGGCTTCGCGGCTGGCAGTCACCATGGAAGCGCGCGGCTTCGGCGGCGGTCAACGGACCTGGGCGCGCGAATCCACCTATTCGCTTCTGGACGCCTGGGTGGTCCTTGGCGGTGTGGTCATCGCTGCGGGTGCAGTCCTGACGGCACTCGGCGCTGGAACGTGGAGCTTCGTCTGGCGTTAGGGAGCCTGCTGTTCCTGGATCTCGTCGAAGCCTGCCCGGGTCAGGAATCCGAGTTGGGCTTCCTTCTCGGCAAGCTGGATGATGGGTCCCAACTCGAAGCATGTCGCCTCCAAACGGCGCAGGGCCTTGGCGTTGCGTGAGTCCGGCTCCACCACGATCCGGTCCTTGCCGGGCAGGCTGAACATGTACTTGATCAGTGCTGTGCCGAGCCTCGGAGTGAAATGCGGGATGGGCCGGGTGGCCGGGGCCAGGAGCAAATGCATGCCAATGTCAGCCTCGCGTGCGGGGTAGGCCTCGCCCACGGGGTCGTGCAGTGGTTCGTACGTCTGGAAAAGGGCCAGCGGTTCGCCATCAAGGACGGCCAGGAACGCGTGGTGGGTCTCCAGGGAATCAAGGAATTCGTAGATCCCCTGGACTTCTTCGCGGGAATTCTCCATCATTCCCCAAAACCTGGCGCGGGGCTGGGTGACCCATTCGAAGATGAGGTCGATGTCCTCGGCGGGAACAAGCGGAACAAGCCGCAGCGCGCCCCATCCTTCGAGGTCTTCGGAGTAGACGGTGGTACGGACAGAGAAGTCCTGGGTGGCGGTGGTCATGGCTTCCTTCGGGGCTGATGCGTGACTGATGGGATGCGGGAGCAGGATGAGTCAGGGATTGTCTTTGATCAATTCAGGCCAGTCAGTGACTACCGGGGCGAGTTCCCCTGCAGTCCAGAGCGGGAGTTGGTCGGCAAAGTGTTGGTGGCCGGGCGTACCGGAGGCACCGAAGGGCACGATCCAGCGGCTGTTGCGCCGCTCGGACAAGTCCCAGATGTAACGGGCCGCTGGACCACGGAAGCTTCGGTCGTCAACACCGGGGAGGCTCTCGGTGCAGAGCACACAGCCCGTATCTCCGCTGAGGGCCACCGTGGGTGCCGCTGACGCGAGTGGGCCGGGGAGGACGTGGACGGCCAACAATGTGTGCCGGTCGCCCCAGGAGCGCAGCCCGGACTGCTCCAACGCAGCGTCCTCAAGCGCTGTGGCGGCTTCTGTATCGACGCTGATGCCGAGTTCTGAGCCGCGCACCAGCAGGGTCTCAAGCGCAAAGCCGATCCGGGATGCCACTGACAACCACGGTCCGAACAAGGGCGAGTAGCCCGTTGGCTCGTTCAAGGGGGCAAATGCGGGATGGTTTGCCAGGCGCTGGACCAATGAGCCCCGCCACTCCGCAAACACTGCGGCGTGATGGCTCCCGGCATCCATGTGGCCGTCCCACTCCAGCAGCAGCGAACGCAGTCCCGCGGCTTCCCGGGACAATTCATCAGCGTCCAGGCCTGACAACACCGACCGGAACAACGGCCACGGACCCAGGAGCGTGTCCGTATGGATAGCCTGCATGTCATTCACGGACAACGGCCCCGGAGCCGACTCTAGCAACCCACGGATGCGCAACGCCCGATGCGCGGGGGCGAACTCCATGGCCACGGCGTCGCCACCTCCCGCCGCGCGGTCGTTCGCGCTCACGGCGTACTGCTCCACCTCCGTGCGGGGCAGGATGACGTACTGACCGTCCCACTCATGACGGGCTGAAAAGGCCGGGGCAGGCAACCTCCTGTTGGCGGGATTGCGCTGCGGAACAAGACCGGCAACAAAGTGCCGCACTGCTCCGGACGTGTCCCCGGCCACCACGCTGTTGACGGGCTCCACCCAGGCGTCGAACGCCGCTTCCACCTCGGAGACGCTCCGGCTCCGAAGCAGCGGCAGGAGGGCCTCAAAACCAAGCCGCCCCTCAACGCGGGCAGGGAAGCGCAAACTCAGCGCCTCGCCGTCGGGCGCTTCAGAGATCACGGAACCTCGCGCGGTCTCGATGACCTCCACGGTGACCGGCTCACCGTCGCGGACGGTGATGGTTTGGGCACTCACGACGGCGGTTTCCCAACCTGCCGCTCCGCGCGCCTCGACGCGTTCCCCTGTGGCGTCCGTGACCCGGCGCAGTTCTTCCTCGAAGAGATCCTGGTAGTCGGCCATGGCATTGGTGATGGCCCAAGCGGTATGCCCGGTGTGGGCGAAATGCGGGAGGCCGGGGACACCCGGGAACGCGAAACCGATGGCGTCGAAGTCCGGGCAGGCAAGCCGTATCTGCTGGTACACGCCGGGGAGTTCCATGAGGCGGTGGGGGTCGCCGGCGATCAGCGGGAGGCCGCTCGCCGTCGTCGAGCCGTGCGCGGCCCAGGCGTTGCTTCCTGACCAGACGGGAGCCTCGATGCTGAACAGGCTCACGGCGTCGTCGCCCAATGTCCGCGCGATGTGGGCCCTGAACAGTTTGTTGGGGAACGTGGAGAAGAGGATGTGATGGACCAGGAAGACGCCCAGCGGTGTCCACGGGTTCCATGGCTCCGGCGTGCAGGCGGACTCGTCGAATTCGGGGCCGCCGCGGAGTCCGTCTGCCAGCGCTTGGTTGATGCCGGCCACGTACTGTCCGCACCAACGCTGAGTCTCGGCGTCGAGGTTCTCGAAGCAGCGGCGCGCGGTGTCATCCAGCCGGGCTTGCCGTGCGAACCGGTCCCAGACCACAACGTCGGCACCCAGGACCTCAGCTGTGCGGCCCTCGGAGCGCCACCGTTCCAGCTCGATCTGCCAGGAGCGGTCAGTGGCTGCGTTCATGCCTTGGAGGAAGGCGAGATCGTCGGAGGAATCCGCCCACAAATGGGGGATTCCCCACTGATCACGGTAGGTTCCGGGGCCGCCTGCCGGGGCAGAAAGGTGCGTCGGGGCAGGCGTCATAATCTCTGGCCGCTTTCGAGCTTAGGTTAGGCTTACTTAAGCTCAAGATAAATGGCTTTGGCCCCGTACACAAATCGTGGCCGTTCGTGAAGGAGTGTTGCTTGAAGCGCAATTGGGAAGGCGTCGTGCTCAAAGTCATGGGCGCCAAGGATTTCACGCTGGAAGTCACCGGGAAGGAAGAAATCACCCCGGACTTCCTCCGCGTGCACGTGCGCGACGGTGGACTGCTGGAGCGAAGCGGGCTGCATCCCACCATGTGGATCCGGCTGTGGTTCGATGATTCCGGAAAGGCCCACCAGCGTGCCTACACCCTGGTCAACGCTTCCCCTGCGGACGGCACATTCAGCATGGACTTCGCGATGCACCACGGGGTTGCCGCCGACTGGGCCCGCTCCGTCCAGGCCGGCGACACCATCGACGCCACCGTGCAGGGCAGTTCCTTCACGTTCCCGCAGCCCGCTCCGCGCCGGATGTGGGTAGTGGGCGATCCCGCCTCCATCCCGGCCATCAACTCGCTGCTGGACGAGCGGGAAGTTACGGCCGCGGGCTCGGCTCCGGTGACCGCCTGGCTTGAATACCAGCACGACGCCGACCCCTCGATTGAGGTGCGGACGTCAGGGTCCGACGTCGTCAGCTGGGTTCCGCGCAAACGCGACGGTGCCGCATTGGTTGACGAAGTCTGCGATGCGCTCACTGCGGAGACTGTGTCCGTGGATCACGACTTCTTCTGGATCGCCTGCGAAGCCTCCAGCACCCGCGCAATCGTGAAACACCTGCGGAAGACGCTGGGCGTGGACAAGCACCGGATCGATGCCCTGGGATACTGGCGCGTCTAGAACAGCGCGGCGTTCGTGTCGCGGTGCCTGGCGCTACTCGCGCCAGTTGAGGAATCCCTTTTTTCCCTCCGGCGGGGTGAGGACTACGTCCCGGCCATACTTCTTTTGTGCGTCAGCGCCGAAGAAGGCATCCGGGACGATGCGGATTGCCTTGGCTACTTTCCCGTCCTTAAGGAAGACGAACAACGCGGGGGACGCCGTGTAGCGGTTCTCCTTGGTCAAAGGCTCGCCGAAGGCTGCTTCGATGTCCTTGGCCGGCGTTCCCTCCGTTACGAAACCCGCCTGGTCCCACTCGAAGTCCGTGGCGTCAGCCAGTTTCAAGGCCGTCCCGTTCTTCGCGGACTCGAGCACCTGGCTGTTGAGCTTCTCATTCGATTCGGGCATGACGGATCCTCCTAGTGAACAGGCGGCCAGGGCGCAGGCCAGGATGGCAGTGAGCAAGCCTGCGACGGCGGCGCGGCCAGCAAGGGTGGCGCGGCCAGCGACGGTGATGCGGCCGGCGGAAGTCCGCGGCCGTCGTCGGGTGTTTGATTGGCGTTGGAACCTCACGACGTAGTCCTCGACTCGTCATTGAACTCCGGATCCTCGCCCGGGGCGGGCTCGGCATTGTTGGCGTCGCCGGTCTGGTCCATGGGGACCTCGTTGGAAGGGTGGGGCAGCAGGTCCTGTCCCACCACCACAGTGTCGCCGTTGTTCACGGCTTCTTCGATCAAGTCTGCAAGCTCCTCAGCGCTGGCATCCGGGTTGGCTATGGCCACGTTGCGGCCCACCTCATTGTTGTACAGATCCATGGCTTCGCGGGGCGCGGGGTTGCCGGGGAGTTGCTCGTGCGCCGTGGCGTAGTCCTCCGCCCAGTCCGCGCCGAACTCCCTGACCATGAGTGCGTTCCAATATGCGTGACGGAAGGCATCGTTCTGGTCATCGTTGCGGTCGGCGCTGGGGAAGCGGTCGTCGGCAGTGCTGAAGGCGTCATCATGAATGTCTTTGAAGGCGTTCATCTCGAAAGGACCCAGCCCGTTGAGGAGTTCCGCTTCCTTCTCGGTGACCTCCCTTTGGTCAACCACGAAGCGCAGGGGGTCCCAGTCCCCGGGCCACATGGTGGTCTCGGCGTCGCTGACCTGGTATTCGTCCAGGATTTCCTGCGGTGTTGGCTGGTCGGGGTTCGGATTGGCCGAGGTTTTGGTGGTGGCGTCGTTCCCGGTGTTGGTGGAATTGGCGGAGCTGCTGCCGGAACCGCCCGAGCTGCTGCCGGAACTGCCTGAATCAGCACTCCCCTCCGTGGACGCGGATGACTGCTGGTTGGCATTGGTGAGCACGGACTGTGATGCCTCTTCCAGGCCTTGCGTAGTCCTCTCCAGCAACGGCCGCAGGCGGCCCTGCCAATCTGCGGCAAAACGCTTGGCATCCTGGCCCTGCCAGCCGCCGCCTTGGCCGGTCATGCCATGGCCGATCAAGGAGTCGAGTTCCCGGGCCCGGTTGGTCAGCAGTGACGCACCGTTGGCCAAGGCCTTGGAGAGTGCTTTGAGTTGGTCGACGTCGGCGCCGTAGAAAGGCATGTTTCCCCCTGAGCTTTCCCTCCATGGTTTGGTATTGTCCCCCGGGCCGCAATGGGGACTTCTGCCCGGTGGCGGCTGAGGGAAAGCGTTCGCCTGCGGCGACCGGTCACCGTCGTGCTCTATATCTCACGGATCGGGTATGGTGTGACGTTTACCGCTCAAACGGCGTTTTGTGTAGGACTTCTAGCTCACCTGTGATATTTCTTGGATATGACGCAACCTACCGCTGAACACGTAGGCCTTCTGCTCCGCAACGCCCGTGGCGAAAAAGGATGGACGCAGGGGCAGTTGGCTACCGCGCTTGGAACCAGCCAGAGCGCGATCGCCCGGATGGAGCAAGGTAAACAGAATCTCAGCCTCCGGATGATCGAACGGCTTGAGGCAATATTCGGCCGATCAATCGTCAAAGTGGGCAAGCCACAGATGACCCACCTCCGGGTGGAGGGCGGCAGGACCCTGTCCGGCGAAGTGGATGTCAACAGCAGCAAGAATGCCGGCGTGGCGCTTTTGTGCGCCAGCCTCATCAACCGCGGAACCACCACGTTGCGCCGCTTGGCCCGCATCGAAGAAGTCAACAGGATTGTTGAAGTACTGACCTCCATTGGCGTCGAATGTACCTGGCTCAACGGAAGTGACCTCCGCATCCGCAGGCCCGAAGTTTTGGACCTTGGGTCCATGGACGTGGACGCCGCCCGCCGTACCCGCAGCGTCATCATGCTGCTGGGGCCGCTCCTGGACGAGACCAGTGAGTATTTGCTGCCCTACGCTGGTGGCTGCGACCTCGGAACGCGCACAGTGGAGCCGCATATGCAGGCCCTGCGCCAGTTCGGGCTTGAGGTCGAAGCGAAGTCCGGGTTCTACTCCGTAGCTGCGCCCCCGGCCGATGACCACCACCGTTCCTTCGTCCTCACCGAACGTGGCGACACCGTTACTGAGAACGCCATCATGGCCGCCGCGCACCGCGAGGGCACCACCGTGATCCGCAACGCCAGCCCCAACTACATGGTCCAGGACCTCTGCTTCTACTTGCAGGGCCTGGGCGTTGAAATCGAGGGCGTCGGCACCACCACCCTGAAGATCACTGGCCGTTCCGCCATTGATGTGGAGATCGAGTACTTCCCGTCCGAGGACCCCATCGAGGCCATGAGCCTGATCACCGCGGGCATCGTGACCAACTCCGAGGTCACCATCCGCCGGGTTCCCATCGAATTCATGGAGATCGAGCTGGCTACGTTGGAGCAGATGGGCCAGAACCTCGAAATCTCCGGCGAATACATGGCACGCAATGGCCGGACCCGTTTGGTGGACGTCACCACCAAGCCTTCCGAGCTCCGCGCGCCGCAGGACAAGATCCACCCCATGCCGTTCCCGGGCCTGAACATCGACAACCTGCCGTTCTTCGCTGTGATCGCGGGCAACGCCGAGGGCCAGACCATGATCCACGACTGGGTCTACGAGAACCGTGCCATTTACTTGACGGAACTCAACAAGCTGGGCGCCCAGGTGCAACTGCTGGATCCGCACCGGATTTACGTCAACGGACCCACTAAGTGGCGCGCTGCCGAAATCGGCTGCCCGCCTGCCCTGCGCCCTGCCGCCTGCTTGCTCCTGGCAATGCTCGCTGCCCGGGGCACGTCCGAGCTCCGCAACATCTACGTGATCGAGCGTGGCTACGAGGACCTGGCCGAGCGGTTGAACACCATCGGCGCCAAGATCGAGTACTTCCAGGACTAGGCTCCACGCTTAGCCCGCGCGCCCGTTCCCGCCATCCGCCCCAGTTCGCTCTGGTGCGGATGGCGGGAAGGTGCGGCCCTCGCTGCCCTTCCAGCCACTGTCCTCCACCGGCCTCCTGACGCAGAATGGAGCATGCGGACTTTCGGGGTCGAGGAAGAGCTGCTCATCGTCCATCCTGTGACGGGAGAGCCCCTTGCCCTCGCGGATGCGCTGCTTGCGGGCCGCCACCAACCCGCATCCGCAACGAGCCTCAGCCACGAACTCAAGCTGGAGCAGATCGAAACCCAGACCCGCCCCTGCCACAGCTACGGTGACCTTCTGCATCAGATCCGCCGCGGCCGGGCTATGGCCAACGAAGCAGCCCGGCAGCACGGAGCGCGGGTTGCTGCAATTGCTACCTCTCCGCTGGATTCGAACACCCACACCACCCCGGATCCCCGCTATGCGGCGATGCTGGATCGCTTCGGAATCATCGCCACGGAACAATTGACGTGCGGATTCCACGTGCACACCTCTGTCGAATCCCCTGAGGAAGGCGTGGTGGTGCTGGACCACATCCGGGACAAACTTGCCGTGCTCACCGCCCTCACCGCCAACTCACCCTATTGGCGCGGCCTTCCCACCGGGTTCGACAGCTACCGCACCCAGGCATGGAACCGCTGGCCCACTTCTGGACCGTCCGGCGTGTTCGGATCACTCACTGCCTACCGACGCATCGTGAAGCGGCTGTTGGAAACAGGCGTGATCCTGGATGAGGGCATGATTTACTTCGACGCCCGCATCTCCCGGAACCACCCCACCGTGGAGGTCCGCGTAGCCGACGTCTGCCTGCGCGCCGAGGACGCCGCGTTGATTGCGCTACTGGTTCGGGCTTTGGTGGAGACCGCTTCCTTGGAAATGCTCGACGGCGTTGAGCCCACCGCGGTGCCCACGGCACTCCTGCGGATGGCGAGTTGGCAGGCCAGCAATGCGGGGTTGCGTGGAGATCTCCTGGACTTCGGTGATTTCCGGCCCCAGCCGGCGGCGGACGTCGTCTGGGCGCTGGTGGATTATGTGAGCCCAGTGCTGGATGACCAAGGCGAATTGGAGCTGGTCAAAGCGGGGATCTCAGACCTGTTGGAGCGGGGGAATGGCGCGGACGAGCAACGGGAAGCGGCGGTGCGTTACAACAACAGGCAGCGCGGCAGCCAGAACCAGCCGGGCAGTCCACCCACCAGCGCAGCCCTGGCCGCCGTCGTCGGGCATGCAGCGAAGGTGACGGTTCGCGGAACCTCCGCCGACGCGCACAAGGAGCCCGCGCCGATGCTGACCCGGGTCAGGAGGCCTTAGGATTGGCCGGTCGGTTCTTCCCACGCCATTAAGTAGGCGCCCGTGAGACCCTCCACCAAGTAGAAGCAGAACGGCGGGATGTCCTTTTTGGCTACCAGAATGGCGCCATAGATAGGTGCGCTGACCGAAGCTGTGACGCCGATCCAGCGTTTTGTGGGTAAGGAAAGAAGACTCCCACCCAAGGCGGCCAACGCCACCACGTGCAACCCGGAATACGCCAGGAAGGGCGCGTTGGATCCCCGGCGATAGGCAAAACCTTCGAGGTCTGAAGCCCGCCGGGCGAGGCTGGAGACGAAGAATGGGGCGCCGGCGAGCAACGCGGCGGCGGCAGCGTAAGCCCACTTCTTCGCTTTCCCACGCGTTGCGCCGGTGTCCGGGACGGAGTGCGTACCCGGTACGGCGTCCTTTCCCGGAACGGCGCGGGCAAAGGCAGCGAATCCAACCGGCACGGCGACGGTCCCCACGGCGGTTAGGTGCTGGCCCACGATCCAGCCGCGCCGTCCGGAGGTCAGCATGCGCAGGCGTTCGGCATCGTCCGGTGTGATGTAGACGCGTGAGACCGGCGAGATTCCCACGAACCACACCACCGTGCCGGCAACGATGACCGCTCCGGCACGGCGATAGGGATGGTTCCCGCTCATGGCAGCAAGGTTAGACCTGTTTGAGGGCCTTCTCCAGATCCAGGATGAGATCGTCCACGTCTTCCAGTCCTACCGACAAGCGGACCACACCGTCGGTGAGTCCGATCGCGGCCCGGCCCTCAGGCCCCATGGCCCGGTGGGTGGTGGTGGCGGGGTGGGTGATGAGGGATTTGGAATCGCCCAGGTTGTTGGAGATGTCAATGACGCGGAGGCCATCGAGCAAGGCGAAGGCGGCCTCTTTGGCTGAGCGCCCGGCCGAAGGAGACAGCTCGAAGGTCAGCACAGTGCCGCCGGCCTTCATCTGCTTCGCGGCAAGCTCGTACTGCGGGTGGGACGTGAGCAGCGGGTACTTGACCCAGCTGATGGCAGGCTGCTGCTCGAGCCACTCCGCGATCTTCAAAGCGGATGCCGAGCTGTGGTTCACCCGCAGTCCGATGGTCTCCAAACCCTTGGTCAGCACCCAGGCGTTGAACGCGGAAAGGGAAGGGCCGGTATGGCGCATGAGTTGCTTGACGGGACCATCGATGAACTCTTTGGTGCCCAGGATCGCGCCGCCGAGGACACGGCCTTGGCCATCAATGTGCTTGGTGCCGGAATACACGATGACGTCCGCGCCCAGCTCACCGCAGCGCTGCAGGAGGGGAGTGGCGAAGACATTGTCCACCACGACAGTCGCCCCGGCGGCATGCGCCAGTTCGCTGACGGCGGCGATGTCCACGATCTCCTGCATCGGATTGGAGGGCGACTCAAAGAACACGGCGGTGGTCGGTTCCGAGAGGGCTTCGCGCCACTGCTCCAGATCCGGGCCGTCAACGAACACCGTCTCCACACCCCAGCGGGGCAGGATCTCGTTGAGGATCACGAAGCAGGAGCCGAACAGCGAGCGCGCGGCCACCACGCGGTCGCCGGCAGCCAGCAAGGCACCCAAAGCGGTGAAGACCGCGGACATACCGGAGGCTGTCGCAAAGCACGCCTCGGTTCCTTCGAGCAGCCGCAGCCGCTCCTGGAACGTGGCGACGGACGGGTTGCCGTAGCGGGAGTAAACGAAGCGTTCGTCCTCGCCGGTAAAGGCACGTTCGGCAGCGGCAGCCGATTCGTAGACAAAGCCGGAGTTCAGGAAAACGGGCTCGGACGTTTCCTGAAAATTGGTGCGGTCAAGGCCACCGCGAACGGCCTGGGTGTCAGGGCTCCAGCCGGCGGCGTCGGGATTGAAAGTCACTTACTCGGTCCCCAGATTCGTAGGCAGGCCACGGTTCTTCCAGCCGTTTACGGTGCGCTCACCGTAGCGGTCCGGTTCGCCTTCGAAGCCCTCAAGGACGTTGTACGCCGTGAAGCCGGCCTGTGTTGCGGCAATGGCGGCGGAGATGGAGCGCTGGCCGGAACGGCAGATGAACACGAGCTCCACGGCGTCATCCTCGGGTGCCTGCTGCTGCAGGTCCTCGATAAAGCGGGAGTTCGGGATACCGCCAGCCAGGTTCCACTGGATGAACAGAGGATCGTTCTCGGTGGCTTTGGTGTCCGGGATGCCGATGTGGGCCCACTCGGCCTCGGTGCGCACATCCACCAGGATCGCGCCTTCTTCGAGCTTGGCCCACGCGTCCTGTGGGGTCAGGTCACCTGCGTAGCTCATGCGTGGCCCTCAAACGCTTCTTCATCGTCGTAATTCTCAAGTTGGTCCACTGCGTTGGCGACGGCGGCATCAGCATTGGCGATCGCCGCAGGCAGCACAATGGCTTGGGCCACGATGACGTCCGTGCCGTTGAAGGTGGCTGCCGGGCTGCCATGGAGCACATAGCCTTCGGCGAGGGAGTTGTGGATACGCTCGCAGAAATCGCGGTTATCCGGGCCTGTAATCAGGCGGTAGGAGAGTTTTTCTTCAGTGGGTTCAGGCATTGCTGGTGCTCCTCAGTCACGCTTGCAGTTCGAGTTGTCGATACGCCGAGTAGTCACCTGAGGCACCCCGCCGGAGAGAGGGTTGCCGACCAGCAAGTCAGGGCTTTGCGCTGGTACTCATTACTCAAGAAAAACGTAACATCCACGGGCGTCGGGCTGCACTTGCGGGCGGCTGCACCGTCGTCATGTTGCGTAATCGGAGGCTGATCCACTATCGGTCCTTGAGCTCCCGCACTGCCGCGCCGACAGTGGGGTAGAAGTGGTCCGGCGTAAAACGGGCCGCCGTGCCGAGGCGGATCAACTTGTCCTTCACGGGCCCTTTGAGCTCGGCAAACACCAGATCCACTCCTTTTCTGGCCAACCATTCGTCCAGGGTCACCAGGTCATCCAAGGCTGTGGTGTCGATCCCGGTGATCGGTTCGGCGGCAAGGATGATGTGGGTGACGGGCTCCGCGGACTCGTCCGGGGCCTCGTCGAGTTGCTCCCTCACGAAGCTCGCCAGGACCTGTCCGTTGCCGAAGAACAGGGGTGCATCAAACCGGAGGATCAAGAGCCCGGGGATGCGCTTGCCATCGGGGTGGCGTTCAAGGTCGTGATACCCGGGAAGGCCTTCCTCTGCGCCGAGTTCGGTTCTGTACGGATCCCATGCCCTGCGGACAAAGTCCAGGAGTGCCAAGGCGATGGCCACCACGATTCCCTGGAGGACACCCACCGTCAGCACTCCCAGGAACGCAGCCAGCATCACCACGGACTCGCTGCGGCTCAGCCCCAGGAGCCGCCTGACGCCGGCAGGATCTGCGAGGGCAATGGCCGCGGCGATGACGACGGCGGCCAGGGTTGCCGACGGCAGGTACTCGGTTACTCCCGGAGCCAGCAGCATGAAGGCCAGTACCAGCACGGAGCCCACCACGCCTGTCATCTGGGATTTTGCGCCGGCATCCACGGCTACCGGTGTCCTGGAGGTACTGCCTGAAATGGGGAATCCACCCAGGAGGCCTGTAGCGGCATTGGCTGCTCCAAGCGCTGCCATTTCCCTGTTTCCGGAGACCTTCTTCCCTTCCTTGGCTGCCAATGTTTGAGACAACACGCCAGTGTCAGCGAAAGCCATGAGCGCGATGCCCGCGGCGGCGGGGAGCAGCATCAAAGCGTCGGCCCAGCCAATACCCCCGAGTGCGGGCATGGGCAGGCCCTGCGGCAGGACCCCGGTGACCTTCACGTCGTCGTTGAGCCCGAAGACCGCCGTCGCCACGCACGAGCCAACCACCGCCAACAGGACGCCGGGTACCTTCCATTTCAGGAGCCGGGGGATCCAGATGAGCGCCAGCGACCCCACTCCCAACAACAGCGCGGTGATGTTGACCTCGCCGCCAAGTAACCCGGTAGTAACCTTCGCGAGCTTTTGCCAGACGTCGCCGTCGGCCTCAATACCCAGAAACGCCGGGAGTTGCGAAAGGGCCACCAACAGTGCGATTCCGTTGAGGTACCCGAGCCGGATGGGTTTGGACAGCAGGCCCGTGATGGCTCCCAGTTTCAGTGCCGAGCCCGCAAGCATGAGCGCCCCGATCAACACGGCCAGCAAGCCGGCCAGCGCCACGGATTTTTCGCTGCTTCCCGCTGCCAGCGGCACAATGGCCGCGGCGATCATAGGGGCCAGGGCAGAGTCGGGTCCCAGGACCAGAATGCGGGAGGGCCCCACCACCGCATAAACCAGCAGCGGGACCACTGTTGCGTAAAGCCCGGTGACCGGGGGAAGCCCTGCTGCCTGTGCATAGGCCATCCCGGCGGGCACCAGCAAAGCAAACAGCGCAGCGCCCGCAACGAGATCGTGCCGCAGCCATTCACGCTTGTAGCCCTTGAGGGCCCAGGCGCTGGACAGTCGCTCCTTGGCGGAGGGGCGGGAGGTTGCTGCACTCATACAGCGATCATTCCCGACCCCTGCTGATTGTGGAACACGACATACGCCTTATGTGGAAAATACGGACCGTCTCCGGCCGCGTTCAATTGTGACGCCCCGGGAGCATAATTGACCCAGTACGTCCTCCTGTAACTTCGCATGAAATCAGGTCGCGGTGAACGGACAGAGCAGTTCTACACTCAAGCCCATGCTGCATTTTGGATGGTTTGTGGGCCATGGATTCGGTGTCCAGGGGTGGGGGACGCCCGGTTACGGCCTGGGCTACGACTGGAAGAAGCCAGCCCTGTACCAGGACGCAGTCCGGGCGTTCGAACAATCCGGGTTGGACCTCTTCATCATCGAGGATTCCCTCACCGTGCCGGACACGTATGGCGGATCGGCCGAAGTGTCCCTGGCTCATGCCTCCTTTGCGCCGAAACACGATCCGCTGGCGCTGGTCCCTTACCTGCTCTCCGCCACCGAGCACCTGGGAATCGTGCCGACCGTCAGCGCCTCGTTCTACCCGCCCTTCACGGCCGCCCGGCTTTTGGCCACGTTGCAGCACTTCTCCGAGGGCCAGTTGGGCTGGAACGTCGTCACGTCCGGCAGCGACCTCGCCGCCCAGAACTACGGGTTGGACCAACAGATTGAACACGACCTTAGGTATGAAAAAGCGGAGGAATTCGTCGACGTCGTCAGGCGGCTCTGGCGGAGCTGGGAACCGGGCGCGGTCCTTGAGGACGTCTCCGCAGGGGTGTTTGCCGACCACAACAAGGTGCACCCGATCAATCACCAGGGTGACTTCTTCAAGGTCCGCGGTCCACTGAACACGGCGCCGTTGCCGGAGGAACCCGTGCTGGTCCAGGCTGGTGCGTCTCCCCGGGGCAAGGCGTTCGCCGGTGGTCATGCTGATGTGGCCATTGCGTTGGCCCGTGGTGTTGACGGCATGAAGTCCTACCGTGACTCGATTCGCGCGGAGGCCGCCAAAGCCGGCAGGAACCCCGACGACGTCAAGGTGCTTTTTGTCCTGAAGCCCACCGTGGTTGGTTCTGCTGCCGAAGCCGAGGAGCTGCGTGCCCAGCGTCGTGAGCTCACCCAGCGCGATATCGACAGCCAGCTCAACTCCATCTCCTACCTCTCGGTGATCGACTTCAAGCAGTTCGACCTGGACGCACCCCTCCCGGAGCTGAGCACCAACAGCAACCAGGGGACGTTGGAACACTTCGCCAAGGCGGCGCCTCCCGGGTCCACGCTGCGCGAGATCCTGCAGGCCAGGAGCGGTGGGGCGGGGGATTCGATCATCGGCACGGTGGGGGAGATTGCCGACTATCTTGAGTCGACCGGCTCCGAGGTGGGTGGTGACGGGTTCCTCTTCTCCGGCTTCGTGGACCCGGTGACAGTGCACGGTGTCCTGGATAAGCTCACCCCTGAACTGCGGCGGCGGGGCCTTCTAAGGAAGAGTTACGGCAACGGCGGGTTCCGGCAGAATCTCCTGGACTTCTGATGGTGTCTTCCGAACCGCCGACCTTGGTTATTGGAACGGCTCCGGTGCGTGCCGCCGACGTAGCACTGGCCGCCTCCAACCCTGCGTTTCACGTGGAACTCAACCACGATGCGTTGTCTTTGATCGGTCGCTCCCGCGACGTACTGGAACGCACCGCCGCTTCCGGGCAGCGGGTTTACGGACTCAATACGTTGCTCGGGTCCGGTCGGGACACCGCCGTGGAAGAGAAGTCGCTCCTGGCCTATCAGGTCCAGGTGGTCAGGTATCACAACAGCGGAGTGGGCTCGTATCTGGACCGTCCCGCTGCCCGCGCAGTGATCCTGGCCCGACTTGTCGGTTTCAGCCGCGGCGGTTCCGGTGTGAGGCCCGAAACAGCAAACTTCTACGCAGGACTCCTCAACCGCGGCGTCCTGCCCGCCATCCCGCGCGAAGGGTCGGTGGGATCGTCGGACCTCACCCAGCTGGCCGCCGTCGCCGCCGTCGCCATCGGTGAGGGCGAAGCCTTCAACGCCGACGGCACCTTGGTTCCAGGAGCCAAAGCGCTCGCCGATGCCGGCCTTCAACCACTCGTCCTCGCGCCCGGCGAGGCGCTTGCCTTGGTGAGCGCCAACGCGTATTCCGTCGGCGCCGGGACCCTGGCGTTGCTGCAATTGCAGCAGCTGGCCCGGCTGGCCGACGTCGCGCTTTCCCTCTCGCTGGAGACCATCGCAAGGTACGACGGCGGCGGGAACCTCAGCCCGTTTTCGCCGGCCATCCAGGCGGCCAAGGCTGTAAACGGCCAGGGTGATTCGGCGGCAGCTGTGCGTCACCTGCTCAGTGGTGGCTGGTTGGAAGATGTGCGGCCCGAGGTGTCGGTGCAGGATGCATTGTCCTTCCGGGCCGCACCGCAGACGCACGGGGCGTTTCGATCCCTGGTGGCGCAGTTGAGTGCTGCGCTGGAGGTGGAACTGAATGGTCGCGGCGACAATCCGTTGGTTGATGTCGAATCCGGGCTCATGCTGTCCGGCGGGAACTTCCAGCCGATGCAGCTGGCTCTCGCATTCGAAGGTCTGAGGGTTGCGTTGGCGCACATGGGGATTTCCAGTGAGCGGCGCATCGCCAAGTTGTATCCGCCGCAACGGGCCATCCGGGCCAAGCACTTGCAAGCAGCATCGACCCAAGCCTCGGCTGAGCAGTCCGGGGCCGGAGCGGAATTCAACCCGGCCTCCGCGCTTGCCCAAGAGGAACTGCCCGGGCTGTTGTGGTACTCCGCGGCCGGGCTGTTGGCCGAACTCAAGTTCCTGGCCGCCCCGGCCACCCTTGGCGCCCCAACCTTGTCCGCCGACGTCGAGGACCATTCAACTCTGGCCCCCTTGGCCCTCCAGCAACTCGAAAGGTCGGTGGAGGTGCTGGAAAAGCTGTTGACGATCGAGGCCCTGACGGCGTCCTATCTGCTGCTCGAAGCTGGAGCTGCACAACCGCTCGGGAAGGGAACAGGCGTCGTCGTGGGTCGACTCGCTGATGTACTGGCCGACAGGCCATCGGCGCCGGATCTTGTGGAACGGGCGCGGACTGAACTGCGCGGCGCCGTGGATCAGGTTCTACTGGAGGCTGAGGAAGGGGGTGGGGCGTGGTGAGTACAGCGATCCGTCGGCAAGGAGCTCACGCAGCGGCCCGGCTGCCGGATGGGTTGGATGCCTCGGTCCTGGACAAAGTGGGCAACACCCCGCTGGTGAAACTGGATTCGCTGGGCCGTGGACTGGGCAGCGCCATCCATATCAAGCTTGAGTCCGAAAACCCCGGCGGTTCCATCAAGGACCGCACCGCACTCAGCATGGTCCGGGCGGCTGAGAGGTCCGGGGAGCTGAAGCCGGGAGCCACTATCGTGGAGAGCACTTCGGGCAACACCGGGATCGGCCTGGCGCTCATCGGCCACCTGACCGGACATCCCGTGGTGGTGGTGACAGGCGACACGATCTCCGAGGAGAAGCTCGCTGCGCTGCACAACTACGGCGCCCGCGTGATCCTGACCGATTGGAATGCCCCGTCGGAATCGCCGGAGAACGCCCGGGCTGTTGCAGCGCGGATTACGGCCGAGACGCCCGGTGCGTGGCGGCCCATGCAGTTCGACAACCCCGCCAATCCCTTGGCGCATTATGAAACCACCGGACCCGAAATCTGGGAGCAGACGGGTGGCCTGGTCACGCACTTCGTCGCGGGCATCGGAACGGGCGGGACCATCAGCGGGAACGGGCGGTTCTTGAAGGAACAGGCAGCTGCCCTGCGCCCGGGCGGCCACCTGGAAGTTGTTGGCGCCGACCCCTACGGCTCTGCCTACAGCGGCGGCCATCCCGGCGAGATCCTGGTGGACGGAGTGGGTAACTCCTGGCCGGAACCCGAGTGGCCCAAAGCTTTCGACCGTTCCATCGTGGACCGATTCCTCCGCATCCCCAACGACGAGGTTTACACCACCGTTCACCGGCTCCTCGAGGAGGAAGGGCTCGCGCTCGGCCCGTCCTCAGGGCTCGCGGTCGCCGCCGCCATTCGGGTGGCGCGCGCCGCGCCTCACGGCTCGGTGGTGGTTGCCATAGCCCCCGACGCCGGAACGAACTATATGAGCAAGGCCTTCAACCCGGTGTGGCTGGCAGAGCACGGCATCCGGCTCGCCGCCGACACTCCCGCGGCCCGCGAGTAGGACCCTCTCTCACGTCCCTCGGGTTTGGGGCTGACCCTCTCTCACGTCCCTCGGGTTTCGGGCGGATGCTCTCTCACCGTCGGGTGCCTGGTCCCTTTTGCGTTAAGCTCCAACCATGCCCGAACAGGAATCAAAACCACGTCTGGCCGGCTACCTGGACAAGCAGCAGCCGGACCTCTATGCGACTCTTAGCCACTACTCCCAGCAGCTCGTAGACGAAGCTGACCGGCTGGGTATTTCACGCCGGACCCTTGAACTCATCAACTATCGCTGTTCGCAAATCAATGGATGCGCCTTCTGCCTGGACCTTCACCATCGTCGGGCCCTGAAGTATGGCGAAACGGAGCAGCGTCTGTCATTGGTGGCTGTTTACAAGGAAGTGCAGCTCTTCGAGCCCGCGGAAGTGGTCGCGATGGAAATTGCAGAGCAGATCACCCGGATGAGTTCATCGCGGCCCAGCCCCGAGCTCTTCGAACAAGCCCGGCAGCACTACGACGACCAGCAGATCAGTGTGCTCTGCATGGCGGCCATCGGAATCAATGCCTTCAACCGCCTGTCCATTTTGAGTGAGCACCCGGTCCGCGCAGCCAAGAAGTAGGCCCGGAAAATACAGGCCCACTGAACAGGGGGGGCGTGCCTCCACCACCAACTTTGGGTAGCCGGGCCTGTTCAACACCCTCCTTGCACGGCGTGTCTGGGCTCCCGGGTTTCAAACCGGGTGGTGGCGGGCGCGGAGTGTGGCGTCCCGACCCTCTTTGAGACGGAATCAGCCCCTGGTCAACCAGCAAAGGTTGTCCAGGGGCTGATCTGCGCCCAAACCAAGTCAGGACGCCACGGAACAAGGAGGCCTACGCGTCCACTGCCTTCTTGAGCGACCGTCGTCGGCCGTACTTGAAGTAGAAGACGGCGTAGCAGGCCCCCACGAACGGAATACCGAACAGCAGCGCCGCAACCTGGTTGGGGTCGAAGGCGATACCGATCAGGGACACCACGCATAGAGCGAAGGCCAGGATCGGGACCAACGGGAACAGGGGCGCCTTGTAGGGAAGCGTGCTGAGGTCGCCACCGTTCTTGATGAAGGTCCGGCGGTAGATGAAGTGCGAGGCCACAATGGACATCCAGACGCCCACGGTGGCAAAGCCGGCCACCGAGACGAGCACAAGGTAGACGGTGGCAGGTGCCACAACGCTGCTGATCAGGGAGGCCAGACCGCCAAGCATGCTCACGCAAAGCGCCACCATGGGGATGCCGCGCTTCGTGAGTTTCTTGAAGACCTGCGGTGCGTGGCCTTCGTCAGCCAACGAGAAGAGCATGCGGGCGCAGGAGAAGAGGCCGCAGTTGCCTGCGGAGAGCAGCGCCGTGATGATCACGAAGTTCATGATGTCCGCGGCGTATGGGATGCCGAGCATGGAGAAAACGGTGACGAACGGGCTTTCGTCCACGCTGACTTGTTCGTACGGAATGGTGGCTGCGATGACCACGATCGCGCCGACGAAGAAGATCATGAGCCGGATGACCGTGGTGCGCATGGCTTTGGGGATGTTCGCGCCGGGATTGGCCGTTTCGCCCGCGGCAACGCCGATAAGTTCCGAGCCGGAGAAGGCATAGAAGACGGCCAGGCAGGTCACGAACACGCCGGTGAAACCGTTCGGGAACAGACCCTCCGGTGTGCTGAAGTTCTCGCCAAAGGAGGGGTACCCGCCCGCGGCGAGAGGGTGGAAGCCCGCCAGGGCGGCGCCACCAAGGATGATCAGGCCGACGACGGCGGCGACCTTGATGAGCGCGAACCAGAACTCCGATTCGCCAAAGACACGCGATGAAATGGCGTTCAGTGTGAACAGGACGGTGGCGAAGATGAAGCACCAGATCCAGACGTCGACGCCCGGGAACCAGCGCTGCATGAGGAGGCCGGCCGCAGTAAATTCCGAGCCCAAGGCTACGGCCCAACAAAGCCAGTAGAGCCAGGCAGTGGCGAATCCCGTGGCGGGGCCGATGGTCCTGGCGGCATAAATGTGGAAGGCACCGGAGACGGGGAACGCTACAGCGAGCTCCCCGAGGCAAGCCATCACCAGGTAGACCACCACGGCGCCGATGAGGAACGCCAGGACGGCGCCCAGGGGGCCGGCAGTGGCGATCGTGTATCCCGAACTGACGAACAGGCCTGAACCGATAACGCCGCCCATGGCGATCATGACCAGGTGCCGGGCCTCCATGGACCGGCGCAATCCTGTCTGTGAGGCCTCAGTGCGGGACTGTGCCTCGGTTGCCGATGCTTCGGCTTCTGTGGGGGAGCTGAGTCCCATATTCCCTCCGGGAAGTTAGCCAGCAAAGTCTGAAGTAGTACCAGCCGGACGTGATCCAACTAACACGAGTACAAGATTCATCACATGACGAATGACCATTTCAAGGAGGATAAGGAGTGCGATTGAACACGCCAGTGGCTCTTGGCTGAGGCTAAGAGTTCCTAATCATTAAGTCACGCGAGCGATTACTCTGCTTGTTATCTGTTAGGTTCCATGCGGAGCTCCATAAGGCGGGTCCGCAGAAAAGCGACTTACTCGATCCCCGCAAACAGGTGGTTCAGCTCAGCAGTGAGCTGTTTGCGCACCTCGGGCGTGCCCACCTCTTGGCCGTTGATGTGGTTAACGGGGGCGATCAGCCGGATGCTGGAGATCAGCCAGACGGCATCGGCATCGAACAAGTCCTGCGGCTCCAAGGGGCCATAACCAAGTTCCCAGCCAGCGGCCTTCGCCGCGGCGAACAATGCGCCCTGCGAGGTGCCCGGAAGGATTCCGCTGTCAAGCTGGGGAGTGATGAGGCGACGAACCGCCCTGACGGAACCGTCGCCGTCGTCGACCGTTTCAAGGTGCGCCAGCAACACGGTGGATGTCGGGCCTTCCAGGACCCGGCCGTCAGTGGAGGTGAAGATGGCGTCATCAGCACCCTGCTTGTGGGCGTAGCGAAGTGCGGCCATGTTCACGGCATAAGACAGCGTCTTCGCGCCCAGGAGCAGCCATGGCGCGCGCTCGCCGGCTTCAGTGTCGAAGCCACGGTCCAAAAGTACGACGTCGATGCCCGTCTGCCGCTGACGGCGGCTGCCTGCAGGTGAGGGCGAAGCCTGTACCCAGCACGTCGGGCTGGCGGCGCCTTCAACGCCACGGGTCACAATCAGCTTGACCACTACCTCGTCCTCTTCAGGCGTGGGGGCAGGGTGAACATCGCGGAATTCGTTGATGGCTGTCTCGATGGCGCGGCGCCAGACATCCTGCCCAGGAAGCGCAAGGTCCAAGGCTGCCGCAGAACTGCCCAATCGGTTGAGGTGAGCCTGAACTTTGCGGGGTCGGCCTTGCACAGCGAGGAGTGACTCGAAGACGCCGTCGCCGCGGGTGGCACCCAGATCCGTTGCCATGAGTTGCGGTTGGCTCGAGTCGGCAATTCGACCATTTTCGAAGGCGGGGTCCAGGAAAACGAGGACCGTGGCGGCAGGTGAAGTCATGGTCCCAGCTTAGTGCGGACGCACTGGAGGGGACTTTGCCGGATAGGCTGTGGTCACTGTTGTTCATGAACTGTGGGGGTTTGTCGGGTGTTCTTTCCTTTTCCGTTTGGCCAGGAGTGGACCTGGTTGCTGGGGGCATGGGTCATTGCGGAAGTCATCATGCGCATTGTGCTGCTGGGAGTCATTCCCGGCAACCGGCGTCCCACCACCGCCATGGCTTGGCTTTTGGCTGTGTTCCTCATCCCATCTGTTGGGTTCGTCCTGTTCCTGCTCTTCGGCAACTTCAAACTGTCGCGGCGCCGGCGGGAGCAGCAGGAGGAGGTAAACCGCCGGGTTCGTGCGGTGACCTCCGATCTGGCTGATCCTGTCAGCGTCTATTCCGGGCCGGAATGGGTGAAGTCGGCGGGCGAACTGAACCATCGGCTTGGATCGTTGCCCATGGTCGACGGTAACAAGGTGGAGCTGATCCCCGGCTACGAAGAGTCCATCAAAGCCATGGCTGAAGCAGTCAAGGGCGCCAAGAGCTACGTCAACGCCGAGTTCTACATCATGAGCAGTGATTCCGTGACGGATGAACTGCTCACTGAACTGGAGAACGCGGCTGAACGGGGTGTGACCGTCAGGCTGCTCTTCGACCACATCGGAACGTTGCGCGTCAAGGGCTACCGCCGGCTGATCCGCCGGCTGAAGGCGGCCAAGATCCAGTGGAAGCGAATGCTGCCGCTGCTGCCTATCCACGGTCAATGGCGGCGCCCCGACCTCAGGAACCACCGCAAGATCATGGTGATCGACGGCGAGATTGCGTTCACCGGCTCGCAGAACTTGATTGAGCCTTCCTACAACAACCCCAAGCACCACAAGGTGGGCCGCAAATGGGTGGAGCTCATGTCCCGGTTGGAAGGCCCGATCGTGGCGACGCTTAACGTGGTGTTCGCCACGGACTGGCTCAGCGAAACCGACGAATCGCTGGAAGACCAGCTGCGCCTGCCTACCCAGCCGGCGCCGGGCCAGGTCACCGCCCAGGTAGTGCCGAGTGGCCCCGGGTTCGCCACCGAAAACAACCTGCGCTTGTTCAACACGCTGATTTACTCGGCGCAGCACCGGATCTCCATCTGCAGCCCGTATTTTGTCCCGGACGATTCCCTGCTGTACGCCATCACCACAGCTGCGCAGCGAGGTGTTGACGTGGAACTCTTCGTCTCCGAGAAGGGCGATCAGTTCCTGGTCCACCACGCCCAACGCTCCTACTATGAAGCCCTATTGGGAGCCGGTGTCCGAATTTACCTGTACCGGGCACCGTACGTCCTCCACGCCAAGCACTTCACCATTGATGACGAGGTAGCCGTTCTCGGTTCCAGCAACATGGACATGCGCTCCTTCTCCCTGAACATGGAGGTCTCGGTGATGCTCCTTGGCGCCGAGACCGTGAACCTCATGCGGGCTGTAGAGTCCACGTATCGCGAGGTGTCACGTGAGCTTATGCTGGACGATTGGATGGATAGGCCCCCGCTGGCCAAGTATGTGGATAACGTGGCCAGACTGACCGCGACACTCCAGTAGTTTCAGTACAGCTGACGCCTTTAGAGGCGGTGTTAGGGGCATTGGCTGTACAAAAAATCAGCCCGGGAAGTCGGCGCCCAACGTGGACAGCACGCCGTACGCTTTGGTTCGGATCTCCTCGTACTCGTCGTCGGCTACGGAGTCCGCGGTGATGGCCCCGCCCACGCCAAGGGAGAGCGTGCTGCCGCCGTTGGCGTCAGGGTTGACCACCAAGGTACGGATCACCACGGCGAGGTCCGTGGCCGCATTCAGGGAAAAGTAGCCAATGGCGCCCGAATAAATGCCCCTGGGTCCCGACTCGAGCTGGTCCAGGATGTCCATGGTGCTGATCTTTGGCGCTCCCGTCATGGAACCGGCGGGGAAAGCCGCAGCCAAGGCTTCCGCGCGGGGTGCGCCCGGCTTCATGTGGGCGTCGATGGTGCTGACCATTTGGTGGACGGTGGCGTAGCTTTCGATCGCGCACAAGCGGCTGACCGTCACGGAACCAGGGATGGCAAAGTGGCTGAGGTCGTTGCGCAGCAGGTCCACGATCATGATGTTCTCGGCGCGGTCCTTCAGCGACGTCTCAAGGTCGTGCCGCAAAGCTGCGTCCTCGGAGGCGTCGGATGAGCGGCCCCGGGTGCCCTTGATCGGCTCGGCGCGCATGCCGCCATCGGACAGAATCCGGAGGAAGCGTTCAGGCGACGTGCTCGCCACCACCAGTTCGCCGAACCGGAGGTAACTGGCGAACGGTGCCGGGTTCCGGCGTCGAAGGTTCAGGTAGCTGCGCCACGGGTCCAGATCCCCGGCGGGGGCTTCAAGAGTGGTGGTCAGGCAGATCTCGTACGAGTTTCCCTCGCTGATTTCGTGCTGGGAGTCCGCGATCTTGCGCTTATAGTCCGTTGCGGAGTCCCGGCTCACGAATGACGGGACGGCACCTGATGCGGCGGCGCCGGAATATTCGGCAGCAGGAGCGGAACCACCCACAGCAGCCCCGACGGCGGTGCGGGCCGCGCGCAACCACTCGTCGGCGTCGGGCGCTTCCAGGGCAAGCAGCCAGACGGTCCGTTCCCGATGGTCCAGAACCACAGCCCGTCCGGCGAAGAGCAGAGCCGCGTCCGGGGTGTGGGAGGCGACGTCATTGCCGCCGGTTTCGCGCTTGAGTTCGTAGCCGAGGTAGCCGAGCCAGCCGAGCGTGAATTGGCCGTCGTAGCCGCGGGGCGCGCGGACCGCCTTGCGGCCCCAGACAGTGTCCAGCCATCGGAAGAACGGCCCGGAGATGGTGACCGTGGCTGTGCCCGCGGTGATGTGCGTGGTCCCCGACACGTGGCGTACCGACTGTCCGTACATGCCGCTGTCGTCCGCCAGGATGCTGAAGCGGCTGCGTGCGGCGGCCTGGGACCTGCCGGCGACGGCCGAGGCGTTGGAGGAATCGAGCCAGACGGCGTTGCCGGAACGGGCATAGAGGGATTCGAAGAGCAACGCAGCGTCAGGGACAGCTTCCAGGCGCTCGGACCGTAGTTGAAGGCCACGCCGTGCACTGAGCTCGGGTGACAAAATCGAAGCAACTGAGGGCAGGTACATGAGAGCTTGCAGAACATCTTCCGGCGCATTGCCGTCGGCAAGGTTTTGCACGCGAACATCGGCGGCCCCGATGACCTGATCAGAGGAGAGCCACTCGTCCTCTTGGGCTGCCCAGCTGTCCCAGTACGGTTCGTAGGTGCTTCCGTCCCGCGCCAACGCACGACGACGGCGGTCGTCACCGGGCGCTTCCACCCACACCACGGCGTCCAGCATGGGCCGGGCAGCGTCCGCTGCAGCGCCAACGCCCTCAACAATCACGATCTCGGCGGGCAGCGTGACGTTCAGTCCGCCGTCGTAATGCCGTTCCCAGTCCCAGCTGGTCCACTCCGCGGCCTGGCCGGAGCTGAGCGGCGTCAGGACTGTGCCGACATAGCGCTCAATGCCGGGCATAAGACCGTTCCAGCCGGGGTAGATGTCCTCCAAGTGGAACAGCGAAACCTTGTGGTGCTGCCGCAACCGTGCCGCCAGTTCGACGGCCAGTGTGGTTTTTCCTGCACCGGACCTGCCGTCAACAGCGATAATCACGGGTGCAGGGGTCATGTCATAGAGGTTACCTGCTGGTGGTCGTTGTCAGCGGCGGCCTCCGCGGAGGCGATCGCTGCTTTGACGTACTCCACGATTCCGGGGATGGCGGCTTTGATGAGCGTCCAGGTGTTGTCGAAGTCGGTGTGGCCGCCATACCAGGGGTCTTCGATGCCCAGGTCCAGGGAGCTGCGCCCTTCCATGCTGGGATCGAAGCTGCGGAACATTCGCACTTTTTCGAGTGAAGCGCGGTCCGGCGCTCCTTCTTGGAGCCAGCCGAAATGGTCAACGTCCAGCGCGAGGATCAGGTCCCGTTCCGCGAACCATTCATGCCGCCATTTGCGGGCTACGTGGTCCTCGGAAGCGATGTGCTGGGCTGTGAGGACGCGGGCGGCGCGGGGGTCGATCGGATGCCCCACCTCGTACCCTGTGGTGCCCGCGGAGTCCACCGCTACGAGCTGGCCGAGCCCTTCCGCGTCGAAGGCTTCGGTGAGCATGAGGGCTGCCATGGGCGAGCGGCAGATATTTCCCGTGCAGACCGTGATGATGCGGTATGGGCTCGTCGTTGAGTACATTCTGCAAGCATGATTGATGGCACCCCTTCTTGGCTAGGGGCCACTTCACAACTAAGTCACTTTTTGTGTCAAAGCTGTCACAGAGTCCGCGGAACGTGCCTGGGTGATGAGGGCCGGATCAGCGTTGGAGGCTTCGGCAGCCAGCGCTGCAGCGGCCAGGTAAACGGTGCGTACGACGGCGGCGCGTCGCCTTTGCGCGCGGCCGGGGTCATTGCCGGCCATCAGTCCATCGAGTGCCGGCAGTACGGGTGCGGCGTCGCAGAGGCTCACGATGGTGATGAGCAGGTCTCCGGCGTCTTCCCTGGAGATGCCGGGGAGGGCGGCGATGGTGCTGTTGACCTTCGATGCGCAGTTGGCCATCCGCTTCGGCAGCCCAACAACCTCCGCGCCGCGTTCCAGACCTTCCCAGAACAGGAGGCGTGGTGCCGTTGCGTCTTTCTGGTGGTGGTCGAAGAGTCGGCCGGCGTAGTCTGCCATGGCCTCTGGCCCGTTGCCTTCGATGGGTACTTCATCCATGAGGGAGCTCAGGGCGGTGACGATCACGGCGTCGAAAAGCGCATTCTTATTGCCGAAGTACTGGTATATCCGCTCTTTGTTGACCCCGGCTTCTGCGGCAATGCGGTCGATGCGGGCTCCTGCAAGTCCGCGCGCGCAAAACTCGGACGTGGCTGCTTGGAGCAGCAGCCCCTTGGTTCGCTCTGTGTCCCACGCCATAGGGTCATATTACCAGTTTCCAACTGAATGGTTGTAATTGTGGGCGAGTGGGGATAGTGTGATCCCAAGCCAAAAGCAACCGTTTAGTTGGAGAATGCCATGACCACCCAAACAACCTCCCAAACCGCCGTAGAACCCACAGCGTCGACGGCCCGCCCGCAGGGACCCTCCGTTCACATGCGGGCGCTTATTACCTGGCTCGCCATCTTCCCGCTGGTGTCCATCGGCATGCTGCTCCTCGGCCCCATCATGGAGCCACTGCACCCGGTCCTTCGCGCGCTGCTGCTCACGGCACTCGTGGTTCCCGCTGCTGTTTACGTCGTGGTTCCCCGGCTGATGGCCGGCCATGGCGCACTGTCCCGCAAGGCAGCGGAGCGCTCAGCACAACGGGCAGCCCGGAAGTCCGCCTAGATCAAGTAGGTAACAGCACATGTTCCACTGAGGGCTCAGTGGAACATGTGCTGTTACTCAGTTGGGTACGACGCTGGGACTAAGCGTCCCGCAGTTGCTCGACGTCGGCGATCCCCGGGTACGCGGCCTGCGTGCCCTTCCTGGTTGCAGCCAACGCGGCGGCAACCGAGGCGAAGGATGCGGCATCGGCGAGGGTTTCCCCGGCCGCCAGACGCGCGGCGACAGCGCCCGTGAAGGCGTCTCCGGCACCCGTGGTGTCAATCGCTGAAACACGTGTCGGGGCAATGCGGGTGATCTGGTCTTCAGTTCCACCCGCCAACGAATCCAGCACCACGGAGCCATGTGCGCCGAGGGTCACCAGGACCCGCTGCAGACCGCGGTCCGCGAACTGGCTCCGGACCGGCTCCCACGCTTCGGTTTCTGCTGCGGCGTCCGGAATGTCCGCTTCGGCGCCAAGGAACAACGACGCCTCGTGGGCATTGACCAACAACACGTCGCTCAAGCCAGCCAGGACTTCCGGTACCTCCGCGTAAGGCGAGAGGTTGAGCAGAACGGTTGCGCCGGCGTCGTGCCCTGCTTGGGCGGCGGCGGTCACCGTATCGATTCCCACTTCCAGGCAGAGGCACACAACAGCCGCATCCTGGAAGGCGTCCGGCGTGACGTCGGAGGGCCTGAGGGTACCGTTGGCGCCGGCCGAGATGATGATGCTGTTCTCACCGCTCGCGTCCACCGAAATGACGGCTACGCCGGTGGCGACGTCGGAGCGTCGGACGCGTGACACGTCCACTCCGGCGCTGGCTGTCGAATCCAGGAGCATGGTGCCGTTGGGGTCCTCGCCTACTGCGCCGATCAGGCAGACCTGTCCGCCGAGCTTGCTGGCAGCCACCGCCTGGTTGGCACTCTTGCCGCCCGGGTTCACCGCGAAACCATTGCCGTGAACTGTCTCGCCGGGTTGGGGGAGACGGTCGCAGTAGATGGTGAGGTCTGCGTTCAGGGAGCCGACGACGACGATTCCCGCCTTGGGTGCGGTGGTCATGCGGTCACCTTCTGGTCCTCGGTCACTTCTGCGTCCACGGGCTTGGGGATCAACAGTGAGGCGGCGAAGGCGGCGAGGGTGATGGCCAGGCCCACCACCACAACGGTCAGGTACGAAGCCTTGGGATCATTGAGCGATGCCGTGGCCACCAGGACCGCCGGGAGGACAAGGAAGCTCAGCCCGGCGCCGAGGTTAAAGGCGCCCGCGTTCATGCCCGGCAGGAAGCCCGGGTTGCCCTGCGGCGAGAGGACCACGCCCAATCCGTTCAGCATGATGTTGACCGTACCGGCGTACATGATGCCCAGCAAGGCTGTGCCCACGATCATCATGGGAAGGTTGTTCAGGCCGAAGAACGCGATGATGGCCAACGCCACGAGGCTGCCCAGCAGGCCGATGCGCAAGACCTTGGTGTAGCCGAGGACGGGCGCCAGGCGGCCGCTGATCGGGCCGAACAGCCAACCCAGCAGGGCGTACGGGGTGAGGATGATCAGCGACATCTCGGTGGGACCCACGCCGAAGCCCGGATCTGCAGCCTGAACGTAGGCGGGGACGATGCCGTTGATGACTGCGAAAATGCCCGTCATCGTCAAAGTGGTAGTCAGCAGGGGTGCCCAGGTGGAGCGGTGGCGCAGGTGCACGGTTTCCACCATGGGCTGCTTGGCGCGCTTCTCCACAGTCCAGAAGGCGAAGAACGCGACGGCGGCGATCACCGTGAGCACGATCGCGAGAGTCAGCGTCCCGGCGTCGAATGCTGTGGCCAGCTTGGCGCCCTCGTTCAGAGCCGTCAGCAGTGCACCAACGGCGATGACGATGAAGAACACGCCCAGCCAGTCCATGGTGGTGCCGGCGGCAGGCTTGCTTTCACCGGCAAGGACGGCGATCAGGACGGTAGCCACCAAGGCCAGTGCAACCATGAGCCAGAAGATGCTGCGGAAGCCGAAGTTCTCGGCGAAGTAGCCGCCCACGAACGAGTCGACGCCGGCCACGCCGCCGTTAACTGCTGTGATGAGGCCCATGAGCGTGCCGTACTTGCGGGGGTTGCTGACTGCTGAGCGGAGCATGATCAGGCACAGCGGAACCGTGGGGCCGCTGACGCCCTGAATGATGCGGCCCACGAAGAGCCACGTGACGTCCGGGGCCATCGCTGCGATGACCGAACCAACAGCCATCAGGAGCATCATGCCGACCAGGATCTTCTTGCGGCCCACGATGTCGCTCAGGCGCGGGAGGAACAGCGAGAAGAGCGCTGCGGCCGTGAAGAACCACGTCTGGGACAGGCCGATGGTGGCCTGGTCCGTGTTTAGTTCGTTGCCCATGGTGACCAGGGCAGGGCTAAGCATGGAGGCGTTGAGCTGGAAAGCCACGCAGGCCGCCAGCAACGCGACCATGAGGGCTGTGACGTTGCCGCGGGTGGACTTGGCTTCGATTGCGAGGGAGGACATTACTTTGCCTCTCCTGCCAGGATGGCCTCTGCGGTGGCGTTTACGTCAGCGGTGGCGGCAGCGACGGCGTCGTGCGTTGGTTCTCCGATCCGTTCAATCGCATCGGTGACCAGGTCCCAGAACTTCTTGTGGTCGAGGTCGACGGCGACCGACGTGTGGCAGTCCTCGGGGGCCGGTGCGCGGAAGTCGGCAACGGTCATGCCAAGAGTGAGCTTGCCCTGGAGCTCTATGTCCACGGGGACCTTGCGGGTGGTCATGACAGTGGGGTCGATGACGTAGGCCACGGCGCAGGGGTCGTGGACCGGTGGGAAATCGAAGCCCTGGGCGTCCTTGTAGGTCTTCTGGAAGAAGTCCATGAGCTCCATGACGAACTTGGCCGGCTTGGTGCCGATCTTAGCTATACGGTTCACCACCTCGTCCGTGGCCAACGCCTGGTGGGTGAGATCGAGGCCGACCATCACCACGGGCCACTTTTCGTTGAAAACGATGTGTGCGGCTTCGGGGTCGATGATGATGTTGAATTCCGCCACGGCGCTCCAGTTGCCCACGTGGTAGCCGCCGCCCATGAGGACAACTTCCTTCACGCGCTCCACGATGCGCGGTTCCTTGCGGGCGGCCATCGCAATGTTGGTAAGGCCCGCGGTGGGGACCAACGTGACCGTGCCCGGCTCGTGTGCCATGACAGTTTCAATGATGAGGTCGACGGCGTGGCGCGGGTCCAGCTCGATGATGGAGTCGGGCTGCTCCGGGCCGTCCATACCGGAATCGCCGTGGATGCTGGGGGCCGTTTCGATGGTGCGGACCAACGGGCGGTCGCAGCCGGCGGCGAAAGGGACGCCGGTGATGCCGGCAATGGTGGCTACCGAGAGGGCGTTCCGGGTGACCTTTTCCAGGGTCTGATTGCCCACCACCGTCGTTACGGCCAGCAGTTCGATGTCCGGATTGCCGTGCGCCAGCAGCAACGCCACGGCGTCGTCATGGCCAGGGTCGCAGTCAAGAATGATCTTCTTGCGTGCTGGTGTCATGGTGTTGGGATCCACGTTTCTCTCCACGTCATTGGGGCCTGCCTGGAACTTGCCCGGGGCAGGGCGCTAAGCATTCAGGGGAATTCTGGCACTGCTTTGTGGGCTACGTCAAACGCTTAACGTTGTGCCGGGGTTCGCTGCTGTCCTCGCAACGTCAAGCGCTTGATGCCTTCTCGCAGGTCAACGCGGTATGGGACCGATACGATCGATGCATGGAATCCCTGGATCGGCGCCAAGGCAGCGCGCCCCGCTCACCTCGCGTGACGGCTGCGATGGTAGCCGCCCGTGCAGGCGTTTCGACGGCGACCGTCTCGCTGGTGGCGAACGGAAAAACCCAGGGGCGCGTCTCTGAGGACAACATCTCCAGGGTCCGCTTGGCCATTTCCGAACTCGGCTACGTGGTGGACAGCATCGGCAGTTCCCTGGCCCGCGGGGTCAGTTCGATTGTCATATTGGTGACTCCGGACGTTTCCAACCCCTTCTTCGCCAACGTGATCGCCGGGGTGCGGGAATCCTTGGGGTCCCAGTACCAGTTGCTGCTTTCCGTGACCGACGCTGGTGAGTCGCCCCAGGCTGACGATGTCCGCAAACTTCTGGCACTGCGCCCTGCCGGTTTGCTGGTGGGGGCGCCCAGTGCAGAGTTCCTGGAAGATCTGTCCGCGGCCGGCCCGTTGGTCCTGTTGGATGCACCCGGCCTTGAGTCCTACGCGCCTTCCGTGAACCTTGACGTTGCCCAGGGCGCGCGGGAACTTGCCCGGCATTTGGCGTCTTCCGGTCATACCCGCGCCGCCTATGTGGATGGCGTGACGGGAACAACCACGTTCCAGTTGCGCCGCGAAGCCTTTCTTGCGGAGGCTGCTTCGTGCGGACTTTCAGTGGCCCCTGGCCATGTCATCAGCACCCCGATCGACGTCGGTGCTGCCGCCGCCGCGTTCGCCGACGTCTGGCCGGAGTGGCAGCGCGAGGGGGTCACCGCCGTCGTCTGCGGGACGGACACGCACGCTTATGGCGTTCTGCAGGAAGCTCGGGTGGAAGGTGTCCGGATCCCGGAGCAGCTGGCTGTGGCAGGGTTTGATGACTTGCCCTATTCGGCAACCAGCAACCCCAGCCTCACCAGCGTGCACCTGCCGGCAACGCCCTTGGGCCGTAAAGCGGGGGAGCAGCTGCGGGGCCTGATGGAAGGCCTGCCGCTGGACGAAACCCACGTGACGCTCGAGAGCTCGCTGGTGGTTCGGGGATCTACGTCTTAGCCAGGGGAGAGCGGGCGAAGCTGTGCTTCCGAGACGGGGTTTGACACGGTGAAGTAGATCTGTGGAGCGGTCATATCGCCCCAATCTTCCTTTTTCACTCGCACCAGGGACGGAGTGACTTCCGCTATCCGGACGCGCAGCCAGTCGCCGTCGTCGAGCAGCAACTCGTGCGGGTCGGCGAGGTAGCGGAGGCCGAGGTCATCGAGTGTTTCTTCGGCAGTGAACCAATCCACAACGTCCGTGCGCGGGCGTCCCAGCAGGTCAATTGCTACGAATCCGTCGTCAACGGGCTTCATCCATCCCACGTGCTCGCCATCGTCTGTGCGTCGGTGTTCGATCCAGTCCGGCTCCATGGCCTCGACGGTAGCACCACGCGTTGTCGCCGTGGCTAGTGGATGACTGCCAGCAAGATGCCGACGAGGACGAACAGGCAGCCAAAGATGCGGTTCAGAATTGTTTGGCCGCGTTGGTCGTGGGTGAACCGCTGGAAGGAACGCGCAGCCAGGGCGAAGAAGAACCACATCACCAGAATGTCGATAACCAGGACCGTGGCGGTCAGCACGGCATATTGCTGGAGCAACGGCTGGTCCGGCCTGATGAACTGCGGCATGAACGCCAGGAAAAAGACGATTGCCTTGGGGTTCAGCAGGTTCACCCAAATGCCTCGCTGGAACATGGACAAGGCCGACTCGTTCTTTTGGCTGTCCACCTTCTCTTTGTCCAGGTCAGGCTTGTGCAGGAACTGCCGGATGCCGAGGTACACAAGGTACGCGGCGCCCGCGTAACGAATGACGTTGAAGATGACGGGAGAGTTGGAAACCAGCACGCCGACGCCCAAGGCAACAATGACGATGTGGATGACCAGAGCCACCTGTTGTCCGAGAATGCCCCAGATGGAACGACGGAAGCCGGAATTGAGCGAGTTGCTCATGGTGAAGATGGCTCCGGCGCCGGGAGTGAAACTGATCAGGGTGCCGGCACCAACCAGAGCCAGCCAGAGAGAAAATTGCACACCTCAGCTTATGCCGGTGAGGTGGGCTCTTCCGACGCGTTGCTTCCTGGCCTCTTTTGGCGACTGACGAGGCCGAATACACCTGGAATGGGTTGTTTTCCGAGCTCCCGCGGATCAAAGAGGGTCAGGAAGCAACGCCGTAGGGCAAACTGGTGCCGTGAGCGGAATCCCGTGGGTGCTGCACGTCGATCTGGACCAGTTCATTGCCGCTGTCGAGATACTCCGGCGGCCCGAGCTCGCGGGCAAACCGATCATCGTCGGTGGCCGGGGCGACCCCACGGAACGGGCTGTGGTGTCCACCGCATCTTACGAAGCCAGGGCGTTCGGCGTCGGCTCGGGGATGCCGCTCAGGATTGCTGCCCGGAAAGTGCCCGACGCAATCATCCTGCCGGTAGATCAAGAGGCATATCTGGCGGCCTCGGACGTAGTGATGACCACGCTGCGCGCCCAGCCGGGAGCCACGGTTCAAGTGCTCGGCTGGGATGAGGCTTTTGTCGGCGTCGAAACTGACGACCCGGACGCATATGCCCGGCAGATCCAGGCCGCCGTCCTCGAGCAAACCCAGCTGCATTGCAGTGTGGGCATCGGTGACACGTTGGTCCGCGCCAAGAATGCCACGGATTTTGGCAAGCCCGCAGGAATTTTCAGGCTGACCAAGGAGAACTGGCTCGACGTCATGGGTGAAAAGCCCACCAAGGAATTGTGGGGCGTGGGGAGCAAGGTGTCTCAACGGCTGGCGAAGCACGGAATCACCACGGTGGCAGAGCTCGCCGCAACCGACCCCCAGGCCCTGGTCCCGGAGTTTGGCCCCAAAATGGGCCCTTGGTACGCGCAGTTGGGTCGCGGTGAGGGCTCCAGCGAAGTGGATGACACTCCGTGGGTCGCCCGCGCCCATGGCCGCGAGACCATGTTCCAGCAGGACCTCACAGAGCCCACCCAGATCAGCGACGCCATCAAGGAACTGACCGCCCGCGTCCTGGAAGACGTCGCAGCGGAGGGGCGCCCCGTGATTGGGCTGACGTTGAAAGTCCGCTACGCACCGTTCTTCACCAAGACCTACGCCAGGAAGATTCCTGAGACTTTCGACAGGGAAGAAGTCCTCGCGCAGGCCTTGGACCTCACCGGAAAAATGGAGCCGGACCGTCCCATCCGGCTCCTCGGACTGCGTGCAGAAATGTCCATGCCCGAGGAAGCCCGTAAGGGACACACACCGACGCGCAGCGGCTGGTAACAGCCAGCGCCCGACGGCGGCCCATCAACTACCAGCGCGGGTGGATCGCTTCGCGGAAGTACCGGTCGTAGATGTCCCGGACACCGTCCGTGAGCCCGGCCCCCACAGCCTGCAAACCACCGGCTTCGGCATTTGCCGCTGCCTGCGAAGCGGAGCGCGCACCGGGAATGACCGATGTGACGCCATCCTGGGCGATGACCCAGGCGAGGGCCGCCTGGGCGGTGCTGACGCCGTCGGGCACTAATCCGCTGAACTCCTGCGCCGCCTTGACGCCCGTTGCGAAATCGACGCCGGAGAAGGTCTCGCCGACGTCGAAGGAAGAGCCGTCGCGATTGTAATTGCGGTGGTCGTTCTTAGGGAACTCGGTGTCCGGCGTGTACTTCCCGGACAGCAGACCGGAGGCCAGCGGCACCCTGGCAATAATGCCAACGCCCCCTTCCTTGGCTGCGGGCAGCACTTCATCCAGGGGTTTCAAGCGGAAGGCATTGAGGATGATCTGCACGGAAGCGGTGTTCCCGCGCCTGATGGCTTCGAGTGCCTCATCCGTGCGCTCGACGCTGACGCCGTAGTTGCGGATGGCGCCCTCGCTGACCAAGGTGTCCAGTGCATCGTAGACTTCGTCGCTGCTGTACACGGACGTGGGAGGGCAGTGCAATTGAACGAGGTCCAGGGTGTCCTGCTGCAGGTTGCGCCGAGAGCGGTCGGTCCAGGCCCGGAAGTTCTCCAGAGCGTAATTCCCGTGGACTTGATCCACCCGACGGCCCATCTTGGTGGCGACCGTGATGTCCAGGTTCGGATTGGCGCGAAGGAAGCGGCCAATGAACTGCTCACTGCGGCCGTCACCGTAGACGTCTGCAGTGTCGAAGAAGTTGACGCCGCCTTGTACGGAGGCTTCCAGGACGGCAAAGGCGTCTTCTTCGGTGACTGAACCCCAGTCGGCTCCGAGTTGCCAGGTTCCCAGTCCCACGGTGGAGACGGATCGGCCGGTCTTGCCAAGTATGCGCTGTTCCATGGGTTCGACTATATGGGCTTAATGCTCGTCCATCCGCGCTGCTTTCCCCATTAAGTACTTTCGTTCCTGCAGGCTTCCGGTCTTCTTGGCGGCCGAGAGGTAGGCCGCGCGGGCCTCACTGTACGAGCCGGCCATCTCCAGGAAGTGGCCCCGCACGGCGTCCAAGCGGTGCGTCCGACCCAGCGCCCTATCCAGTCCGACCAACAATTCCAGGCCAGCGACCGGCCCATGCACCCTGGCCACAGCTACCGCGCGATTCAGTGTGACCACGGGACTGGGTGCGACGGCGTCAAGGACTGTGTAGAGGGCTAGAATCTGTGGCCAGTCAGTCTCTTCGTCTGAGGCGGCCTCTGCGTGAACGGCAGCGATGGCCGCCTGAAGTTGATATGGCCCGGCCGCCCCACGCCCCAGCACGGAGGACAACAGCGCGATGCCCTCCTCCATCTGTTCCCGATTCCAAAGGCTTCGGTCCTGCTCGGCCAGTGGCACCGGTGTTCCGTCCGGCAGAGCACGCGCCGCCCGCCGGGAATCCGTGAGCAGCATCAGCGACAGCAGGCCGCTCGCCTCAAGCTCATGCGGTGCGGCGCCCACCAGCAGGCGTGTCACCCGGATCGCTTCCGTGGTGAGGTCCTCCCGCTGGAGGGATGGACCGGAACTTGCCGCGTAACCTTCGTTGAAGATCAGGTACAGGACATGAAGTACGACGCCGAGCCTCGCCTTCCGCTCGGAGGCCGGCGGCATGCTGAAAGTGGCTCCCGCCTTTTGAATCCCCTGTTTCGCGCGGCTGATGCGCTGTCCCATGGTCGCTTCCGGGACCAGGAAGGCGGAGGCGATTTCCGCCGTCGTGAGTCCTCCAACTGCGCGAAGCGTCAAGGCGAGTTGCGATGGTGCGGACAGGGCTGGATGGCAGCACAGGAACATGAGGGTAAGGGTGTCGTCTGCCTCCGGGACTGGACCTGCTTGGAAATCGATGGCTGTGGCGCGTTCCTCCCGGACGCGCCGGGCGCTTTCGCTCCGCCAGATGTCCACTAAACGGCGGCTTGCGACGGCGATCAACCAGGCCCGCGGGTTGTCCGGCAAGGCCGTTGGCCACTGCAGGGAGGCTTCAAGGAGTGCTTCCTGGACGGCGTCCTCGCACACATCGAACTGGCCGTGAGTCCTCGCCAGCACGCCGAGGACCTGCGGAGCCAAGGTGCGCAGCAGGTCCTCGATTCGTGCTTCCGGTGAAGGTTCGGTCAAACGCTAGACCTCCGGCGGTCCGTTCGGGATGGCGCGAAGCTCAACTACCTGCGCGTACTTCACAATGCTTGAACAGATTTCCACCGCGCGCTCCTCGCTCGCGACATCAACCACCCAGTAGCCCACAAGTGATTCCTTGGACTCGGCGTAGGGGCCGTCGGTGGTGATGACGCCGTCCGGGGTCTGCTTGACGAGTTTCGCGGTGCTGCCGTCGGCCAGCCCGGCGTTGAAAACGAGCTCACCGGACTCGGTCAGGTCCTTATCGATCTGGATCATGAACCCGATCATTTCCTTGATCCACTCCGGATCGGCAGTCGCCATCATGCCCTCGGCAGACCCGAACATCATGATCATGTATTTCATCTCAAACTCCTTGTGAGGGGCGCCCATTGTGGGTGCCTTCACTCATGGGTCGGAACTGCGGTGGACTTTTCTACATGGCTCGGGAATTTTTTTTCAAAAGTTTCAGGCCCGCGCAATGACCTCGCCGTTGGGGATGAGGAAGTAACCGTCGTCGGTGGCTCCCCAGCGGTGCCAGCCCGCGGCGATCCGGGCGAGGTCTGCTTCGTTGGCGAAACCGTACTCCAACGCCTGCTCGGCAAATGCGGAATGCAGCACCCGCTCGCTCCAGACCCGGGATTGCCAGGCGCGCTGCTGCGCCGTGGCGTAGAGCCAGTTGCTGCTGGTGGGAGCCACCTGGGTGAATCCAGCCTGCTGGGCCCACGAAACTAGCCGTCGGCCGGCGTCGGGTTCTGCTCCGTTGCGGCGGGCGATTTTCTGGTAGAGCTCCATCCAGTCGTCGAGCTCCGGAACTTCCGGGTACCAGCTCATGCCGTGGAAATCAGCGTCGCGCACAGCCACGATCGCACCGGGCTTGGCCACCCGCCGCATCTCGCGCAAGGCGGCCACGGGATCGGTGAGGTGCTGGAGGACTTGGTGGGCATGGACGAGGTCGAAGGACTCGTCCTCGAAGTCGAGATCGTAGATGTTGCCGGTCCGGAAGGTCACGTTGTCAACGCCACGCTCAGTGGCCAGCTCGGTGGCCTGGGCGACGATATCCGGCGAACGGTCCAAACCGATCACTTGCCCTGGCGCAACGAGCCCGGCGAAATCGCAGGTGATGCTCCCCGGTCCGCACCCGACGTCGAGTACTGAAGTCCCGGCGGTGAGATGGGGAATCACAAACGCGGCCGAATTCTCGACCGTCCGTGAGGCGTGGGCCCGGACAACCGACTCGTGGTGTCCGTGGGTATAGACATCTTCAGGCTGCTGCGCGTTCATAGGGAAACGCTACAACTTGGAAGGTGGATTTAGGTGGAGCGCGGTGCCTCGGGTTGGGATGCTTCCTCGCGCGCGGCGAGGGTTGCTTCCACCATGTCCGTCATGAAGCGGGTGACAAGCTCCAGTTCCTCGGAGCTGTAGGCAGCCATGGCCTTGCCCATGCGGATGGCCAGTGGCATGAACATGGCGCTTCCGTCTCGATACGCCTTGGGTGTCATCTGCAGCTGGACCTGTCGGCGGTCCGTGCCGAGCCGTTCGCGCACCACGTGCCCGGAGGCATGCAGGCGATCAACCAAGGCCGTGGTGGCGGGGGAGCTGAGCCGGAGTTCGGCGCGGAGAACACCCGGCGTGACCACTTTGCCGGCCGCGGAGTGGCGCATGATGACGGCGAGTGCGTTGAGGTCCGTACGGTGCATGTCGTTCCGGCCACCTGCTGCGTCAACGTAGTGGTTGGCTTCGAGGGTGAAGTCCTGGAGGAGCCGCACCAGTTCCTGGGGGGCTGCGTTCTCGGGGCGCGTGGCTGGTGTGTCCGACATATCCGCCCTCCTGCCAGCGTTTGTCTGGTGATTACTGCCTTCCGGATATTACTCCCAGCAGTGAAGGATTTTGGCATCCGATGGAGCCAACCCTTGGAATAGTTCCATCATAGAGATAATCTGTGATGGAATAAAGGCAACAAGCATCCCCACAGAAGAAGGACTCATGAACTCGCGGAAAGTACCTTTCTGGCTGCGCTGGCTGATCCCCGTGGTGCTGGTCATCACGTGGCTCGGCATCGCCGGCATTGGCGGCCCTACCTTCGGGCGGCTGGAAGAAGTTTCCTCCAACGACCAGGCCTCGTTCCTCCCCGCAGGCGCCGAAGCCACGGAAGCGGGCGACTGGCAGGCCAAGTTCCGGGACTCTGAAGAGATCCCCGCCGTGGTCATCGTTGAGAGCGATGCTGCGTTCACCCCGGCCCAACTGGGCGAAGCAGCCCAGCTGAAAGCCGACATTGAGGCACTCAAACTGGGGAGTGCCGTCGTCGGGCCCATTCCTTCGGAAGACGGCAAAGCCGTCCAGTTCATCGTTCCGATGGCGTCCTCTGATGAACTCCGCGAAAAAGTCCAGGAACTGCGCGACGTCGTCCAGCCCGGAGCGCCCGACGGCATGAAGGCCTTTGTTACAGGACCCGCGGGCCTGACCGCCGACCTCGTCAACGCTTTCGGCGGGATCGACGGCATCCTGCTCCTGGTTGCCTTGGGAGCCGTGTTCGTGATCCTGCTGCTGGTGTACCGCTCGGTGGTGCTGCCACTGGCGGTGCTGTTCACCTCGGTCTTTGCGCTGTGTGCGGCTATTTTGCTGGTGTTCGGCATGGCCAAGGCTGGCTGGATCCAGCTCAACGGCCAAAGCCAAGGCATTCTGTCCATTCTGGTGATCGGTGCGGCTACCGACTACGCGCTGTTGTACGTGGCCCGGTTCCGGGAGGCGCTGACCCATACCGCCAACCGCACGCACGCCGTGATCACGGCGTGGAAGGCATCGTTTGAGCCGATCCTCGCTTCCGGGGCCACCGTGATCATCGCGCTGCTCTGCCTGCTGTTCTCCGATCTGAATTCGAACAAGGCGCTGGGCCCGGTGGCCGCCGCCGGCATCCTTTGCTCTTTGTTCGCTGCGCTCACGCTCCTGCCCGCGCTGATGGCATTGCTTGGCCGTGCAGCCTTCTGGCCCTTCCGGCCCAAGTTGCTGCCCGACGACGAACGCGAACCTGAGATAGTCACTGGACTTGAAGGGCAAAAGGGACTGTGGCGCGCCACGGGTCGTCTGGTCTCCAAGCGGCCGCGCGTTGTGTGGGTGGCTTCAGTGCTCCTGCTCCTTGCGGCCTCCACCGGCCTGATGCAGTTGAAGGCCAACGGTGTTCCTCAAACGGACGTCATTCTCTCCGCTTCCGACGCAGTGGACGGACAGGAAGCATTGGCCCGCCACTTCGACGCCGGCAGCGGCAGCCCCGCCGTCGTGGTCGCCTCGGAAGGTTCCGCCCAGCAGGTGCTGGACAAGGTCAAAGCCGCCGACGGCGTGGGCGACGCCTACCTGCTGGCCGACGGAAACGTGCCCATCACCGGCGCTCCCGGTGCTCCTGCTGACCCGGCCGTGCGCGAGGGCAGGGTCCTGATCAATGCGACGCTGAACTCGGCCGCGGACTCCATTGAAGCGGAAGAGGCGGTGAAGTCGCTGCGGGTGGCCGTCAAGGAAGTTGACGCCGACGCGTTGGTAGGTGGAGTCACGGCCACCGCCCTGGACACGAACACCACGGCGCAGCGCGACCTTGTGGTCATCATCCCGATTGTGCTGATCGTCATCCTGTTCATCCTGATGCTCCTGCTGCGATCCGTAGTGGCGCCGGTGTTGCTGGTGCTGTCCGTGGTGCTTTCCTACGGCGCCGCCATGGGTGTCTCGGCGTGGGTGTTCAACGGGGTCTTCGGATTCTCGGGTGCCGATGCCACGGTGCCGTTGTTCGGCTTCGTGTTCCTGGTGGCACTGGGCGTGGACTACAACATCTTCCTGATGAGCCGTGTCCGCGAAGAGTCGTTGAAGCATGGGACCCGCCCGGGAATCCTGCGGGGGCTGGCTGTTACTGGTGGTGTCATCACGTCCGCCGGCGTGGTCTTGGCCGCTACCTTCGCGGCCCTTGGGGTCATCCCCATCATGTTCCTGGTGCAGCTCGCCTTTATCGTGGCGTTCGGTGTGTTGCTGGATACCGTGTTGGTCCGGTCTTTGCTGGTACCTGCCCTCGCGTACGACATCGGCAGCAAGATCTGGTGGCCGAGCAAGCTGGGGCGTTCGGCTTCGGCGGCCCCGGTTGAGCTTCGCGAGGAAGAGGCACCGGTGGGTCGCTAGGTGTTAGCCGTCCACCGGCGAGCGGCGCTCCAGCAGCAGGGTGTCGCGCCATTGTCCGGCGGCGGGTTCGGTGCTCATGCGAGCAATACGGTTCCCGCCGCCCGACGATGGCAAAAAAAGGTGGCCTGATGGTCAACGGCGCCCCGCGGGCACCTTGTTCTGTTTCTGTTTGTCCCGCGACCGGCGTACCTTTTTGCGCTTACGACGCCGTTTCTCCTGGCTGCTGAATGGTGGCCGGGGTGCGCCCCGAAGCGGGCCGCTCCAATAATTCCCTCCCAAGAGGACACCAGCCAGGGCACCGTACGTCCACACGAACGGAAGAGCCATCTGGCTGGTATTACTTCCCAGGAATGCCAGCAAAAAGAACTCCACCGGGATGATCAAAAGGAGTGCGTTCCTGGTAGCGGCCGATGGTGGAAACCGGAACAACGCCCAGCCGCAGATCAAGGCGCCTGCCAAAACGGCGCCGACTGCCGCCGTCGGGCTCTGGAAGATGAAGTGGGCAAGGCCGGCCCCCATCAAGACGGCCGCGCAGGATCCATTAATTAGCGCCTGACGCCGGCCTCCAACGGATTCCTTGCCGGCTTCGATGCTTCCACTGGGTTTCTTCCCCGCCGGACTCCTTCTTCCTGACCACGGGTATCCACTTGCAATTCCCCCGGCGATGACACCCAAGAACCACGATGCGGCGGCAGGAATCCCTAGACCGTCTTCAAACGAAAGCGCTGAATAGGATGCCAAGGGCAATGCACAGAGCATCAGCATGGAAGCGCGCGATGACTGGGGCAGTACCCGAAAGAGGAGAAAGGTGTAAGTCGCCCCTGGGGCGAAGAACAAGGATGCCCCAAGCAAGGTGCTGTGGGCCATCCACACAAAGGTGGCCAAAATGACCGCGATCATTCCGCCGTAGAGGATCCGTGGATCCCACTGTTTTGACTTCTTCTTCACGTCAGCATTTCCCCCGGTATCAAGGGTAGATCAGACGGTGACGGTGTTCCGTTCCCGGTAACCGTCCGCGGCGTAAACACCCAGAACGCGGACCTCGGTAGTGAAGAACTCCAGTTCTTCCAAGGCCCGGCGGAGACGGGCGTCTTCGGGGTGGCCTTCGACGTCGGAGAGGAACATGGTGGCAGCGAACTCGTCGCCCACCATGTAGCTTTCCAGCCGTGTCATGTTGAGGCCATTGGTCGCAAAGCCACCAAGTGCTTTGTACAGGGCCGAGGGAACGTTGCGGACCCGGAAGACGAAACTGGTGATCGCAGGGCCGGGCAGCTCTTCCTTGGTAGGGAGCTCGCGTTCCCGGGCCAGGACAACAAAGCGGGTGGTGTTGGTGGGATCGTCCTCGACGCCGGAAGCCAGGACTTCGAGACCGTACAGGCCAGCGGCGAGAGGCGGAGCCAGGGACAGCTTGCGGGGATCATTCCAGTCCCGGACCTCACGGGCTGATCCTGCAGTATCGCCGGCGATGACGGGCTTCAGGCCCGCTTCCCGGATGATCCTGCGGCACTGCCCCAGAGCGTGGATGTGGCTGTGAACTTCGGTAGCTCCCTCGATGGTGCTGCCCGGAATGCCCAAAAGGTCGAAGCGGATCGGCAGGAAGTACTCGCCAACGATCTGCAGCTTGGACTGCGGGAGCAGGACATGGATATCGGCCACGCGCCCGGCGATGGAGTTCTCAATGGGAATCATGGCCAGATCGACTTCCCCGGTGGACACCAGCTCGAAGGCGTCCTCAAAACTGGCGCAAGGCACGCTCTCGAGTTCAGGGAACATTTCCTTGCACGCGAGATCCGAATTAGCTCCGGGCTCGCCTTGGTACGCAATCTTCTGGGCCATGATGCTCATGGTTACATGCTGAGCGCCCGGCCTCCCAACCGCGTCCACCCTGTGACTGGACAAGTGGGTGCCACCGACCCTAGGTTCGCAACAAGGATTGGGGGCGGCCGATGACGACTGCGACAGCGTTCAGAAGTAGCGCAACAAACACTGTCAACGAACAGCGGGTTGCAAGGTTTGCGGGCACGACGATCGGCCTGTTCACGCTCTTTTGGGCCATCCTGCTGGCAGGACCACCGGGACAGAACGTGCTGGCATCAGAGCCGTGGCAGCTCGCGTCCCATGGGTTGAGCCTTCTGGCCAGCGCGGAGCACTGGGAAAGCAAAAGTAGGTGACAGATAACGTCACTATGAGGGCTCATTGCGACGTTATCTGTCACCTACTTGGGTAAGCGCAGCGGGGGTTAGCCGTTGATGACCTGCGGGACCCCCAGTGCCTTTAGGCCCTCGGCTCCGAACTCCAAGCCGTAGCCGGACTGCTTCGCACCGCCGAACGGGACGCGGGGATCCACGGCTCCGTGCTTGTTGATCCACACGGTGCCGGCCTGGATGCGGGATGCTACTTCGCGCGCGGCACCCAAGTCTGAGGACCAGACCGAGGCGCCGAGTCCGACGTCGAGCGCGTTCGCCTTGGCGACTGCCTCATCAACGGTGTTGTATTTGATGATCGGCAGTGCCGGACCGAACTGTTCCTCGGCGACGAGCGGGTTGTCGTTGTCGATGTCCGCCACGAGAGTGGTCGGGTAGAAGTTGCCCGGCTGGTCGGCGTCGGGGTTGCCGCCGATCAGCACCCGGGCACCGGAATCGCGAGCGGCTTCCACCAAGCGGGACACGATGTCGTATTGCTGCCGGTTCTGCAGTGGGCCCAGAACGTTGTTCTCATCCAGGCCGTTACCCATGGGCATGGCCTGAGCCACGGCGACAAGTTCGGAGCACACGGCCTCGTACTGCGACTCGTGGACGTACAGGCGCTTCAGGGCCGCGCAGGTTTGGCCGGTGTTGATGAACGCACCCCAGAACAGGCCCTCAGCAATCGCCTTGGGGTCGGAGTCCGGAAGGACGATGCCGGCGTCGTTGCCACCGAGTTCCAGCGTGAGCCTCTTGACCGTGTCGGCCGACGATCGAATGATCGCCTTGCCCGTGGCGGTGGAGCCGGTGAACATGACCTTGCCGATCGCGTCGTGCGAGGCCAGCGCTTCACCGACGTCGCGGCCACCGGAGACCACGGACAGCAGGCCCTCGGGCAGCTCCTCGTTGATGATCGAGGCCAGTGCCAGCACGGACAGCGGGGTGTATTCGGACGGTTTGACCACCACGGCGTTGCCCATGCGCAGGGCCGGTGCGATCTGCCAGACGGTGATCATCATGGGCCAGTTCCATGGGCCAATGGCACCCACGACGCCGATGGGCCGGTAATGCAGTTCGGCGCGGGTTTCGCCGTCGTCCACCACTGTTTCAGGGTCGAGCGGGGTAGCGGCGGTGGCGCGGAGCCAGGCGGCGCAGGCGCCGACTTCGAAGCGGGCGTTCGGACCGTTCAGCGGCTTGCCTTGCTCGCGGGAGAGCAGTTGGGCGAGTTCTTCCGCGGAGCGTTCGACGGCGTCGGCTGCTTTCATGAGCGCAGCTGACCTGGCGTCGTGGCCCAGGGCAGCCCAGGCAGGTTGCGCTGCCGTGGCGGCGGTGATGGCTGCTTCAAGATCCTGGACGGTGTGCACGGGGGCTTCGCCAACGGCTTCACCCGTAGCAGGGTCAAGGATGGTGCGGCTGTTCTGGCCGTTGGCCGGGGTGATCGAGGCCAGCAGGGCGTCGTAAGTCTCCATTGGTACTCCGCTCGGGTAGTAAGTCTTGGCGGCCGGTGAGGCGCGCGCCGGTGTTTCCAGTGTGGTCGGCGTCACGCAGTTGGGCCTTGTCTATGCACGAACAGCCTTTGACGGGAAGCGAACGCTTTCCGTGCGTGCCGCCGTGCCCGATAATCGAGCTTGTGACTCTTGCTTCCCTTGCGGCCTTCGCCGGTCTCTGCCTCGTCCTGTCCGTCACTCCCGGTCCGGACACATTCCTCGTGCTGCGGATCGCGCTGAACCGGCCCAGCGCTGGTATCGCTGCGGCTGCCGGGTCTGCCGTTGGTGCGATTGCCTGGGCTGCGTTGGTGGGCGTCGGTCTGGCCGCCATCCTGGAGCAGTCCGCGGAATTGTTCCGTTGGGTCAAGATCGCCGGCGGCCTGTACTTGCTGTATTTGGGCGTCTCATCATTCATCAAATCCCGGAAAGCGGCAAAAGCAGGTGCCGACGGTTCTGCACCGGAGGCGGCCCTCCCGTACAGCAGGCTTTCCGCGCTGGGGGCAGGGGCACTGTCTACGCTGCTCAACCCCAAGGTTGGCTTGTTCTACCTGGCCGTTGTCCCGCAGTTCATCCCGCACGGCGGCGACACCATGGGTACCTCGCTCATTCTGGGCGTCGTCGTTGCAGTGATCGCCTTCGCGTACCTCTCGATGATCGCCGTCGTCGCATTCAAGGCGATGCGGTGGCTCAAACGACCCAAGGTGAGCACCGTCGTCGAACGTGTCAGCAGCGGTGTGATTGCCGGTCTTGGCGTCGGCGTGGTGGCCTCGGGCGCCACCAGCTAGCTGGCAAGCAGCGCGAGGTAGTTATCCAGCTGCCCCGCAAGATCCTGCGAGAAATGTTCAGCGGGGGACAACGCCACAACAATCTGCGCCCCCAGCATCATGTTCAGCAAGTGGTCAGCGACGGCGGCGTCCCCGATGGGGGCTTTGATCTCACCGGCCGCGCGGGCTGCTGCGGTGTGCGCGGTGATGGTGGTGTGCCACTGGCTCATGGACTCGCTGTGGAGCGCAGCCATGTCAGCGTCGTTGAGCGCCTTCTGCCAGAACGGAATCACAATCCGGGCCTCGTTGACGCGTTCCTCATCCAGGGGCAGGACTTCAGCGCAGAACGCGCGAAGCGCAGCGACGCCTGACAGCCCCTCGGTCATGGTGGCGATGCGCTGGTTGGTGCGGTTGAAGACGTGGCCGAAAGCGGATGTCAGCAGCAGGTCCTTGGTGGGGAAGTAGGGCTTGAGGGCGCCGTTGGCGAAGCCTGCTTCCTCGGCAATCTCCCGCATGGTGGCACCTTCCATGCCGAGCCTTGCGATGATCCGCCACGTTGCGTCAACCAGTTCGAGGCGTCGTTGATCGTGGTCCACAATCTTTGGCACTGAGTGGGCTCCCGGAAAAAAATATTTGGCAGAAAGGTCTTGTGACCCATCTTACGTTTTGGTTATTCTCTACACCTATAGAAAATAAATCCTGACCCATCATAGGTCCCGGAACACTAGGCAGCCATGACGCCCACAGCAACTGAGACAGTAAACCAGTACGGCCTGGCAACAGGGGCCGAAATCTCCCAAGTGCAGGGGATTCTCCAAGCCGCCGGCCTCCTTGGTGACGGACACCGGATCGCCTACCTTGGGCTGGTGGACCCTTCCCGCGGTGCCAGTGAGGAGGACCGCCGATTCCGCGTCTTCATCCACGACATCTCGGGCGGAGCTCCCACGGACGTCCTTGTTTCGGTGACCCGCGGCGAGCTGGTGTCCGCCAAGGAACTGGACACCAAGGTTTCCGGCGAACTGCCCGTGCTCGAAGAAGAATTCGAGGTTGTCGAGACGCTCCTCGCTACTGATGAGCGCTGGCTGACCGCGCTGGCAGCCCGGGACCTGGACGTTGAAAAGGTCCGCGTGGCTCCGCTGTCCGCGGGCGTCTTTGAGTACGCCGAAGAGAAAGGCCGCCGCATCCTCCGCGGTCTTGCGTTTGTGCAGGACTTCCCGGAGGACAGCGCCTGGGCCCACCCCGTGGACGGCCTGGTGGCTTACGTGGATGTGGTCAACAAGGAAGTCACCCAGGTCATCGATCTTGGGGTGATGCCCATCCCCGCGGAGCACGGGAATTACACGGATCCCGAACTGACGGGCCCGCTTCGCACCACGCAGAAGCCCATCAGCATCACCCAGCCTGAGGGTCCGAGCTTCACGGTCACGGATGGGAATCACGTGGAGTGGGAGAAGTGGAGCGTGGACGTCGGCTTCGATGTCCGGGAAGGAGTTGTCCTCCACAACCTGTCGTTCAAGGATGGCGACAAGAAGCGCCCCATCATCAACCGTGCCTCGATCGCTGAGATGGTGGTTCCCTACGGCGATCCCTCTCCCATCCGGTCCTGGCAGAACTACTTCGACACCGGCGAGTACCTGGTGGGCCAGTACGCCAACTCCCTGGAACTCGGTTGCGATTGCCTGGGTGACATCACCTACTTGAGCCCGGTCATCAGCGACGCTTTCGGCAACCCCCGGGAAATCCGCAACGCCATCTGCATGCACGAGGAAGACTGGGGCATCCTCTCCAAGCACTCCGACCTCTGGTCCGGCATCAACTACACCCGCCGCAACCGCCGCTTGGTGATCTCCTTCTTCACCACCATCGGCAACTACGATTACGGCTTCTACTGGTACCTCTACCTGGACGGCACCATCGAATTCGAAGCCAAGGCCACCGGCGTCGTGTTTACCAGCGCCTTCCCGGAGGGCGGTTCGGACAACATCTCCCAGCTCGCTCCCGGCCTAGGTGCCCCTTTCCACCAGCACCTCTTCAGCGCCCGCTTGGACATGGCCATTGATGGCTTCACCAACCGTGTGGAGGAAGAAGATGTGGTCCGCCAAGCCATGGGCGAAGGGAATGAGCGCGGCAATGCGTTCTCCCGCAAACGCACCGTCCTCACCAAAGAGTCCGAGGCCGTCCGCGAAGCAGACGCACGCGCGGGCCGCACCTGGATCATTTCCAACCCGGAATCGAAGAACCGCCTCGGCGAACCCGTCGGCTACAAACTCCACGCCGAGAACCAGCCCACGCTGCTGGCCGACCCCGGTTCCTCCATAGCGAAGCGCGCGGCCTTCGCCACCAAGGACGTATGGGTCACCCGCTACGCCGACGAGGAACGCTACCCCACGGGCGACTTCGTGAACCAACACTCCGGCGGTGCCGGTTTGCCGGCCTACGTTGCCCAGGATCGCGACATCGACGGCCAGGACATCGTCCTCTGGCACACGTTCGGCCTTACGCACTTCCCCCGCGTGGAGGACTGGCCGATCATGCCCGTGGACACCGTCGGCTTCAAACTGCGCCCCGAAGGGTTCTTCGACCGCAGCCCGGTGTTGGACGTACCGGCCAGTGCCTCGGGTTCGAGCTGCCACGCCGAGGCCGCCGCTTCCGCCGAAGAACACGGCAAGCCCGCCGGGCACTGTCACTAAAGCGCATCTGGACACCCATAATGGCAATCGTCGCGGGACAGGTCCGGGCATCCGGGCCTGTCCTGCACCCCCGGATGTGCGCGGCCCTCACGGCTGTCTCTTGCCTGGTGCACCTGTGGCTCGCCGTCTCGGGACACCACGACGCCTGGTTGGGCATCCTCATGATCGGGTTGGCGGCGGTCTGCGTCCCGTGCACGGTCCACATTTGGCGGCACAGCCGGGTTGGTGCCCTGCATCAAGTGACCATGTCCGCTGTGGCCATGGTGGGACTTCACGCTGTCCTGCTCTTCGGAGCAGGCGGTGCCGGCCACGCCCACGGCGGCAGGCCGTCGTCGAACGTTGGTGATACGTCCGGCACAGTTGTTTCCTCCGGCTCTGCCGGGTTGTTGCTGGTCATCGGACTGGAAATCACGACGGCGTTACTCGCCGCCACGCTGGTAGCACGCCTGCGGCGCCGGGCAGCTGTGGCGTCCTGACCCTGTTTGCCGGAGTGGCCGCGGGAACTCAACCAGAGCAGGTTGAGAACACTCAACACGGAATCCAAAGAAGGTCAGGAAGCAACGCCTGAGCTACCCGTCCAGCGAGACCCGTGTCAGCTTGTCCGGGTTGGACACCTGACGCAGCTCACGGATTCTGCCATCCGGGGCGGTGTCGATCACCAGGATGTCGGAGCGGCCATGATGCCTGAGCGCCAAGGCCGCATCGCTGTTGACCTCGATGACCCAAGCACGTACCGGCTGCGCAGGATCGAAAACCACCGCCTTGCCGAGGATGCCCGCAAAAAACCGTGCAATCCTGGCCGCCCCGAACAGCGGGTTCATGGCGCTCTTGACCTTGCCGCCGCCGTCGGCCCAGAGGACGGCGTCCCGATCCAGCATGGCGACAACCGTGTCGATTTCACCCTGCTCGATGGCACGAACCAGCTTCTCCAAGGCCGCGCGATCCTTGGCCCGGGGAGCGGGGGCTTCAGGATCGATCTCCAGGCGACGTTCGGCCCGTGAAATCATCTGGCGGATGGCGGCAGGGGATTTTTCCAGGATGTCCGCAATTTCCGGGGCGGACATTGCGAAGGCCCGGTGCAACACGAGCGCCGCCCTGGCCTCAGGCGCCAATTGTTCGGCCAGATGCAGCAGGGTCAAGGACAGGAGTTCGCGGTTGGCTATGGTTTCTTCCGGAAGTTTGGACACATCCACTGGTTCGGGCAGCCAAGGCCCGGTGTACTCCTCGCGCACTGCGGCGAGTTGCCGTACCCGATCAACAGAGCGCCGAACACACACCGTTGTCAGCCACGCCGGCCAGGAATCCACGCTGGCCGCTTCGGATTTGCGTTCCCGCTGCACGGCGTCGATCGCCACCTCGGAAACCACGTCCTCCGCATGCCCGAAGTCGCCCAGCATTCGGTAAGCGATTCCGAGGAGGCGATTCCGTTCACTCTGCCACGCCGACGTGGCTGACACCGCAAGAGTCATGCTGCCAACGCTACCTTTCAGACGATCGGGTTCTTCTCATCTACCGGCGGCTCCATCTGCGTGCTGACGGCAATCCTGTTCCACACATTGATGGTGGAGATGGCGAGAATCAGGCCGCCCATCTGGCTGTCGTCGAAGTGGGTGGCAGCAGCGTTCCAAATCTCGTCCGTGACTGTCTCCGGGCCCAGCTGGGTTACGGCATCCGTCAGGGCAAGTACGGCCTGTTCGCGGGCGTCGAAGAACACTTTCGAATGCTGCCACGCCGCCACGGCATGCAGCTTCCTCTCCGGAATTCCGCGCTTCCGGCCGTCCGTGGCGTGCATGTCCACACAGAAGCCGCAGCCGTTGAGTATGGAGGCGCGGAGCTTGATCAGTTCATACAGATCTGGATCGACTGACTTGCGGGCATAGCCTTCCAGCCCGATGACGGCGGCGTAGCCGAGTTTGTTGCTGCGGCCGATATTGATGCGGGTCATGCTGACGTCCCTTCAGAGATGGTGCCTTACATCAGGGATGTCGGATGCTGGACCGAAAGTGTGACAGCTGCGGCACATTGTTAGAGTCGATCGATGCGCGCCGTAGTTTTTGATGAGGTCCGGACCCAGCCCGACGTCAGGGAAGTAGCCAAGCCCCAGGCTCCCGTTGGAGGCGTGGTGGTGAAAGTGCTGGCGACAGGCATGTGCCGCAGCGACTGGCACGCTTGGGCCGGCCACGATGACATCGCAATGCCCCACGTGCCGGGTCACGAGCTCGCCGGTGTCATCGACGCGGTCGGGGAAGGCGTCCAGCATTGGAAGGTGGGCGACCGCGTCACCGTGCCCTTCGTCTGCGGATGTGGCACGTGCGAATGGTGCTTGGCCGGCGATGCCCAGGTTTGCCCGGACCAGCAGCAGCCCGGTTTCACCCATTGGGGTTCCTTCGCCGAATTTGTGGCCCTGCACGCCGCCGACAGCAACCTGGTTGCCATTCCTGACAGCATTGAATATACGACGGCGGCAAGCCTCGGTTGCCGCTTCGCCACGGCATACCGAGCGTTGGCAGCCCGTGCGCAGGTGAAAGCCGGTGAATGGGTCACTGTGGTTGGCGCGGGCGGTGTGGGGTTGAGCGCTGTGATGATCGCCAAGGCCATGGGCGCACGAGTGATTGCCGTGGACCGGAACCCCGAGGCTCTGACCGTCGCTGCACGCTTGGGCGCCGAACATACTGTCCTCGCTGATGGTACGGATATTCCGGCCGCAATCAATGCCCTTTCCGGCGGAGGCAGCCACGTGGCGGTGGACGCCGTCGGAAGTGAACAGACCTGCGCCGACGCGATCCTCAGCCTCCGCAGACGAGGCCGGCATGTGCAGATCGGCTTGTTGCCGTCCATCGACGGCAACCCGCAAGTGCCCATGGCCCGTGTGATCGGTTGGGAACTGGACCTCTTGGGCAGCCACGGCATGGCTGCGGTGGATTATCCGGGCATGATGTCGCTCATTGAACAGGGTGCCCTCCAGCCGCAGATGCTCATCGAACGCACCATTGGCTTGGAAGAAGCTGCTGCACTGCTGCCGGGCTTCGACAAGGCCAACCCTGCCGGCATGACCATGGTGGACCCTGCCCGGTAAGGGGCGCGGGCGCCCAAGGAAGTAGCAGCAGAGCGCGTTTTGAGCGATCAGAACGCGCTTAATTGCGACTTATTTGGGAGCGTTCGCAGGGCGGTTCCGGTAGGCGGCGAGGAAATGGTCGATCCGGCGCACTGCTTCCTCGATGTCCTCCACGGCGGGCAGGATCACGAAGCGGAAATGGTCCGGCGTGGGCCAGTTGAAGGCGGTGCCGTGTGAGACCAGGATCTTCTGCTCCTGCAGGAGTTGGAGGACAAACTTCTCGTCGCTCTCAATGGGGTAGATCTCCGGATCCAGCTTCGGGAAAAGGTACATGGCGCCGGCTGCCGGAACGCAGCTGACGCCCGGGATCGCGGTGAGGAGTTTCCATGCCAGATCCCGCTGATCGCGGAGCCGGCCGCCGGGACGAATGAGCGCTTCGATGCTTTGGTATCCACCCAGGCAGGTTTGGATGGCGTGCTGGGCTGGGACATTGGCGCACAATCGCAGCGAGGCCAGCAGCTCCAAGGATTCCCGATAGGCCGCGGTGGCCGTCAACGGGCCGGTGACGGCAACCCAACCTGCCCGGTATCCGGGCATGCGGTACGCCTTGGACAACCCGCTGAACGTCAGGACGCAGACGTCGTCAGCAACAGCCGCCGTATGAATATGCGGTGCGTCCACGTACCGGATCTTCTCGTAGATCTCATCCGAGAACAGGACGAGGTCATGCTTCCTGGCAAGCGCGGCGAACTGCTCCAGAATGTGGCGCGGATAGACGGCGCCGGTGGGGTTGTTCGGGTTGATGATGACGATGCCCTTGGTGCGGGGGGTGATCTTGGCTTCGACGTCGGACATGTCCGGCCACCAGTTCTCATCCTCATCGCACAGGTAGTGCACGGGGTTGCCGCCGGTGAGCGTCACGGCCGCGGTCCACAAAGGGTAGTCCGGGGCAGGGATAAGGATCTCGTCGCCGTTCTCCATGAAGGCCTGCAGGGTCATGGAGATGAGCTCGCTGACGCCGTTGCCAATGAAAACATCCTCGACGCCGATGGTCATCAGTCCGCGGGTCTGGTAGTACTGCGAGATGGCGGTTCGGGCGGAAAAAATGCCTTTGGAGTCGCTGTACCCCTGGGCTCCGCGGAGGTGGTGGATCATGTCCACCACAACGGACTCCGGCGCCTCCAACCCAAACGGCGCCGTGTCCCCAAGGTTCATCTTGAGGATACGATGCCCCTCGGCCTCCATGGCCTTGGCCGCTTGGAGGATGGGTCCACGGAGTTCGTAGCGGACATTCTGGAGTTTGCTGGAGTGCTGCATCGGACGCATGGTTGATCTTTTCATGGCACCGGCCCGGCCGGGCAAATGGTTTCAGACAACCCAGCGAATGATGACAGGAAGTCTCTTGGTGCTGGCCGAAACTTCCCGCTCGGTGCCGTCCACCGCAACAGCGAAGTGTTGAAGCTCCTCAGCGGACGCTAAAACCTCAAAGTGCCCTGTCGCATCGCTGACGGCGGCCGTAGCCGATGAATGGGCATGGATATAGGCGTCGGGGATGCCCTTGTTGTGTGAGTCCACCAGCCGTCCCCGGATCCGGCGGCCAGCAGCTGGTTTGCCCGGGGCAGGTTGGGCGGGAGGGTCGGAAGGTTCTTCGAACCGGAGGGATACCGGGATGCGTACCAGGAACCCCAGACCCTGCTGGATGGCCCCGGAGTATTCCTCGGGCCGGAATTCGCCGTTGGACACTACGGAGTACTGGCTGTGGAGTTCCACGGCCAGCAGCAATTGCTCCATGTTGTCCAGCTGTTCCGGACCGTGGCATTCCACCGCCACCCTCAGCTCAAGGTCCAGGACAGGCCCTTCGCGCCGGGACCTGCCCACGCGGTTGAGCGTGACGGCCCGGACGGTGACCGGAGCGTCAGGTGGGGGAACGACGGCGGTGGGGGAGCCGTCGTCGAACCTTACATGCTGAGGGGCGACGGCGTCGGAAAGTACCCCCAGGAGGTCGGACAGCGACGAACGCACATGGCCCACGGCAGAACCCCAGCCGGACAGAGATCCACTAATTCAACTGGAACTAGGCTACTCCCGCCGTTCCCCGTAGTCACTGGGATTCAAGCCCAAGTAGGTAACAGCACATGTCGCAATGAGGGCTCATTGGAGCACGTGCTGTCACCTACTTGGGTGAACCACGCTCAGGCGAGGCCGGGGACTCCGTCGGTGATCGTGTAGGACTTCTTGGTGCTGACCGGAGCGCCCGGTGTGGTGACGTAGTCCAGCACACGGAAGTCCGCGGTCATGGCGTCCTTGGTGATGCGGGTGTTCACGTAGCCGCGGTTGTCGTTGTAGAACTTCAGGTGCGGGTTCCAGGCCATGGTGGGGTCGGTGGTGGATCCCGTGCCATTGCCCGTAGAGGTGATGGATGAGCACACCAGTTCCGAGCCCACCACAGCTGCCGCCGGGTCCTTGTAATCCACCTTGAGGTCGGTGGCCCAGTGGCGGTGAACGTCGCCGGTCAGTACGACGGCGTTGCGGACCTTTGCGTCCACCCAGCCTTGGGTGATGCGGCGGCGGGAAGCGGCGTAACCGTCCCAGCCATCCATGGAGACGTCGTCGATTTCCGGCGCCTTGTCACGGTCCCGCTCGGCGAAGAAGACCTGCTGGCCCAGAATGTCCCACCGCTGCGTGGAGTTCTTGAAGCCGTCCAGCAGCCACTTCTCCTGCTCGGCGCCGGTGATGGTGCGGTTCTCGTCCAGGCGTTCGGCCACGTTCTTCCGCCAGCCATCGCCCGCCAGCTGGTCGTCGCGGTACTGGCGCGTGTCCATCATGTGGAAGTTGGCCAGCTGGCCCCATTGGATAGTGCGGTAGATCTTCATGTCGAACCCGGCGGGGACTGATGACCGGCGCAGCGGCATGTTCTCGTAGTAAGCCTGGAACGCTGCCGAGCGACGCTGCCGGAAATGTTCCGTGGTGTCGTTGAGCTGGCTCGCGTCGTTGTTCTCGGGGATCTCATCCGCCCAGTTGTTGTCCACTTCGTGGTCATCCCACACCACCAGCCACGGTGCGATCGCGTGCGCTGCCTGCAGATCGGCGTCGGACTTGTACTGGGCATGCCGCTGGCGGTAGCCCGCCAGGGTGCTGGTCTCGGGTCCTTCATGATCGCGCGGGTTGCCGCCGCCGATCACGTAGCTGCCCTTCTTGTATTCGTAGAGGTAGTCGCCAAGGTGCAGCACCAGGTCCGGGTGGTCCTCGGCCAGCCGCTTGTACGCCGTGAAATAGCCGTGCTCGTACTGGGCGCAGCTGGCGAACGCCATGGCCAGCGCCGCGGGGGTCTCGCCGGGCGCCGGACTTGTCAGAGTGCGGCCAACCTCGCTCACGTGCCGCCCGGTGCGGAAACGATAGAAGTACTCCCGTCCCGGCCGGAGACCCCTGAGTTCTGCGTGCACCGAGTGGGCGGTTTCGATCCTGGCATGTTCGACGCCGCGGGCTACTACCCGGCGCATCGCCGGGTCTTCCGCGACTTCCCAGGCGACGGCGACGGGGCGGGAAGGCATGCTGCCCAGGCCGTCCTCGGCCACGGGGTTCACCGCCAGGCGGGTCCAGATGACAAAGCCGTCGGGCCACGGTTCGCCCGACGCGATGCCAAGCGTGAACGGATCGGTGCGGAGACCGGCGTCGTCCGCTGTTGAAACCGCGACGGCGGCCTGCGGCAGGGCGGCTGACACACCGGCGGCGAGTCCGGCACCCAAGCCGGCTGAGATGAGGGACCTGCGGGAGATTTTTTCCATAAGACCGACCCTAGGAAACCGGGGTTGACTGGACCCAAGGACGGCGTGAATGCGTGGTTAATTGTGTGACAAGAGGTGTCACCCCACCCCGGGGCGGTGTCTGCCCGCAGGGAGGCTCGTCTATGCTCAGTTCATGATCAAGGGGGAGCGCCCTCAGCGGCCGGGTGTGGTGACATTCTCGGTGGTGCTGATGTACATCGGTGGCATTGCCCAGATCCTTCTCGGGATCCTGACGATTTTCCTGCGGTACACCCCGGAAGCCCAGTCCGGCGGCATCGCCTTGCCCATCACCTTGCTGGGTGCCGGAATGATCCTGTTCGGGCTGCTTGTCATTGGACTTGCCTCCGGCGTGGCGCGGGGAAGCAACGCGGCACGCCGTGGGGCAACGGCGGTCATGCTGCTGGGGCTGGTCTTTGCCGTGCTGGACCTCATCATTGCCGGGGATGGAGACTGGTCGGCCGTCATCTCCCAGTCCATTGCCGCGGTCGCCGTGCTGGTGCCGCTGTGGGTCGGACGCGGACGCCGCTACTTCGAGACCCGCTGATGCAGTGCCTCCTGGGCATCCCGGTAGGCAACGCGGCGATGAACGAAGCGGACGATCTCAATCAGCGCGATGCAGGCTACGGACGTTCCCAGGATCAGGAGTGCCGTGGGAAGCGTTGGGTCGGTGAATTGCAGGAAGTCCCGGGCGATCGGAACTGAATAGACCAGGACCAGCCCGATCATCATGGCGCCGATGACCAGCCCCTTGAAGCGCGTGACAGGGCGTGAGAGCACCACAAGGATCCAGATGCCGATGATTGTCAGGATGAGGGTTGACCCGGTCCTTATTTCGGCTTCCGGAATCTGCAGATTGGCGGCGAGGCGGGCGTAGGAGGCAAGGCCCAGGGTCACGGAGACACCCGCCGGCACGGCGAAGGTCAAGGATCGCCGGAGGAAACCCGGAATATAACGCTGGGCGTTAGGCAGCAAGGCCAGGAAGACCGCCGGAATGCCGATGGTCAAACCATCAGTGACTGAGAGCTGCCGGGGAAGGAACGGGAAAGGCAGCAGGAGAATGCCGAACGCGATGGCCAGGAACGTGGCGTAGGCGGTTTTCGTCAAGAACAGCATGGAGACGCGCTCGATGTTGGCGATGACCTGCCGGCCTTCAGCCACCACGCTGGGCAGGTGCGAGAATTTTCCGTCAAGGAGCACCAACCGGGCCACCGCCTTGGTAGCTGCCGCACCGGAGTTCATGGCGACACCGATGTCGGCCTCCTTGATGGCCAAGGCATCGTTCACCCCGTCTCCGGTCATGGCCACCGTACGGCCGGCCGCCTTCAATGCCACCACGATCCGCTTCTTCTGGTCCGGGGTCACCCGGCCGAAAACCACGTTGTTGTTGATGACGTCCAGGAATTCCTGGTCATTATCCGGCAACTCGCGGGCGTCAAAGCCGTGCGGCGCATCGAGCCCGACCTCCCGGGCTATGGCTGCTACTGTCTGCGGGTTGTCACCCGAAATGATGCGGACATCCACGTCCTGTGCCGCGAAGTAGGTGAGCGTCTCCGCAGCATCAGGGCGGATGTTCTCCTTGAAAGTCAGGAGCGCAACCGGGACGGCGTCCGATGGTACGGTCTCGTCGTCGGTGGGCGTTCCGTGGGCCAGGACCAGGGTGCGGCGACCGGTGGTGGCCAACTCTGCGGCTTGAGTGGCCAGCTGCAGCCGCTCCGGGTTGGTGGAATCGTCCCCGGGGAACACCATTTCGGGGCCGCCCAGGATCCACATTCCGTCGTCGAAAATCACCGCGCTCCATTTGCGCGCTGACGAGAACGGCACACGGTCTGTTGGCGCGTCCGGGGGCGGAGTGGTGAAGTGCCCTGCAAGGCTGCGGGCGGTTGCGTTGGCATCGTTCTGCACTCCGTACCAGGAGAGCACGGCCTCCCAACCGGGGCGTTTGGTCAGGGGATACGCGGTGTCGAAAATGATGTCGCCTTGGGTGAGCGTCCCGGTCTTGTCGAGACAGATGATGTCTACGCGTGCCAGGCCCTCGACGGCGGGTAGCTCCTGCACCAGGACCTGTTGCCGGGCGAGCTTCACCGCGCCTACGGCGAAGGTAATGCTGGTCATCAGCACCAGCCCCAATGGGACCATGGCGACGACGGCGGCAATGGTCGCCGTCGCCGCGTCACGCCAAGCGCCACTCGCCGAAGCCTCAGCCCACCCGCCTTGGGCAATCATCTGGGCGTTCAGAACCAACAACGCCACGGGACCCACGAACCACGTGACCCATTTCAGGACGCGGTCTATGGAGGACCGAAGTTCCGAGGCCACCAGGGAGAAGCGCTTGGCTTCGGCCGCGAGGGAATTCGCAAAGGAATCCGCGCCCACCCGGTCCACCACCGCTGTGCCTTCCCCGGCCACCACCACGGACCCGGACAGGACGCGATCGCCGTCGGCCTTTTCCACGGCGTCCGACTCCCCGGTCAGCATGGACTCGTCCACTTGGAGGCCCCGTGATCCGGCCACTAGCCCGTCGGCGGGCACTTGGTCACCGGCCCGGAGGACCAGGGTGTCATCCAGCACTACGTCGTCCAGATCGATTTCGGCCTCGGAGCCGTTGCGCATCACCCTGGCGTGCGGGGCGTTCAGGAGGGCGAGGCGGTCAAGGGCACGTTTGGCCCGGTACTCCTGGACGCTGCCGATCACCGCGTTGGCAATGGCACTGAACCCGAACAGGGCATCCTGCCAGCGGCCGATCGCGAACAGGACAATGAAGCAGGCCAGGATGATGCCGTTGAACAGGGTCAGCACGTTGGCGCGGACAATGCTCCACACGCTGCGGCTGGTGTCCTGGACGAACGCGTTGGTTTGTCCGGCGGCAACCCGCTCGGCGACCTCGGCAGTGCTGAGCCCTTGCGCTGCAGGTGCTTGTTGGACGGCAGCCCCGGCTTGGTCCTTCTCGTTTGGCACTCAGGCCCCCGTCGTTGAGTCGGTTCAGGGATGGGTGGTGCGATGGGATTGAGTATGCCAGCCGCGGCGGGGTATGTCGCCGTCGTGATGGTGGTGTTGATTACCGCCCTGGTTCGTGCTGGGACGGCGGTACGCACCCGCCGTCGAACGCTTCCGTTTTTGCCTGCCCTAAAGTGCCGCCGGCTCCGCGAGCGGCGCGGGCTGCGCCCGTCCCCGCACAACGATCAGTGCGATGACAGCGATCACTATGTAGACCATATTGGCCGGGCCGGCCAGCAACACCAGCGGGCTCTGGGGTCCCGAAGCCGCCTGGTCAATACCGCCCGTGGACAGGAAGAGTGTGGGGTCGTAGAGGGCGTGCATGATCATGGGCCAGATGAGGTTGCCCGTGACCCGCAGGGTCAAGTACATGCCGCTACCAGCGTCTCAGCGAACCCATCGATTGGCGCTGGCAGGAGCACTGGAATGACGACGACGGACTCTAGCCCGCCGCGGCTCCTGGACTGCTGCTACCTTGCCAACCGCTCGGCACCCTTCCACCACGCCACTGTTGCCGCTGCAGCTTCCGGCAGGGGAGTCGGGTGTATCCCCAGAAGTCTCTGGCTTTCCGAGGAGTCCATCACGAACGGGCGCTCGAACTGGTACAGGAGTTCGGCCAGCTCGCGCATGTCCGTGGAGAAGATGCCCGCCACTCGCAGTACCCAACCCGGTATGGCACCCACCTTGGGTGCAGCAACACCAGCGGCGTTAGCGTGCGCGGTTGCCATTTCCCGTTGGGTCACAGCCGGGCCGGTGGGGGCATGCAGCACGCTGTTGCAGAGTTCGGGCTTCCGGGCAGCTGCAATCATGGCCGCTGCGAGGTCCGGGACGTACGTGAAGGAGTGGGGCTGGTCCGTAGCTCCGATGAACTGCACGGCCTTGCCCGCCAGAATCGGCGTGACCATGCGCTCGCCGGCATGAGCTGTCTTCACGCGTGGCCCGAAGAAGTCGCCGGCCACCACGCTGATCGTGTTGGTTGCGTGGGCCTGCCGCGCCTTCAGCAACGCAGTCCGAATGCCGCGTTTGCCTCCGGTTGCTTCCCGCGGGCTCGATTCCGTCATGATCCGGTCCGGCTCGCTGTACGAGTAGAGACTTTCGGGGAAGACGACGACGGCGCCCGCGGCCGCCGCTGCGTCCATCACCACTTGCTCGGCGTGGGGGAGTTCGGCGGCCCACGCTGCTGCCCTGTAGGCGGATCCGTGGATGCAGTGGAAGACGGCGCTCGCACCTTCCACTGCTTGATTCAACTGCGCAGGGTCCGAGACGTCCGCCCGGACCCGCTCAATAAGGGGATGCTCCGGACCGCTGCCCGAGCGCGTCAGAACGCGTACCTGATGCCCTTGGTCTGCCAGTTGCTCCGCGACGGTGTAGCCAACGGGGCCTGCTCCTGTGACGACGTACATGGGGTCCTCTTCCGGGGTTGATGTCGCAAAGATCAAAGCGAGAGCACTGCTCTCTCAATCAGAATGAGCGTTCATCGTCGGAATGTCAAGAGCACTGCTCTCATTTGTTGACAGCGCTCTCGATTGTGGCAAGCTGTGGTCATGACTTCTGCTGAACCCGCCGCCGCCAAAGGTAAGGGCAAGCCCCTCACGCCCCGCGAACGTGCCCGCACGCAGACGATCGCCGACATCATCCGGCTCGGACGCGAACACCTTGCTGTTCATGGTGCGGCCGCCCTTTCACTCCGCGCAGTGGCGAGGGATCTCGGCGTCGTGTCCTCTGCCGTGTACCGCTACGTGGAGAATCGGGATGAACTCCTCACGCTCCTGCTGATCGACGCCTACAACCAGCTTGGCGACGCCGTCGATGAAGCAGTGAATGCCGAAGCGCACGATGACTTCACAGCGCAGTTCAGGGCGCTGGCCCGGGCGGTGCGTACGTGGGCCATCCGCGAACCGGCCAGCTATTCCCTCCTTTTCGGCAGTCCCGTGCCGGGATATCAAGCCCCGGGTGAGCGCACTACCGTCCCGGGAACCCGGGTCATTGTTCGGCTCGTCGGTATCCTCGATGCCGCCTACCGGGCAGGCGCGCTCAACGCCGCGGTGAGTCCCGCCGTCGTGGTTCCCGAAGGGTTGGCCGCGGACCTGGCAGCCATTCGCGGCGAGATGAATCTCGCCGCGCCCGACGCCACCTTGGCGCGGGGCGTCCTGGTGTGGACGTCCGTGTTTGGGGCCATTAGTTTTGAGGTTTTCGGGCAGTACGGGCGCGATACCTTCGCCGCCCGCGATGAGCTCTTCGACCACCAGCTGAGCGTCCTCCAGGGTGTGGTGGGGCTCCAAGGCTAGGGCGCTACAGTATTCAGATGGTTCGAGGGCTGGCAGACATCGGTGCGGAGGGCGTCCTGCTCGCCGGTGCCGGACGCGCCATTCTCCTGCAAATCGCCGACCCCAAAGTAGGGCACGGCGTAGCTGAGCACAGCAATTTCGCTGAGCGTCCCATGGACCGGCTGCGCGCCACCATGACGTACGTCTACGCGGTGGTCTACGGGTCAGAGGAGCAGCTCAAAACCGTTCGTCGCGCCGTCAACCGCGCCCACGCGCCGGTTCGCCGGGAACCCGATGGCGCCACCAAGGGATACAACGCTTTCGACGCCGAGTCCCAGCTGTGGGTGGTCGCCACCCTCTACGAGACCGCTGTCACCGTTTACGAGCAGATCCACGGAAAGCTCGACGACGACACCGCCGACCGCATTTACCGCGAGTACGCGCGGATCGGGACAGCCCTGCAGCTTCCGGCGGACAGGTGGCCGGCCGACCGTGCTGCGTTCGCTGCCTACTGGGACGATCAGGTGCGCGGACTCCACCCCGACGATAAAGTGCTGAGGGTTGCCCGGGACCTGCTCTATCCTGCTGGTGGACCGCTGTTCCTGCGGCTGGTGATGCCGCTGGCACGCTTCCTGACCGCTGGCCTGTTGCCGGACCATCTGCGTGAAGGCTTCGGTTTTGAGTGGAGTGCCGGCCAAGCCCGCCGGTTCGAGCGGACCATGCGGATGATGGGCCGTGTTTATCCGCGGCTGCCGGAGAGGATCCGGCACTGGCCCCGCGACTACTATCTGGGCCGGCTTGTTGTGGAAGCCGAGGTCCCGCATGCGTAGTTCCACCTCGGTGGAAGAGTCCATCGACGCCCTTGCCCACCGCTACTTGGACCGGTTCCGGGGAGGCCGCCTGCAGGCCGGGCTCACCGAGTTTGTGGTCTTTGGACTTAAGCAGGCCTGGGCGTGCGTGTTCGGCGCTGCGTTGCTCGCCGTGATCATAGGGGCCCGTCTCTGGTATCCCTCGGATGCAGGGCTGGCCAGGAACGATTTCCTGACCCTTGCCGCCGTCGTCATTCAAGTCCTGATGATCGCTTTCAAGCTGGAGACACTGCGGGAACTGCGGGTGATCCTGCTGTTCCATGTGGTGGGCACGGTGATGGAGTTGTTCAAGACGGACGTCGGATCCTGGGCCTATGAGGCGGAGGGCGTCCTGCGGATCGGCGCCGTGCCCTTGTTCAGCGGGTTCATGTACGCCGCCGTTGGGTCCTACATGGTGCGGGTTTTCCGGCTGTTCGACCTCCGCTTCGATCGATACCCCCGCCGGTGGATCACGGCCCTCGTTGCTGCCGCGATCTACGTGAACTTCTTCTCGCACCACTACATCTTCGACGCGCGCTGGGTGCTGCTGGCCGCCGTCGTGCTTGTGTATGGGCGGTGCGTGATGCACTTCAGGGTGTTCCGCCGTCGCTTCCGTATGCCCATTCTGGTGTCTTTCCTGCTGGTGGCCCTCTTCATTTGGTTCGCCGAGAACATCGGCACGTGGTCCCGTGCATGGCTGTACCCGAACCAGCTGGAGGGCTGGCAGGCGGTCTCCATCGACAAGCTTTTGGCTTGGTTCCTGCTCATGATCATTTCCGTGGTGCTGGTGGCGTGGGTGTACAAGCCGGAGCCGCTCGACGCTCCTGCTGACGCGGAGACTCCTAGGCTTCGCCGCGTAGCGCCTTGAGTGCGGCACGCCGGGCCTGAAGCAAGGGCTCGACGTCGGGCACCCGGGTTAGGCGGACGGCTTTCGGTGGGTTCGGGGTGCCTTGGGCATCAATCACGACGCCGAATCCGCCCACGGAGCCGGCCGCCAGCCACGAGGTGGTTCCCGGCCAGAGGGTGAAATCGGCGGGGATGCCTTCAACGGTGATGGTGAATCGCTCGGCCACGAGGGCTTTGAAGGTTGCGTCCTGGCGATGGAGCTCATCCAAGCTGTGTGGGATTCCGGCCGAGGCGCGCCATCGGTTTCTGGCAGTCTCACCGGGATCCTGGTTTGTTGTGATCACGTCAACCAGAGGGCCTGTGGGCGAGAAGGCATCGCCGTGCACCACGCTGCCCTCACTTCCGTCGAGTTGCCAGGATCCCAGCGTGAGGGGGGCGTCCCAGGCCTCTAGACAGAACAGTGGGAGAAGGTGCACGCCGTCGCGGACCTCTTGGTCTAGCCGGTCGTTCATCGCCCAGAACTCGTCCGGAGGCACGTATTCAGTGATCTCCATCGCGCCAGTCTGACAGTTCACCGTCGGCGAAACCAGCCCTTGCGCCCCGTGATACCGGGGAATTTCCCAGCCAAATCTTCAAAGTTGAGTGCACTTCGCTCAAGTTACGATTGACTTAACCCTGAGGCTGAGTACAGTTGAGTGCAGAACGCTCAACTAGCCGATTGTTGAGCAGGCTTCCGGCAGGTAAACGCACAGCGGACCACTGCCAGGTGCAATCTCCAACATCGGCCATTGAAAGGAAACAAGATATGTCACGTGCAGTAGGTATCGACCTCGGAACCACCAACTCCGTGGTCTCTGTTCTCGAAGGTGGCGAGCCCACCGTTATCGCCAACGCAGAAGGCGGCCGCACCACGCCGTCCGTCGTTGCGTTCTCCAAGTCCGGCGAAGTCCTGGTTGGTGAAATCGCCAAGCGCCAGGCTGTCAACAACATCGACCGCACCATCGCGTCCGTCAAGCGCCACATGGGCACTGACTGGAATGTCGCCGTCGATGACAAGAAGTACACGCCGCAGGAAATTTCCGCGCGTATCCTCATGAAGCTTAAGAACGACGCCGAGAGCTACTTGGGCGAAAAGGTCACCGACGCTGTGATCACCGTTCCGGCCTACTTCAATGACGCCGAGCGCCAGTCCACCAAGGAAGCCGGCGAAATCGCAGGCCTCAACGTCCTCCGCATTGTCAACGAGCCCACCGCGGCTGCACTGGCCTACGGCCTGGACAAGGGCAAGGAAGACGAACTCATCCTGGTCTTCGACCTCGGTGGCGGAACCTTCGACGTCTCCCTCCTCGAGGTTGGCAAAGACGAAGACAACTTCTCCACCATCCAGGTCCGCGCAACCGCCGGTGACAACCGCCTCGGTGGCGACGACTGGGACAACCGCGTCGTCGAGTGGCTCCTGAGCCAGCTCAAGGTCAAGGGCATCGACCTCTCCAAGGACAAGATCGCCCTCCAGCGTCTCCGTGAAGCTGCAGAGCAGGCCAAGAAGGAACTGTCCTCCTCCACCAGCACCAACATCTCCCTCCAGTACCTGTCCGTCACCCCCGACGGCCCGGTTCACTTGGACGAGCAGCTGACCCGCGCCAAGTTCCAGGACCTCACCAAGGACCTGCTGGACCGCACCAAGAAGCCGTTCCAGGACGTCATCGCAGAAGCCGGCATCAAGGTTTCCGACATCGACCACATCGTGCTCGTCGGTGGCTCCACCCGTATGCCTGCCGTCTCCGAGCTCGTCAAGGAACTCGCCGGCGGCAAGGAGCCGAACAAGGGCGTCAACCCGGACGAAGTTGTGGCCGTTGGTGCCGCTCTGCAGGCCGGTGTCCTGAAGGGCGAACGCAAGGACGTCCTCCTCATCGACGTCACCCCGCTGTCCCTCGGCATCGAAACCAAGGGTGGCGTGATGACGCACCTTATCGAGCGCAACACCGCTATCCCCACCAAGCGTTCCGAGACCTTCACCACCGCTGACGACAACCAGCCGTCCGTGGCCATCCAGGTCTTCCAGGGCGAGCGTGAATTCACCCGCGACAACAAGCCGCTGGGCACGTTCGAACTGACGGGCATCGCTCCGGCACCGCGTGGTGTTCCGCAGGTCGAGGTCACCTTCGACATCGACGCCAACGGCATCGTCCACGTGTCCGCCAAGGACAAGGGCACCGGCAAGGAACAGTCCATGACCATCACCGGTGGCACGGCACTGTCCAAGGACGACATTGACCGCATGGTTCGTGAGGCCGAAGAGCACGCCGCTGAGGACAAGGCCCGCCGCGAAGCTACGGACACCCGTAACTCCGCAGAGCAGCTCGCCTACTCGGTGGACAAGCTGATCGCCGACAACGACGACAAGCTGCCCGAAGAGGTCAAGACCGAGGTCAAGGCCGACGTCGACGCCCTCAAGTCCGCGCTGGAAGGCACGGACGACGCAGCCGTAAAGACTGCGTTCGAGAAGCTCCAGGCCTCGCAGACCAAGCTCGGCGAAGCCATCTACTCGCAGGCCGCCGCAGCTGATGCTCCGGGTGCCGGTGCTGAAGGTGCTCCTGCCGGTGAAAAGGCTGCTGACGACGAAGACATCGTTGATGCCGAAATCATCGACGAAGACGAAGCGAAGAAGTAGCCATGCCTCACCACGGCAACGAAGCAGAGCACTCTGAAGGCAACGAGCCGCGCAAGCCAGTCATTCGGGACAACCGCAAGGTTGACCCGGAGACCGGCGAGGCACGTCAGCCTGACAGCGAAGCTGCGGCTCCCACCGACGGCAACGCCGCTCCCACAGACGGCGACGCCCTCTCCCAGGCTGAGGAAATCCTCAACGGGGTAGAGGTGCCGGCCGAGGAATCGGTAGCCTCCGGTGCCGCGGCTGAAGCCCAGGCAGCGGAGCTCCGTAACGACCTCCTCCGCCTTCAGGCTGAGTACGTCAACTACCGCAAGCGCGTCGAACGCGACCGCGCCGTAGCAGGAGAGATGGCCGTCATCGGCGTCTTGAACTCCCTGCTCCCGGTGCTGGACGACGTCGACGCCGCACGCCAGCACGGTGACCTCGAAGACGGCCCCTTCGCCGCCATCGCCACCAAGCTGGAGAATGCGCTGAAGACGTACGGACTGGAACGCATCGCGGACACCGGAGTCGAATTTGACCCCACCATCCACGAGGCACTCATCCAGCAGCCCGGCGAGGACATCGAGGTTGACACGGTCAGCCAGGTACTGCGCTCCGGATACCGCTCAGGCGAGCGGGTCCTGCGTGCGGCCCAGGTCATCGTGGCTGTCCCGGCGTAGGTTCCACCTTGTCGCTACACCGGATATGGGGCGGTGCCCTCCACACCGCCGCCCCATATCCGGTTTCGCGCCCGCTGTAAGCTCGCCTGAGGTGAGTTGAATGGGCCGTACTCATTATTGATTTGAAAGGAAACGCTCTTGGCCAGCCAGGACTGGGTTGAAAAGGATTTTTACGCGATCCTTGGTATTGCCAAGGACGCGTCCGACGCGGATATTAAGAAGGCTTACCGCAAGCTTGCCCGGCAGTACCACCCGGATACGAATTCGGGGGATGCTGCTGCGGAGAAGAAGTTCAAGGACATTTCCGAGGCTTACTCGGTGTTGTCGAGTCCTGAGGACCGGCAGCAGTATGACGCCATCCGTGCCATGGGCGGTGCACGGTTTGCTCCGGGTGCCGGTGCCGGCCGCGGTGGTGCGGGAGCCAACGGTGGGTTCGAGGACTTGTTCGGTGGTTTGTTTGGTGGTGGTCCCGGTGCCCGTCAGCCTGCGGGCGGCGGTATCCCGCCCGAGTTTGCCGACCTGTTCGGTGGCGGCTTCGGTGGCGCCGGCCAGACCGGATTCCAGCGGGCTCCGCAGAAGGGATCGGACCGTACGGCGACCACGTCCATCTCGTTTGCCGGCTCCATCAAGGGCACCACAGTGAGCTTGCGCGAAAGCAACGGCAACGTGATCGACGTCAAGATCCCGGCCGGAATCAAGGACGGGCAGAAGGTCCGTCAGCGCGGCAAGGGCAACGTTGGCCCGGCCGGCAATGGCGATCTCATCATCACGGTGAGCGTGAAGCCGCATGACTTCTTCCACCGCGACGGCGACAACATTCGCATCCACGTGCCCGTCACGTTCGCGGAGGCGGCGCTTGGCGCCACCATCGAGGTTCCCACGCTCGATGGCGACACCGTCAAGGTACGCGTTCCGGCCGGAACACCGTCGGGCCGTACCCTCCGGGTCAAGGGCCGTGGCGTGAAAACGTCCAAAGCCACCGGAGACCTGCTGGTGACCATCGACGTCGCGGTCCCCCAGAACCTGAACAAGGAAGCGGAGGAAGCCGTGAAGGCGTTCGCTGCCGCCACCACCGACGCCGACCCGCGTCACGACCTGGCCGCAAAGGCCCGGTTGTAAGGAGGCGGTCATGGCTATCGACGTCAACCAGCCGATATTTGTCATCTCCGTCGCTGCGGAGCTTGCCGATATGCATCCGCAGACGTTGCGCCAATACGACCGTTTGGGCATCGTTTCGCCCAGCCGTGCGCCCGGGAAGTCCCGCCGCTACTCGCAGAACGACGTCAACAAACTGCGGGAGGTCCAGCGCCTCTCGCAGTCCGGCGTCTCGCTTGAAGGCATCAAACGCATCCTCGACCTCGAAAACCAGGTAGCTGCGCTGCAGTACCGGGTGGCCGAGCTGACAGAAGAATTGTCCCGCCGTCGCTCACCCGTGGACGCGCGCATCTTCGCGGCAGGCGCGGCGGGCGACGTCGTCAGCCTGGCCCGAGGGCAGAGGCCGCGGGCGCGATCGCAGGCCGTTGTGGTGTGGCGGCCGCGGGTCGGGGAGTAGCCAGCTACGCGCGGCTTCGGTCCCAGCTCACCACAACCTGGGCTGCACCCTCTTCAGTCCGTTCCACGTTGGTGACGATCTGCGATTCTTTGGCACCCATGGCACGGATCTGCCGCCGGTAATCCTCAAGATGCTCCTGCAGCGACGCTTCAGTCCATTCGCCGGGCCGCATTCTGGTGGAAATCTCCACCGGTTCTTCGCGGACCAGGATCTCGTCGGGCTGTTCGGGCTGTTCGGGCTGCGAAGGTTCGGGGTTTGGAGTTTTCGGAGCCAGCATCCGGACGGCGAAAGCTCCGCCGGCGATTCCGGCAACGAGGCCTGCTGCGATGAGCCAGAGGGTGCGGCCGGGACCGCGCCGTTTGGAACCCGTTCCGCTGAGGTTTGCCTTGGTGGAGTCTCTTCGTGCCATGGGGAGTTCAACTTTCCGTCGGCGATAGGTAGTCCGTGCATGAGCAGGCCGTAACCCGCCACACCATCGTAAGCATGCTGAGTTGGACCTGTGGCTTGATCGCCAAAACGGGCAGATAATGTAGGCATGGCACGGCAAGCAGCGCGCGTGCTGATGGCTCGATCATCGTGAGGGTGATGACGGTGTCGTTGTCCGATGAAGAACGCAGGAGCTTGGAAGAGCTGGAGCGGGAACTCGCTTCGACCGATCCGGATCTCGCATCCGAGCTGACATCGGGCCGGCCCCGGGGACAGGCTGCCCGCACCATCCTCGGGAGTCTGGCCGTTTTAGGTGGCTTTGCGATAGTGATCGCCGGGATCATCACCCAGCTTGTTGTTTTGGGCGTGCTGGGATCCTTCTGGCCAGCGGCGGGGCGTATTGGTTGCTGTCCGGGACCTCGCTTCGGAGAAAGTCTGGAAGGCACGACGGCGAACCCGTACCTTAGCCCTCAGGCCCGGCGGACTCGGGCACTCGACTCGGGCACTCAGCGATAGTGATGCTGGTGCGGGGACGTCCCCTAGGGAACCGGCGGCACGGGCGGCTGGACCGGAGCCTCAGGCTGCTTCACGGGCTCAGGTTCGCCCGGGGGAACCATCATGCGCCACGCCAGGACAGCGCCCGCGCCGGCAACAGCCCCGATGAGCAGGCCGATCATCCACCCGGACAGGCGCGGAGCGCGCTGCCGGCTGTTCCGCTTCAGGGCCTGCGTTGTCCTTGTCACAGCTTTGGCCGCCGCGCGCTGGGCTTCCTTGGCGGCCTTCTTGTTGCCCGTCAGCGTAAGCATGACGCCGTGAACCACCGACGGAACATCGGCATGATTGATGCGGGCCAAGGCCCACTTCACCACCGCATCGGCCTGGGACGACGTGCCGTCCGCCGCGTGTGATACCCACTCCCGGGCCAGATCCTGCGCGGCGGGAATGATGTTCTGTGCTTTGTACATAGTGCACCCCTCCAAGCGTAGATGTCCCCGTTAGCCAGCCTACGCCGGAGCCCTTGTGTCCAACAGATGCCACCGGCGCAGTCGGGTCAGTCGCGGACTACGGCAGCCAACTCCACCGGGCTCTCCAGCCCAGCCCACTGACCGCTGAGGGTCAGCTCGCTGTGCAGTTCCGGAGCCGCGGCCGAGTTGGCGGAAGCGTCCGCTGCCACGTCAACCACCCGGGTCACTTTCAACCGCAACTCGCCGGCATCAATGATGGTCACACCGCTGCCCGAAACCGGTGCCGAGGCACTCAGGGCGGGGACGCCGCCGTCGAGCTTTCCGCTGCCTTTGACCGTCACTGAGCTGGGGCGGGGCTCCGGCTCGCCGTCAACGATCAGTTGGGCCTCTTCCTGGCCCGTCAAAATGGCGGTGGCGAGAGCCTTGACGTAAATGGGGTCAGCGCAGGCGTCGTACACCCACCTCTTGCCCAGGACCGAGTGATCCATGGTGCCGATGAGCCACTCCTCAGCGCCGGCCAGCTCGTAGCCCCGATAGCTGAGGGGAACCTGGTAGATGCGATCGCCCGCGGCGACCACGTGTGTCTCGATCCCGACCTCGCCGGCGGGATCGTCAAAACGGTAGGCGCCAATAAGCTCCGGCGTGCCATCCTGGATGAACCAGGGCTGCTTCGGCAGGTAGCCGGCGATGAGTTCGAGCTTGGACGGGGAAAGGTTTGCCTTGTGAATGATCGCCATGGTCTCCAGCCTAGGGCAGGGTGTGGCGGCTCCCGAAGACCAGCGGGCTGACCGGCTTCCCTAAGCGCCGGGTTTCGAAGCCAGGGAGCCCGGGGCAGCGCCCACCATCCCCTCCACCGCGCGGGCCAGGTGCGTGCCGCGATCGTTGACGCCATCCCAGCGGACCAAGGCCTGCGCATTCAGGCCGTCCACCATGCCGAGGATCTGCCAGGCGACGGCGGCGGCATCGGAAACGTTGAACGCTCCGCTCGCGTTTCCGTCCTCCACTACTCCTTGGAAGACCTCCTGCCAGGCATCCATTTGCTCGCGGACCGAGGCGGCCAGCGTCTCGTTGCGCCGTCCCAGCGTCCAGGCTTCCACCCAGATTGCCGTGACGTCGAGCCTGCTGTTGTCCAGGAGGGTGTCCACCAGCAGTCCGAGCCGTTCCGAGGGGCCTGGACGCTGGCTTAGCAGGCCTGCAACTTCCTGGGTTTCCGCGGCCACGATGCTGGCGAATGTGCTGGAGACCAGCGCATCCATATTGGGCTGATAGTGCGCCACCAGGCCGGAAGCGACGCCCACGCGTGCGGCAACATTGCGCAGCGTGAGTGCGGTGAGACCCGCCTCGAGGGCGAGCTCGCGGGCGGCTTCGGTGATTTCTGCGGCGCGTTCTGCCGGTGACTTCCGGAGTGCGCGCTTCTGTGGAGTGCTTGACATCAAGGACCAGTCTAGATTACCTTTTCAGCATTGTTGATCGTATGATCAACAAGAGATTGCACTGAAGACGAAGGAGTCACCCATGGCTTGGAGAATGCCGGCCGAAACCGCACCGCATGAGCGCACCTGGATGGCGTTCCCCCGCACCGGCCTGACCCTTGGCGACGACGCCGCCTCGGCCGAAGAGGCGTATAAGGCCTGGACCGCCGTCGCCCACGCAGTGGCGGAATTCGAACCGGTCACCATGGTGGTGGACCCGAGCGAGCGCGAACGCGCCGCCCGGATGCTGGGCGGCGGGATCGAACAGATTGAGGCGCCGCTGGATGAGTTCTGGATGCGCGACGTCGGACCCACCTTTGTGCTGGACGATGAACGTCCCGGCGTGCTTGGTGCTGTGGACTGGATCTTCAACGGCTGGGGTGCGCCGGCGTGGTCCGAGTGGCAGAAGAGTGCCGGCATGGGCCGTTTCGTCGCGGAACAGTCCGGTGCCGAACTGGTCAGCTCGCTGCTGGTCAACGAGGGCGGCGCCATCCACGTGGACGGCGAAGGAACCGTGCTGATTACCGAAACCGTGCAGCTGGATCCGGGTCGGAACCCCTTCGCCGACAAGGCCGCAGTTGAGGCTGAGCTGGCCCGCACCATCGGCGCCACAAAAGTCATTTGGGTACCCCGCGGACTGACCCGCGACTACGAGGACTTGGGCACACGCGGCCACATCGACATGGTGGCCACCCTGCCCACCCCCGGCCGTATCCTGCTGCACTCCCAGACCAACCCGGAGCACCCGGATTACGAAGTCAGCCGCACGCTCCAGGCATTCCTGGAAACCCAGACGGATGCATCGGACAAACCGTTCGAGATTGTGCCGCTGCCTGCGCCGGAAACTTTGCGCGACGAAGACGGCTTTGTGGACTGGAGCTACGTCAACCACCTGGTGGTCAATGGTGGCGTCATCGCCTGTGGCTACGGTGAAGAACGTGCCGATTCCCTCGCGGCCGAGATCCTGGCCGAGGCCTACCCCGGCCGCCGCGTGGTCACCGTGGATGCCCGACCGATCCTGGCCCGCGGTGGCGGCATCCACTGCATCACCCAGCAGCAGCCGCGCCTCAGCAGGGCGCAATTCGCCGGGGATGAGGCGTAATGGCCAACTTCGACGTCGTAGAAGCCTCCATCGCGCAACTGCGCGAGGCCCTGGAGGCAGGCGAGGTGACCAGCGAACAGCTCACCAAGGCCTACCTCGAGCGCATCGAGGCCTATGACCGCAATGGCATCAAGCTCAACGCAATGGTGGTCATGAACCCCGAGGCCTTGGCGGACGCCAGGGCTTCGGATGAACGCCGGGCGCAGGGGATTGTGCGCGGCCCTCTGGACGGTATTCCTTACACAGCCAAGGACAGCTATCTGGCCAAGGGTCTCACTGCCGCGGCCGGCTCGCCGGCCTTTGAGAATCTGGTGGCGCAACGGGATGCGTTCACCATCGAGCGGCTTCGGGATGCCGGTGCGGTGTTGATCGGCCTCACCAACATGCCGCCGATGGCCAACGGCGGCATGCAGCGTGGCGTCTATGGCCGCGCCGAAAGCCCGTACAACGCTGAGTACCTGACGGCCGCCTTCGGCTCCGGTTCCTCCAACGGTTCCGGAACCGCGACGGCGGCCAGCTTCGCGGCCTTCGGCCTGGGTGAGGAGACCTGGTCAAGTGGCCGCGCACCGGCGTCGAACAATGCCTTGTGCGCCTACACGCCCTCGCGCGGCGTCATCTCGGTGCGCGGCAACTGGCCATTGGTCCCCACCATGGACGTCGTAGTCCCGCACACGCGCACCATGGCCGACATGCTCGAGCTGCTGGACGTCATTGTGGCCGACGACGCCGAGTCCCGCGGTGATTTTTGGCGCGCGCAGCCGTGGGTTGAGATCCCTAAATCGTCTGAGGTCCGGCCGGAGTCTTACGTTGCGCTCGCTTCGGAAACGCTCGACGCCGGACGGCTGGCGTTGCGGGGTAAGCGCCTCGGAGTGCCGCGCATGTACATCAACGCAGACCCGGCCGCCGGGACCAGCGAGCAGCCGGGCATCGGTGGCCCCACCGGGCAGCGAATCGAAACGCGGGCTTCCGTGATTGACCTGTGGGAAGCCGCCAAGCGGGACCTTGAGTCCGCGGGAGCCGAGGTCGTCCTGGTGGACTTCCCCGTGGTCTCAAATTACGAAGGCGACCGGCCGGGAGCGCCTACCATCGCCACCCGCGGCCTGGTCAGTTCCGCGTACCTCAAGCGTGAAATCGAGGACCTCTCGGCCTGGGCGTGGGACGATTTCCTGCGCGCCAACGGTGATCCTGCCCTCAACAGGCTTGCCGATGTTGACGGCGCTGCGATCTTCCCGCACCCGAAGGGCGCCCTGGCAGACCGCTACACCGGATTCGACGACCACATCTCCGAATATCCCCGGCATGTCCGCGAATACGGCGTATCCCAATTCACTGAGATCCCCGAGCTGGAAAGCGGAGTGCGCGGACTGGAAGAGACCCGGCGGGTTGACCTGGAGGACTGGATGGACGGGCTCGGACTGGACGCAGTCCTGTTCCCTGCCGCGGCCGACGTCGGACCAGCCGACATGGACGTCAACCCTGCCTCCGCGGACCTCGGCTGGCGAAATGGGGTCTGGGTGTCCAACGGCAACCTCGTCCCACGCCACCTCGGCATCCCCACTGTCACGGTGCCGATGGGAACGATGGCAGACATTGGCATGCCCGTAGGCCTCACCTTTGCTGGCCGCGCCTACGACGACACGGCACTGCTGACGCTGGCTGCCGCTTTCGAAGCGACGGGCTCGCGGCGCACGACTCCGCCCCGGACGCCGGCGCTGTAGAGGAGATTCGCCTCCGGGTGGTGGCCGATGCGTGGCCGGGCCCCGGCTCTGATTACAATCAAAGGGACGTCGACCACTGAGGGAATCATGAAGAAACTCACCACTGTCCTGATCGCTGCCGGGCTCATCGCCTCGGCATCCGCCTGTTCCGCCCAGCAGCAGCTGACCACAGCGGAAACCTGCGACCGCGTTAACGTCGTGGTACCCAGCTTCCCGCAGAGCCCGAGCCAGACTGCAGCGAACCGTGCTGCCAATGCGGTCCGGCCCATCGAGTCCGTGGCTTCCAACGACATGAAGCCGGTTGTCACGGCAATCCTGGGATACCTGGATGCTCTGGCCGAGAAGGAGCCGACCGACGATGGCAAGAAGGCGGAGCACCAGGCAAAGCTGGACGAGGCCAACTCGGCCTTCCAGGAAGCCGGCACCAAGTACGGCGAGCTCTGCCGCGGCTAATGACGCCCGCGCGCTGAACACGCAGTCGCTGAACATACAGGGCTGAACATACAGAAGGGACCGGTTGATCGACCGGTCCCTTCTGTATGCCGCAAACGCTCTCTCATATCCCGTCACCTTGGAAGGAAGCCTCTCTCACTCTCCTGGAGAAAGTGAGAGAGGGCGGACGGGAAGGGCTTGGAATGTGAGAGATGGCTACTTTTCGTCGGGGCCCAGGTCAGGCCCGACGGCGAAACCCACCTCGCGCGTCGCGCTTCCGTGGAGTTCCAGGATGGCGAGCTCGTTGGCGCCTTCGCGGATCAGCGGACCGGGAACGTACAGCGTGCGCTGCGGTCCGCGGCTCCAGTAACGGCCAAGGTTGAATCCGTTCACAAAAACAACACCCTTGGTCCAGCCATCGAGGCGGAGGAATCGGTCTCCCGGGCCATCGGCGTCAAAGGTCGCAAAGGAAACGAACGGACCAGCCACGCCGGCCGCAGCATCGCCGGGTGGCAGCGGCGCCGCGGCCGACCGGAATGCCTCCAGCGAGCCCAGGTCCACGGCACCCACTTCCCAGTCCACAACCTCCGCGCCGTTCAGCAGCGCCGGTCCGATCAAACCCTTGGCTTCGCCGATTCTCTGCCCGTAATTCACCCGGCCTTGGTCCTCAAGGAGAACCTGCAGGCGGCCACCACCGGGGATGACAACCGAGCGCTCGCCCAGTTCCCGGCTCAGCACCCCCACGGGCACGCCGTCCAGGAAGAACTGTGCCCTGTCACGGACCTCTGTGAATGACAGGACCCCGCCACCAGGAAGTGAGGCCTCGTACAAATAGAAGCCGCGGTACTGCCCCGTCACCTCGACGGGCGGAACGGTTCCTGGTACCAAAGACGTAACTACGGCGTCGGAGAGCGCAGGAGCCGTCGAAGAAACCGCCACCACTGAAGCAGGGACGGGCGCCCGGAGAGCCGGCACCTCGGCCGGAACCGGGAAATGCTTGGCAATGACGTCCCGGAAGGCGAAATACTTGGCCGTCGGATGCCCGTCCTCGGAGAGGGGAGCGTCGTAGTCGTACGAGGTGATGGTGGGCTCGTAGATGCCTTTGTCGTTCGCCCCATTGCTGAAGCCGAAGTTGGTGCCGCCGTGGAACATGTAGATGTTCACTGAAGCCCCGGCGGTGAGCAGAGCATCGAGTTCGGCGGCGGAAGCAGCGGCGTCGGTGGTGTGGTGGTGTGTTCCCCAGTTGTCGAACCAGCCGTTCCAGAACTCTGCGCACATGAGCGGCCCCGAGGGCTGCCTCTCCCGCAAGAAGCCGAGCCGCTCCTCAACACGCGAACCAAACGTTCCCGTCTTGTGCAGTTCGGGCAATGATCCGTCCTCGATCATGGTCCCGAACGGCTGGTCGCAGGTGAACAGCGGAACATCAACACCCGAGCGCTTGGACAGGTCCACCAGATGCTGCAGGTACTCCTTGTCGTTCCCGTAGGCGCCGTACTCGTTCTCAATCTGGAGCATGATCACTGGACCGCCCTGAGTGATCTGTCGAGGCACCACCAAAGCCAGCACAGACTCCATATAGGAAGAGACAGCCGCCAAGTAGCCCGGTTCGCTGCTGCGGACACCCACGGTGGGGTCGGTGAACAGCCAGGCGGGCAGCCCTCCGTTGTCCCATTCGGCGCAGATGTAGGGGCCGGGGCGGACAATGGCGTGCATCCCGGAAGCGGCAACCAGGTCCAGGAAGCGACCCAGGTCCAGCCCGCCGTCGGCAACAAACGAACCAGGCTCGGGCGAGTGCTCATTCCAGGGCACATACGTTTCGATGGTATTCAAACCCATCAACCGGGCCTTATGGATCCGGTCGGCCCACAGATCGGGGTGAACCCGGAAGTAGTGGATGGCTCCGGAGAGGATGCGGAACGGCTGATCGTCCAGGAGGAAGTCCTGATCGCCGATTGCGAAGGTGCTCAAGAAAGGTCCTAACAGGGTCTACGCGGAACGCAGCACGGCGTGGAAAGCGTACGCGGCGTTGCTCCAGATCACGAACAGCAGCGGTGCCGGCGCCAACGCGATACCCAGGACCGGATGCATCACGGAGGCGGACACGATGATCCCCAGCAGGATCAGCATGGCCACGCTGAGGTACCAGCGCTGCGCCACCAGATAAAGCGAAGCCTTGAGGATGCTTTTCAGCTTCGTCTCAGGCAGAAGTACGACGCCGGCAATCGCCGTGACGGCAAGGCTCACCGTCACGGCGGCCGCTACGACGATCACGGGCACCAGCAGCGCAGCCCCAGGAAGGTTCTGGACGTTGTTCTGGACGACGGCCAGGTCCACGCCGAGGAACAGAAGCAGGGCCACAGCGCCCACACCCAGCACCGCGGCCTTCGCGAAACTGCGTTTGTATCCCCGAAGGAAAGCGGCAACCGGCTTGACCGCGCCGCCGTCGTCGTTCAACGCCTTGAAGGCAGCGAAGATGCCGGCGAGCGACGGCGCAATGGTGACGGAGAGCGCCAGGAAGAACGGCCACGCAGCGGCGGGGTCGGCCACCAGGGAAAGGCTGAGGACCAGCGGGGCGTTGGCCACGGCGAGCAGGGCGTTGCCGGCCAGGAACGTGTAGATGAACCCGAAGATGCTCCCGAAGGTTTCGAATCCCGGTCCGGCCCACCGCCGTCGTTTCTGCCCAGCCACAACACTCATCCTTTCATCCCGCTGGTCGCGATGCCCTGGATGAAGTAGCGCTGGCCGATGAGGAAGATGATGAGGATCGGGATCACGGAGATCACGGAGCCGGTCATGATCATGGCGTACTCGGCGTCGAACTGGCCCACGAAGGACCGCAAGCCCAGCTGGACGGTCCAGAGTCGGTTGGACGTGAGGTAGATGAACGGACCCATGTAGTCGTTCCACGTGTTCACGAACGTGAGCAGGGCAAGGCTGGCCAGGGCCGGCTTGGACAGGGGCAGGATGACGCGGGCCCAGATGCCGTATTCGCTCAAGCCATCGATGCGGGCCGCTTCGCAGAGCTCGTCCGGGATGGTCATGTAGTACTGGCGCATCAGGAACACGCCGAACGCGCCGAACGCCTGCAAGAGAATGAGGGCGTTGAAGCTGTTGGTCAGGCCAAGGTTCTGCATCATGATGTACTGCGGCACCATGTAGGCCTGCCACGGAACGGCGATAGTACCGATGTACGCGAGGAACAGCACGTCGCGGCCCGGGAAGCGGACCTTGGAGAAACCGTAGGCAGCCAGCGAGCCCGTGAGGACCTGCAGGCAGGTGATGATCACGGCGAGGTACAGCGAGTTCTGCAGGTAGCCCATCATGGGGATACGGGTCCAGATGTCCGTGTAGTTGCTCCACACGAACTCCTGCGGAATCCACTGGATGGGAACCGTGAGGACCTGGTTGTTCTCCTTCAACGACGAGGAAAGCATCCAGATGAACGGCACCATCAGCGCCGCCACCAGGACCACCAGGACACCGTAGATCACGATGTTCGCGGTCCGCTTCTTCTGCTCGCGCGGGGAACGCTGACGGTCAGTACGACGGCGGTCTTCCGCAGTAGGTGCGCCGTTTGGGAGCGGTGCTGCGTCCGTCACATGAGTGGCTTTAAGGTCTTCGGCCATGTTGGTCATCAGCGTTCCCTCCGCTGTTGGATCTTGAACTGCAGGACGGTAACCGTCAGCACGATGATGAACAGGACCAGCGAAATGGCAGAGGAGTACCCGAACTTCCCTTCGCCGATGCCCTCCTGGTAGATCAGCTGGGACAGCACCGTGGTGGAGCGGCCTGGGCCACCGTTGGTCATGACCACAATGAGGTCGAACACCTTGAAGCTGGAAACCGTCAGCATGACCACCACAAAGAACGTGGTGGGACGCAGGGACGGGATGGTGACGTTCCAGAAGCGCTGCCAAGCACTGGCGCCGTCTACTTCGGCGGCTTCATCCAGTTCGGTGGGGATCGCCTGCAGGCCGGCTAAGTAGAGGACCATGTAATAGCCCATGTCGCGCCACACACTGGTGATGATGACAGCGGGCATGGCCCAATCGGAACTGGAGGTCCAGCCCGGCGGGTTGGCGATGCCGATGGCGCCGAGGAACTGGTTGATGGGGCCGCTGTCCGGGCTGAACAACATGTTCCAGACGACGGCGACGGCCACCAGCGAGGTGATGTACGGGAAGAAGATGGCAACGCGGAAGAAGCCGATGCCCTTGAGCTTGCGGTTCAGCAGCATGGCCAGGATGAGGGCCAAGGCCATGGTGAGCGGGACGTGGCCCAAAGCGTAGACAAGGGTGTTCCGCAGCGCGATCCAGAAGGAGTCGGATGCGAACATGCGCTCGAAGTTGGCCAGGCCAACCCATTTGGGAGCGCTGAATGAGGTCCATTCCATAAAGGAGAGCGCGAAAGCGGCCACGACTGGAATGAGGGTGAAGGCCAGGAAGCCCAGGAAGTTCGGAAGGATGAACGTCCAGCCGATCAGCGTGTTGCGCCTGGCTTGCTTCCTGTTGCCGCGGCTGTGCACGGGGGCAGGTGCCTGGGTGATTGTTTCTGTAGTCATGATGACCGCTCCCGGCGTCGGGGGCGTTCCTCCATTTCAGGATCCGGAGAATTAAGGTCCGGGTCCGGTGCCGCGTCCAGGGACGCAGCACCGGAACCAGTGGCTTGCCTGGCCTTACTTGCCCAGGACTTCGCTGGTGACGCGCTTGCCCATCTCGGCGAGGCCATCACTGACGGAGCGCTCGCCGACCATGATGAGGTCGTGCTCCTGGTTGAGGATCTTGTCCGTCGCGGCAGACTTGTCGCTGACGGGCATTTCCAGGGCGGTCTGATCCGGGGCGAAAGCCTTCTTGGAGAGCTCGTCCGTAGGCAGGCCGTCCAGCTTGAAGTACTCAGCGGTGACGGACTCGTTCTGCAGCGCCGGGACAACACCGATCTTGGAGATGGCCTTGGCGCCCTCTTCACCGGCGGCCCACTCAATGAACTTCTTTGCCTCATCGGAGTGGGTGGCGTTCTTGTTCACGGCGAAGGCCGTGGGCGAACCGAACGTGGTGACCTTGCCGTCATCGTTCTTCTGCGGCAGTGGAGCCAGGCCCCAGTTGACGTTGGTCTTGCCGTCCTTCTTGGCCTGCAGGATGCCCGCCGTGTACCAGGTGCCCATGGGCATCATGGCAGCCTGGCCGGTCTCGAACATGGTGCGGTAGCTGGTCTTCTGGCTCTTGGCGGTGCCGAAGTCCAGGGTAGTGCCGGACTTCTGGAGGTCCAAGGCGGTGTTGTACTGGTCCTCCATGAAGCCATAGTCGCCGCTGTTCTGGTCAGCGCCGTTCTGGGCTGCTGCGATGGCCTGGACCACGGAACGCCAGATGTGGTGGTAGGTGCCGTACGTCTTCTTGCCACCGGCCTCGGTGGTGAGCTTCTTGGCGATCTCCGTGTACTTCTCCCAGGTCAGGTCCTTCGGCTCCTCGATGCCGGCAGCCTTGAACAGGTCCTTGTTGTAGTACAGGAGCCAGAAGTCCTGGCGGTAGGGAGCAGCGAAGTACTTGCCGTCGATGTCGAACGCGTCCAGGCCGGCGAGGTTGTCCTTGCCCACCTTGTCCACCACGCTGTTGATCTCCTGCAGCTGGCCGTTGCTGGCGTAGCGGGAGTAGTCGATCACGTTCTTCATGGTGAGCACGTCAGTGGTGTCGCCACCGGCCAGCATGGTGGTGACCTTCTGGGGGTAGTCATCAGCAAGGATGTCCACGGGTTCGATGTCCACGGTGGGGTTGGCGGCCTCGTAGCCGTCAAAGAGGGCCTTGAACTCCGGGGTGCCCTCGTAGTTCCAGACCGAGACGGTCAGCCGGGTCTTGCCTTCGGCCGCCTGCGGTTCGGCGGGACCGGCAGCGCCGGCACAGCCGGTGAGTCCGAGCCCTGCAGTCACCGCAAGGGCGATTGCGGCGAGGGTTGTGCGCTTCATTGCGTTCTCCTTTAGTACTGGGTTACAAGTTTGCCGCAGCTGCGGCTTCATGGTGCTTGGGTTCAGGCGCTGAGGCCGAGGTCCTCATGGACTACCTGTGCCAGGAGGTCCTTGCCGGCGAGGTATCGTTCAAGGTCATCGAGTGCGGCATCGGACATCCGCCGGGTTTCAGTCCCGAGCGAACCTGCGATGTGTGGGGTGATGATGACGTTGGGGAGGTCGTACAGGGTGGACTCAGCCGGCAACGGTTCAGGTTCCGTGACGTCCAGCAGCGCCGTGATTCGACCGGTGGTGCACTCCTTTTCGAGGGCTTCCGTGTCAACGAGCGAACCGCGGGCGGTGTTGATGAGCGTCGCGTGGTCCTTCATGGCGCCGAGCTGGGCCGTGCTGATCATGTTGCGGGTTTCGGGGAGTGCGGGTGCGTGGATGGTGACCACATCAGATACGGGCAGGAGTTCTTCGAGGGTGACCAGTTTGCCGCCGGCCGCCGCCACGTCCAAGGGATCGGCGTACGGGTCGCTGACCAGGCAGGTGACGTCCTGGAGTTGTTGGACCAATTGGACCACCCTGCGGCCAATGCGGGAGAACCCGACGACGCCTACCACCCGGCCGATGTTGCCCAGTTCGCCGCGATCACCGATGTAGCTCCAGTCTTCCCGGTGCGTCCGGGCGTCGTTGGCCAGCACATGCGCCTTCTTGCCCGCCAGGACGATCGAAGCGAAGGTGAACTCGGCCACCGGGATCGCGTTGGCGTCGGCGCCGTTGGTGACGGTGATGCCGCGATCCCACAGTTCTTCACTGACGAAGCTGCGCACTGTTCCTGCACAGTGGAACACTGCCCGGAGCTTGGGCATGCGTTCCAAACGCTCAGCGTTGAGGTGCGGCACTCCCCAACTGGTAAGGAGGATTTCCACCTCTTCCAAACGGCCCAGCAATCCGGGTTCGTCCAGGGAATCCGTCCACGGCTGATCGCCGAGATCCACCATTTTGGACAGCCGCTCCAGTCGCGTGGAATCGAACTGGTCAGTAAAGGTTCCGCTATTCATGACCAGCAGTGCCTGGGGCTTGAGCGACATTGAGGGATCCTCCCTTCGAAGTTTTCGGCGGCCTGTTCGACCGTGATTTATGTGTTGCATCACATCTAATAATCAGTACATACTCATAAACAAGACAGTTCATTCAACTCAATCGAACTTGATCTAAAACATTCAAGATCGAACAAATGAGAGAAGAATTTATATGGCAACCGGCATCCCCGCCGTTGACGCGCCACCACTGAGGCCCCTGTTAAGGGCCTGGGGTACGTCTGCAGGCGCACCGGCTCTGATGGAGTCGCTCCGCGGCGCCCGGGACCGCCTCGCCGTCCGTCCAGCGTCCGACGCCGGATGGCAGCGCGCTGCTGGCAGCCCCCTCGCGGAACTGCGCGCCCAAGCAGCGGAGGAAAAGGGGAGTCACTGGCCCCAACCGCTCGTGTCCCATTACGCGCGCTACTTCCGCGACGGCAACCGCACGGCATACGAGGGGCTGGTGGCGGGGCGGCAGCAGCGACTGACGCGCGCCGTCGTGATGGCTGCTGTGGCTGGTCCTGCCTCCGACGACGGTTGGCTTGACGAGGTGATTGACGGCGCCTTCCTCCTGTGCGAGCAGAGTTCGTGGAGCTGGGCCGCGCACGACGACGTGTTCACCCGCAGTGGCGATGTGGTCCCTGAGCGTTCCCGGCCGTACCTCGATCTCGGCGCAGGGGAGGTGGTGGCGCAGCTCGCGTGGCTGGACCATGTGCTCGGTTCACAGCTCGATGAACGTGCTCCCGGTCTGCGTCGACGCATCCGTCTGGAGACACAGGAACGGGTCATCCGGCCGTTCCTGGACAGGCTCGACTGGCATTGGCTGGGGTTGGACGGCGACGTTCATAATTGGAATCCGTGGATCCACTCGAACATCATCGCTGCGGCATTGCTGCTGGTGGATGACCCTGGGTTGCAGGCGGCGGTTATTGCACGCTGCATCGAGGGCCTGGACCGCTTCCTCGCCTCCATTCCCGCCGACGGTGCCATCGACGAAGGCTTCGCCTATTGGTGGAACGGGGCCGGCCGCGCGCTCGAAGGCCTTGCCCTGCTGGAGGAGGCAAGCGGCGGCGAGCTCGATCCGGACCTGCCCGTCATCCGCGCACTGGTGGCATTCCCGCACCGCATGCACTTGGGGCATGGATGGTTCCTCAACGTTGCCGACGGCCCGGCCCGCGCCCACCACGGACTCCCGTGGGACATGCTGCAACGCTGGGCTGTCCGGCTGGGGGACTCTGAGGCCGCCGCGCACGCGGCCGCCTTTGCCGCCGTCGAACCCGAACCCAACGCCGCCGCCGGCCTGGGCCGCGTCCTCACCCAACTGAGTGACAGCAAACGTCGCAATGAGCGTCCATTGGGACATGTGCTGTTACCTAGTTGGGGGACGTACCTTCCGTCCGTCCAGATCATGGTGGCGCGGCAGACTCCGGGCTCATTCGTCGGGCTCACCCTCGCGGCCAAGGGCGGACACAACGGCGAGCACCACAACCACCGCGACGTCGGTTCAGTGGTGGTCGCCGTGGATGGTGTGCCCCTGTTGGTCGACGCCGGCCAGCCCACGTACACCGCGCAAACGTTCGGACCAGATCGGTACCGGATTCGGGCCATGCAGAGTGCGTGGCACAGCGTCCCCGCACCGTTCGGACTGGAGCAGGGGACCGGGTCTTCGTTCGCGGCGACCGTACTCCAGGAGCCGACCCTTGAGGAACCCACCCTCGCGCTTGGACTGGGAGCGGCCTACGGTTTGGACCACGCTGAGCAATGGATCCGCACCTCGCTCATGAACCGGGAGCTGGGGACCGTGGTGATTGACGACCGCTGGAACCTGCCCGAACCCGCGCCTGAGGGCACGCGTCCGCCTGAGGGAACGCCCGACGTCGACATCACCTATCTGGTTGCCGGCACCGTCAGCGTCGGTACAGACGCGACCGCGATCGTCGCGCCCGACGGGATTCCGGCTGCGGAAACCGGCAGGGGCCTGCACCTGCGCTGGAAGCCGGCCACCGCCGTCGTACTCGTGGACGAATGGCACCTCGACGATCCTCTCCTCAGCGACATCTGGGGCGAAAAATTGACCCGGATCCGTTTCCGTATGCCCACCGAAAACCGCGCTTCGGGCGCGTTTACCCTCACAGTGGAGGCAACATCTTGAGTTCTGAACAGACCCCGGAAGCGGGCGGCAAGTCCCTCTTTTCCCTGCAGCGCCGTGAACGGCTCATGGAGGAGCTGCGGGCGCATGGAGCCATCACCGTGCGCGATATTGCCGCGAAGTTGGGCGTCAGTGAACTGACTATCCGGCGTGATGTGAACACCCTCGCCGACGAAGGACTCGTGTCCCGCGTCCATGGCGGCGCCACGCTGCCCAGCCCATTGGACCGTTCGGTGGCTGTGGGGCGGCCGTCGGCGCACAGCTACTCCATTGGCATGGTGGTTCCGTCGCTGGACTATTACTGGCCGCAGGTGATTTCCGGTGCGCGTGGCGAGGCCGAGGCGCAGAACCTCCGCATCCTGGTCCGTGGCTCCGCCTACGACGCTGCCGACAACCGCCGCCAGGTCCAGGCGTTGCTGGATACCCAGAACATCGACGGGCTGATCGTGGCCCCCGATATGGGCGGTGAGCACGGGAAGGAATTGCTGAGGTGGCTCAATGCCCTGCCCATTCCGGTGATCCTGGCCGAACGGCGGGCGCCGTCGGAAATCCCCGCGCATCGTCTGGAGTGGGTCGCCACCGATCATTCCTTTGGCGCCGGGATGGCCGTGCGCCATCTGTGGCAGGAGGGGCACCGGATGATCGGATGCCTCACGGATTCCACCAGCCCCACCAGCCCGCATGTGGTCCGCGGTTGGAAACAGGCCCTTGCCGCGCTCAAGATTCCGATGGAAAAGTCCATTCACGAGGACTCAGCCAAGCTGGACAACGGCGATCGTGCCAAGCACTTTGATCACGTCCTGGATCTGTGCCGTTCCACCGGAACTACGGCAATGCTGGTGCACTCGGACACCCAGGCCGTGGCGTTCGTGCAGCACTGCGTGGACCGGGGCGTGGATGTCCCAGGCAGCATGGCGATTGTGGGGTACGACGACGAAGTGGCCTACCTTGCCGAGCCCGCCATCTCCGCGGTGAGGCCACCCAAAAGCTACGTCGGCAAGGTGGCGGTGCAGCTCATGGCTGCGCGCCTGGCCGAAGGAAGGATGCGCCCTGTGCATCGCATTGACCTGAACCCCGAGCTGATTGTGCGGGAATCCTCCGTAGGCGCACCGCGAGGGTTGGCTGGAGTCGTCCTGGAGGATTCGCTCTGATGCTTCTGCCGCCCCTGGATTACCAGCTCTCACCCTTCACCGGCCTCACCCGGGAGCACTGGTGTGCGTACGCGGATCACCTCCTGCGTTCGGCGCATCAGTTCGGCACGGACGATCACGCCAACATCCACCTGCCCGGAGCCAACAGCCGCTACGGCCCGCGAAGTGATTCTCTGGAAGCCTTCGCCCGGACGTTCCTGCTGGCCTCGTTCCGGATGGCGGGCGACCCTGCCAGCACGGGCTGGATCGCCGAGTGGTACGCCGCCGGACTGGACGCCGGAACCAATCCCGCCAACCCGGACCGGTGGCCGACGCCTGGTGAGCTGGGGCAGGCGAAGGTGGAGGCGGCGTCGTTGGCTGTTGGCCTGGCACTGACCCGCGACGTCCTGTGGGACAAGCTGCCGGAGCGCGTGCAGGAGCAGCTCATCGCATGGTTCGAGACTGTGATCGGTGAGGAGTACCCGCCCATCAACTGGGTCTGGTTCCAAATTGTGGTGGAGACATTCCTGGCATCCGTGGGCGGCCGGTACTCCGATGAGGACATCGACGCCGGACTCGCCATCCATGACTCCCTGTACCGGGGCGGTGGCTGGTTCGCGGACGGTCCCGAGCGTGCCTACGACCACTACGTGGGCTGGGCATTCCAGGTGTATCCGCAGCTTTGGGCGTTGATGGCGCCTTCTGACCCCCGGGTTACTGCTCGCAAAACGCTCGACGGCGACCGGCTGGCTGATTTCCTGGACGACGCCGCGTATTTGGTGGGCGCGAACGGTGCCCCGCTCATTCAAGGCCGGAGTCTGATCTACCGGTTCGCGGCCGCCGCGCCGTTCTGGGTGGGGGAGTTGTCCGGGCACACGCGCTTGGCCCCAGGTCTTTCCCGGCGTGCTTCCTCCGGGATGCTGGACTACTTTGCCCGGCACGGCTCCATCACGGAGGACGGGTTGCTGTCCATCGGGTGGCACGGCGAGTTCGCGGGCATGAAGCAGGCCTACTCCGGATTTGGGTCCCCGTATTGGGCCGCGAAAGGCATGCTCGGGCTCGCGTTGCCCGCGGACAACCGGGTGTGGACTGCGGTGGAGGCACCTTTGCCCGTTGAGGTTGCCGACACGCAGCGGCTGATCGCGGCGCCGGGCTGGCAGGTGGATGGGACCCGAACCGACGGCGTGGTCCGGATCCGGAACCACGCCACGGACCACGCCGTTGTGGGTGCTGTGGTGGCGGACTCGCCGCTGTACGCGCGGATCGGGTACTCCACCCACACGTTCCCGGACCTGACACCCGAGTCCGTGGACAATGCGGTGGCGTTCGTTGATTCCGATGGCCGGCTCACGCATCGGACGGGGTTTGAGTATCTCGGTTCGTTCTCCGAGGGCGGTGTTCAGCTGGGAGCGTCCCGGTTCACGGCCCACTGGATTGAACCTGACCCCGACGCCGGTCCCGATCACGGCAGCGGGGTGGCCGGCGTTGCGACTCCCGGGCCCTCGGTCACCGTGGTTTCGGCGACGCGTGGGGCAGTAGAGCTCCGGCTGGTGCGTGTTTCCGGGGCTTCCGGCTCTTCCACGGGGAGTGCCTTGCGGATCGGCGGCTGGCCGGTGGATGCTGCGTCGTCGGTGGTGGGCTCTGTGATGCCAGTTCCAGGATTCGGCATGTCGTTGGATTCGTCCGGGACGTTCGTCCGCTCTGGTGCCCACCCCATGGGTTCGGAGCTCACCATTCCGTGGGTGGGAACCTCGGGTACCGCGCACGACGGTGACTACGCCGCCGTCGTTGTCCTCGCCGGTGACGGAGGTGCTTCGACGGATGCGGGTGTCACGTATGTTGCCGGGGAAGGGGAGGTCGAGGGGGATGGTCGGTTCGTGTTCTCGGATGGCGCCTCCGTGGACCTCGCCCGGCTGCAGCGTGCCCAATTCGACGCCTAGCTGCGGGTTAGACGACTCCTACCGTCTAGTGTGCAGCGGGCCATCGAATCGGGCGAGCCCACCCTGCAGTAGGCTCGCGGGATGAGCCAAACCGATGATCGAGCACGCTTCCTCGCGGCATATGACCAGGACCTCCGCACCGACGCCGAGACCCCGAGTGCCCTCAAAGTGACCCAGCACGGCCCTGTGCGTTTGGTGACCTTCATGAAGGGCCGGGGCTTCGTCACGTACCAGGATCTCGGTGACGCGGATTCGCAGACCATCAAACGGCTCGTAGCCGAGGCCATCGCTTATTTCCGCGCTGAACCTGACATCACCAGGGTCGAATGGAAATCCCGCGGGCATGACCACGCACCGGGGTTGCACGAAGCGTTGATCGAAAACGGCTTCACCCAGGATGATCCCGAGTCGATCATGATCGGTGAAGCCCAGGCATTAAGCACAGCTGTGCCACTTCCCGACGGCGTGACCCTGCGGCAGGTCACGGAGGAACCGGACGTGCGGGCCATGAGCGCCATGCAGGACGAAGTGTTCGGCGAACCCGTGTCAGATGAGATGGCTGATGCCCTGCTGCGCCGTCTCTCCCTCGATGACGGGATGCAGTTGTGGGTGGCCGAAGCTGAAGGGCAGATCGTCAGCGCCGGACGTTTGGAACCGGTTCCAGGCACAACCTTCGCCGGTATCTGGGGCGGCGCCACCAGGGAAGAGTGGCGCGGTCGGGGGATTTACCGGGCATTGACGGCCCGCCGTGCGCAGGCCGCACTCGAGCTGGGAAAGACCCTCATCCACAGTGATTCCACCGAATTCTCGAGGCCAATCCTGGAGCGCTCCGGGCTGCTCAAGGTCTCCACCACCACCCCGTACCGCTGGGTGCGCGGCTGAAAGCTCAGACGGCTTTGAGGGCCAAGGAATTACCTTATTCCATGCGCTGTTCATTTCCGCACCCTCGTTCCACTTCGGTGAAGACACAGCAAGGCCCCTCAGGATCAGAATCCCGAGGGGCCTCACTAGCTCAAAGTGCCAGGACTACTTTCCGGCCGCGAAGCTGCTCACGCACTGCCCCTGGTTCTTGAACACGGGGTGTGGGCTGGTGGTCCACCCACCGTCCTTGCACGCGTCTTTGCCGGTGGACACGCTCACGCGGTACACCTTGGTGGTGCCATCCGGCGCTGTGACGGTGATGACCGCCGTCGGGCTTTCCGCCGTTGCCTGCTGGACGGTCACCTTTGCGTTGGTGTCCAGCGGGTAGCCGACGACGGCGGGAGTCGCCGACGTCGATAACACCCGGTAGTCGGTGGTCGCCGGGTCGAAGCCCACCACGGAGGCCTGGTTGACCAGGAGCCGGCCGAGGTCGGCGTTGCTGGCTTCCGCCAGGCGCGAGCCCGTGATGGCAACCTCCGCCACCTTGGTGTACGACGCCGTGGTCACGAACGAAACCCTGATCCCACGGGTGGTGACGGGGTCGAAACGGACGGTGGTCGGTGAAGAGATGGAGAGTCCCGTAATGGTTCCCGCGGAGGTGTCCTTCCATGTTCCGGAGGCGTCCTGGTACTGGACTTTAAGGCTCGCCGCAGCCTTTTCCGCAGACGTGACGGTCACGGAGGAAACGGTGTAGTCGCGGCTGAAGGCGTAGCTCAGGCTGTCACCGGCACGGCCGCCGCTCACCCAGTTGGACCAGCGCGTGGAGGCGTTGGCATCGCAGGTGTTCTTCGCGATGTAGGAGCCCTCGGTGTAGCTTGCGGTGGCCGTGGTGGTGGGGTCGTCCTTGCAGATATTGGCTACTGGAACGCGGTCCACCACAATAATGGTCACCGTGGCCGGGAGGCCGTTGGCGGTTCCGGGCACCGTGACGGTTCCCGGGTTTTGCAGAGCTGACTCTGCCACTGCGGACCAGTCCCACGTGACGGCCAGTGGGTTCCGGGCGGGACCATCGGCGATCTGTCCAGGAACGCTGGCCGGGGCCAAGGCCTGTATGGAGGCCACCGATGATCCGGTTCCAACGGTCACGGAAACAGGGTCCGTGGCGATGTAGGAGCCCACCGTGACCGTGAGAACGGCTTCGAAGGTTTGACCGTACGGGTCAACCCCTGAACCGTAGACCGTTACTTTGCCGGCCTTCTGCCACGAGGAAGGATCCACCGGGGCCCAGGTGACGGCCAACTGCTTGCCGGGGCCTGCCTCGTAAACGGGCGTGACCGTGGCTGGCAGGACCGGCGCCGTCCCGACGGGCGTGCTCAGCTCAACAGGGGAAACTCCCAAGAGCTTGAGGTCTGCAATGTCGGTGAAGGCCCACGCCTGGTGTGGGTTGGCCAGGGCTGTTGCTGTGGTTCCGGTTGAGGATGCCAAGGCCACGGACGTACCCGCCGCTGTCTGGTTGCCCGAAACCTGCAGGGCAATCGCGGCACCTGCGTTCACCAGGGACCACTGTTTGCCGTTCTCCGTGGTCACTATCCACTGTGCAGAAGGAGCGGCCTTGGCCTGTTCCAACGTCAATGTAGACAGTGAAGCGGCACCGCTCTGGCTGCCGTTCAGCACTCCACCGTTGCCTGTGAGCACTCGGCCGTCCTTGTTCGTAAGAACCCAGCGACGATCGTTCGCAAACTCATCTTCCGTAGACACGGCGTTGAACGTCCATATCTGAGGAGCCACACCGGCAGCATCCGTGCCCATTTCTTCAATTGAGGCAGAACCATTGGAGCGGCCCGTCAGGTATTTGCCGCTCGCCTCACCGCTGAGGTGATAGCTGTGGCCGTCCTGCACAGGCGCGGCATCGTCCGAAACTCCACTGACGCCGTCGACGACGAACGTCACCACGGATGCGGCGGGAACGTCAAGCGTCACGGACTTGGCCGCTGTGTCGACGGCGACTGGCGCGCCCTTGACGAGTGCATTCTTCTCAATGTCATCCAGCGGCGACTTGGTGGTGACCACAGGCGTGACCTTGGCGCCGGGCGCGATGCTGCCGAAGCGGCTGAAATCGATGGTGACCTTTTCCGCCGTCGGGGTGTCATTGAAGTGGACCAGCGTTGCGCCGTTGCCGTCGGCGCGGAGGGCGCTGGCCGTCTTGGCGTTGTCGTTCTGGATGAGGAAGTCGCCGGGCCGGATGTAGTGCGTGAAGTTCCTGGTGGTGTTGTATTTCTGGTTGGTCAGGACTTTGCACTTGGCCTGTTCCAGGGATGCGCCATCGTTGATGCGGCGGTTGGAGAAGCCTTCGCGGCCTTCGTAATTGCAGTCGAAGTCGATGTAGATGGAGCCCCAGCCCTTGTCTGCCTTTTCCTGCTTGTACGTGTCCTCCACAGGCTGCCAGAAGACCCACGCATTGGGGTCGAGCTCACGGAGATCGTTGACCATGCGGCCGGCGATGCCCAGGCCGTTGGTGATGTTGGAACGGTCCCAGCCGCTGGTCGAGTCGCCGAGCGCTGGGTTGCCCGTCCAGAAGCCGCCCACTTCGCTCATCCACAGCGGCTTGTCGGTGGAACCGGCGAGGTCGCGGACCCGACGGCGGTCGTTGGTTCCGTAGGTGTGGACGTTGAGCTGCGCTACAGCGTCTTTGGCTTCCTGGCTGTAGCCGTTCCAGTTGGTCATGAACTTGCTGGGATCCGTCTCGTCCATCGCGGAGATGACGGCGTCCGTGGTGCCCTTTTTGAGCTCGGCGGCCAGCAGCTTGGTCACGCGGTCCTGGGCGGCGGGATAGATCAGCGCACCCTCCTGCTTTTGGGTGTACGTGGTGGGCGGCTTGCCGGTGGCGGCGTTGATGTCCGTGCCCCAGTAGCCCGAGTTCGGCTCGTTGAACGGATCTATGGTGTCCACTGTGATGCCGCTGCCCTTTTCGAGGAGCTCGACGGCGTTCCTCATGTAGGCCGCGAACTTGGCTTCCGCTTCGGGCAGGAGGTTTTCACCCTTGGCGGTGTTCACTTGGCCGGATACGTACCCGCTCTTGGTCATGAACCACGGCGGGGAATTGCTGAACGCTTCCCAGTGGGTGATCTGCTGGTCTGCGGCGAGGCGTTCCACCCACCACCGCTGGTTCTTGTCGGCGTCGGGGTTGTAGGACGCGGGGTCGTCCGGGTTCCAGGCGTTCAGGAACGCGAGCTTGTTGGCCTGCGTTTTGTCCACGGTTCCGTCCGGGTTGTAAAGGTTCGACGCCGGCTGGCCGGGTTGCGCTTCAGCCACCGGCTTCCACCATCCCTCCACAGCGCTGCCGTCGTTGAGGTAGTTGGCTACGTCTGAAGCATTTCCGCCGCCCACGTTGTAGCGGGCGATGTTGAGGTTGAGTCCGTCCTCCCCGAAAACCTTCTGGTACAGCTCCTCCCGCAGCTCGGGGGAGTAGCCCGCCGTCGCATTCGCGAACCACACCAGGCTGGTTCCCCACCCTTCGAACGCTTCGCCGCGGGTGGCGGGGTTCGGGGTGATGGTGACAGCTGTTGCGTCGTTGGCTTGTGCTTGTGGTGTGGTTGCGGGCAAAAGTGCCAGGCTCGCGGCTGCTGTAACGGCTGCCGCCAGGACTGCCACTGGCCGTCGGATTCTTCGCGCGGAAAACGCCATGGGTGGACCTCATCGTCGGGGTTTCATCGGGTGCTGCCCGGTTTCCGGGAAGGCCGGGCAAAGCCGAGACTATGAGGCTCTTGGGGGCGCAACAAGGCACTCGAACAGGCTCGATCGTGGTCAGTCAGAAGTGGTCACAGGTGTAACAACTTTGGCCTCCTCTGGATCATGGTTGTATAGATGTATACAAGTACACTTCTCTTGAGGCGGCACGCATGGCAGAACAACCACGAAACACGGGGGCGCACCTTGTCTACTGCGAGTTGAAGCGCCGGATCCTTAGCCTCGAGCTGAAACCGGGTGAGCGTATCTACGAACCCGCCATGGCCACTGCCCTGCAAGTCAGCCGCACGCCCCTTCGGGAAGCCATCCGCCGGTTGGTTTCAGAGAGCTTGCTGGAGCAGCAGCCCACCGGGGGAGTGCTGGTTCCCGCGCTCGATGAGAAGGTCATTTCCGAGCTGTACGATGTTCGCGCAGCGTTGGAGTCCCTGATGGCACGGGAGGCCTGCGCCAACGCCACCGCCGCGGACCTTGAAGAACTCCGCGGGATACTGGCGCGCAATGCTGCCATGGTGGAGTTCGCCGACGAGGCCATGAAGTACGGGGTTGCCCTGCATGCTGCGATCGCCAGGATCGCCGGGAACTCCTGGGCCCAGCGGTTCCATGAGCAGATCGCCAGCCAGGTTGAGCGCTACCGATACTTCACCAACAATGCCCCCGAACGCCGCGATGAAGCACTCTCCAATCACAGGCTCTTGGTCGAAGCGATAGCTTCAAAGGATGCGGAGAAGGCAGCCAAGGTCGCCTTCGATCATGTCATCGGCGCAAGGGACGAGACCTTGCGGGTCATCTCCAGTTCCGGCCTCGTGGTCGAATGATCGGCGAACTTGGAAGGCGTTCGTCCACGGCCCTCCTGATCCACTCGACGCTCATCCAAGCCGTCACGTTCCTGGTCCGCCCGGCCACCACGTACCGCGCACTCGAATTGGATGTTCCCGGGTTCGCCCTTGGCCTTCTGGCCGCCAGCTACGCTGTCTTTCCCCTGCTGCTCGCCCTGCCCATCGGCGGACTGGTGGACCGCCTCGGTGAGCGTCGGCTCATGGCGATCGGGGCCGCCGTCGTACTGGGCTGTTCTGCTTTTCTGCTGTTCTGGGGAACGTCAGTTCCTGCGCTTGTAGCCGGGACGGCACTTCTTGGTGCCGGTCAGCTGGCCTGTGTTGTGGGGCAGCAAGCGGTGGTCGCGAACAACGCGGCGTCGTCGCGCTTGGACTCTGCTTTCGGGTACCTGACCTTCGCCGCGTCCCTGGGCCAGGCCTTGGGACCGTTGGCCATTTCCGTGGTTGGCGGTGCTTCCGTTCGCCCGAACACGCAGGCGATCTTCCTTCTCGCGACTGCCATGAGCTTGGTGATGTTCCTGACCACGTTCGTGATCTCTGCGAAGGTCAGTCGAGGCCGGCGCACGCCGAAGGGCACTGGCACCAAGGGCAATTCGTTGGCACTTCTAAGGACGCCCGGCGTGATCCGCGCGTTGGCAACCAGCGCCACCGTCCTGGCAGTAGTGGACCTGACAGTGGTCTACCTTCCGGCACTCGGCGCCGAACGCGGCCTCACGGCGGCCACGGTGGGGCTGATGCTGACCGTCCGGGCGGTGTTCTCCATGGTTTCCCGGCTGGGACTCGGCAGCGTGTCCCGCAAGCTGGGGCGCATGAAGTTGCTGATCCTGAGCCTGGCCATCTCCACAGGGGCCCTGGCTGTGGCCGCCGTCCCGATGCCCGAGTGGCTGCTGTTTGTCGTCATGGCGTTCCTCGGCCTCGGGCTGGGAATTGGCCAACCACTGACAATGTCCTGGCTCTCGGCCCAAGCGCCGGAAGGCCAACGCGGGCGGGCGCTGGCCTTGAGGCTTGCCGGTAACAGGGTGGGCCAAGTGGTCCTGCCCAGCGTCATCGGCGTGGTGGCGGTAGGCCTTGGGGCGGCGGGCGTGTTCCTGGCGTCCGCGGTAGCCGTCGGCGGAACAATGCTGTTACTGCGCGGTGTGCGGCTGGACGACTGACCGGGAGATCACTCCGCGAACAGCGCCGCCAGGTCGTCCGCCGTCAACGAGCCACCGGCCAAGGCGTCACCTTCCATCACATCTGCGAACAGCTGCGATTTCTTGGCCTTGAGTGCCATGACCTTCTCTTCGATGGTGTCCTTCGCAACCAGTCGGTAGACCATCACGTTCCGGGCCTGCCCAATACGGTGCGTGCGGTCAACCGCCTGGGCTTCGGACGCCGGGTTCCACCACGGATCCAGCAGGAACACGTAGTCGGCTTCCGTCAGGTTGAGCCCAAAGCCACCAGCCTTCAGCGAGATCAGGAACACCGGGGCGGCACCGTTCTTGAACTCGCTGACCACGTCGCCGCGGTTCCGGGTGCTGCCGTCGAGGTAGCAGTACTCCACGCCCTCTTCGTCCAGGCGCTCGCGGACCTTCCCCAGGAACCCGGTGAACTGGCTGAAGATCAGCGTCCGGTGGCCCTCTGAAATGACGTCCTCCAGCTGCTCGAACAACACATCCAGCTTGGAGGACCGAACCCCGGACAATGACGAATCCACCAACGACGCATCCAAACTCAGCTGCCGCAGCAACGTCAACGACTGGAAGATGGTGAAGCGGTTCTTGTTCACGTCATCAATCAGACCCAGGATCTTCTGTCGCTCACGCTGCAGGTGCGTCTGGTAAACCTTCTGGTGCCGCGGGTTCAGCACGACCTCCAGGATCTGCTCCTGCTTGGGTGGCAGATCCTTGATGACCTGCTCTTTGGTGCGGCGCATCATCAGCGGACGCACACGACGCCGGAGCTTGCCCAGCTGCGCCGAGTCGCCGTTCTTTTCCACCGGCTTTTGATAGTTCTCCGCGAACCGCTTGGGGCTCGGGAACAGGCCCGGCGCAACAATCGACGTCAGCGCCCAGAACTCCATCAGGTTGTTCTCCAGCGGCGTGCCGGTGATGGCCAGCTTGAATCTGGCCGGCAGCTTCCGCGCGCACTGGTACGCCTTGGACTGGTGGTTCTTCACGAACTGCGCCTCGTCCAGCATCAGTCCGGCCCACTGGAACGATGCATAGGCGTCGTAATCAATACGGAAGAGGGCATACGAGGTAATAACGACGTCGGCACCCGCCAACGCTTCGACAGGGGACAGGCCGCTCTTGGCGAAAGTTTCACCGACGGTGCGCACCACGAGCCCGGGAGCGAACCGCTGCGCTTCCAGGGCCCAGTTGCTCACGACACTCGTAGGGGCGACCACCAGGAAGGGAGCTCGCGGAGTCACCTCAGCAGAGTCACCCTGTGCGGCCGCAGCAGTCTCCGCAGCCAGGTCCTTCGCCGCGCAGATCAGCGCAATGGCCTGCACGGTCTTACCCAGGCCCATGTCGTCCGCAAGCACACCGCCGAGGCTGTGCTTGTACAGGAAGCTGAGCCAGTTGAACCCTTCGAGCTGATACGGACGCAGCTCAGCGTTAAGGCCGGCCGGCAGCGGCAGCCCGGTCACGCCGTCGTCGAGCAATCCGCCCACAGCCTCCCGCCACGCGGCGGCTTGCTCGTCCACAATCCCCAGCTGCGCGAGCTCGTCCCAGAGCCCGGCCTGGAAGCGGCTGATCTGCAGGGTGCCATCCTTGTTGTCCGGGTTGTCCTGCAGGGATCGGGCCTCGTCGATGAGCGCGCGCAGCTGGTGCAACTCGGGCAGGTCCAGCGAGAAGTAGGCTCCGCTGGGCAGCAGCATGCGGCTCATCCCGGCCGCGAGGGCCGAGAACACTGCGGCAAAGGAGACGGGTTCGCCCTCAAGCGTGATCACGATGCCGAGGTCGAACCAGTCGCCGCTGGCCGTTTCCTTGGTGGAGATGGACACCACGGGAGCTTCGGCAGCTTCACGGTAATCCGCGATGTCACCGGACGTTTCCACTACGACGTCGGGCAGTTCCCGCAGCGCCGGCAGTACCTCTTCGGTGAACGCCAGGGTGTCCAGGCCACCCAATTCAACGCTTGCTGCGAGACGCGGAGCGCCCCAGCCACCGGTGGCGGACTCGGCCAACGCCGAAACCACATCCCACGGCCGGCCAAGCGACTCAAGGATGCGGGCTTCTTCGGGGTCGTCCCTGTAACCACGGTCCTCTGGATGCCGCCACAAGGGTTGGGCGGTGACCAGGGTGCCGGACTTGTAATGCCACTCCCAGTGCAACCGGACCTTGTGATCGTTACCGTAATTGGCCAGCAGGGACAGTGTGGGAACAGCCAGGGTGGGCAGCTCCACCGATTCGTCCGCGGCCTGCACCGGCGTGGATTGTCGCAATTTGGGGTAGAACGAAGTCAGGAACCGGCTCTCATCCTCGGCCGGAATCTGAAGCGTTTGGCCGTCCATGACGAATTCAAGGAGCTCGTCCGTGATGCCGCCCTCGATCGGGGCAAGGGTGATCAGGTTCTTCTGCTGCGGCACTCCGGGCAGGACGTCCCCGGAATGCGTGAAGAAGATTCCGTTGGCCGGCTTGCCCAGGAAGCCCACCGAGGCGGCGTCAACCGGCTCCCCGGCCACGGTGACTGACGGCGCGAGCTGCAGGCCGCCGTCGTGCGCTTCCGTTGTGGCGGCCGGGGCTGCGTCCATTCGCGCCAAACTCAGTCCGACGACGGCGGGTTGCGCCTCCACGTGGACGGGCTCGCTCCCGGCGGAGTGGATGAGGGGGATGCCGGCTTTGGTGGCGTCGGCGAGGAGGGTCCAGAGGTTCTTGGCAGCGAAGTCGTTCAGGCTCAGCCACATGGCCCCCGACGGTTGCTGTCGGCCATTACTTGAACCGTGGGCGGCGAGGAAAGTCTGAAGCCATTCGACGTGGACCTCGTTGAATTCCCGCCGGAAGCTGACATAGCTGAGGTTGTTCCAGGAGACGTCGCCGCGGATCCACTTGCCCTTGGCGCCCATCATGACGGGACGCGCCTTGAGTTGGCGGACGCTGCGCATGGGGTCCCGGCGGCCTGTGTAGGAGAAGTGCGCGGCCGGCTCTTCCACCTCGAACTGGAGCGCGAGTTGGATGCCTGCCGCGCTCGGAGCAGTGCCTGGCTTCGTGATCAGCCTGTTGAGCGCTTGTTCCCACGCCGGACGGGCGGCGCCGCCCTGCTGGCCCGAGCCATCCCTGGAGGTTTGAATTCCAGGAGCCTGGGAAAGGAGCTGCGCCCGGATGGTGGGGTGGTCCTCCGCAGTGAAGAGCAGCGCGGCAACGTGCTTGCAGTCCTTGCGGACCGGGCAACTGCAGATTCCTACCGTGCAGCTCCAGCCGCTGGGCTTCCGAACCAGTTTTGCGGACGTCGAATAAGGCTGCGGACCGGCCCCGCGGACTTTGCCCATCAGAAGGCCCGTGGCTGCGTCGAAAGTAATCCCGCTGACGCGGCTGCCCATGGCATAGGCCAGTCCGGCCGCCAGGGAGCGGTCGTTAATGGCAGGAGTCTGTATGGCCAGTTCCCAGGTTTCGTCTGTGTGGGACGGCATGCGTCGGGCTACTTTCGGCAGGAGGTTATCTGCTCAATCTTAGTCAGCAGAAAACGGCTCCCAAACTTCGCCCTCCGTTAACCTCTTACTCGATTGCCGCGCCGCTCCCACGCGTACGTTGAAAGTGTCCGGAGCACCATCAGCTTTCAGCAGTGAGGATTTCCCATGACTACCAACGAGTACCCCGTCGTCCTGAACAAGACCAGCTTCGAAGCCGGCAATGCGGATGTAGTGGATTCCAACGTCAACGTCGTGAACCAGATGTACCAGGAGCTCCTCAACAGCGACGAAATCGCACCCGCTGCGCTCAACAGCTTCTTTGTGGACTTTTACCTGACCCAGGCACTCTCCGGCGGCTTCGCCCAGTACGTCTTCACCGCACCGGAACGTGAGGAAGTGGATGCTTACGTCCGCGCGGGCCTCGAAGGCATGGGCGCCACCCGCCACCTGGACCTCTTCAACCGCACGGCGGCCACGTTCGATGCACTCACCGAGGACGAAGCAGAGGCCTACCTCGACGGCGAACTGGACGAGTCCGAAACGCCGCCGGCTTCCGTTGTGACCTTGGACGAGCTCGACGGCGAGTTCGAAGCCCTGCTTGAGGAAGAGGACATCATCGACCTCAACGCGGCTTACCTCCGCGACCAGTCCGAACTGCTGGTCCTGACCGACGAAGAAATCGAAGCTCACATCGCCGAGCGTGTCGCACAGATTCCGGACCTCGCCGAGCGCCAGGCTGAAGCTGACGAAGAAGCCCTCGCCAACGCCCCGGAGTTCGAGGTCATCATCCGCGAACTCTGCGATGTGGCCGGTTACGCCCTGGAAAAGATCACCATGGGCGATCCCAACTACGAGCACGACGGCGTCAAGACCCTCGCCTGGCACTTCTCCACCGACCACGGCGACTACCTCATGATCGAGGACGACGACGAGGCCTTCATGATCCACCCGGAGACCAAGGAAATCATCGCTGCCGTGGAGTTCGAAGAGTCCGAGGAATTCGCCGACGCGTAAGTCCTTTTCCGCCGAGGTCGCTGGAACGCTGTGGGTTCGCCGGTTAGCTCGGGCGACCTCGCAGTGCTTCCGGCGACTTCGGTGCTCTAGCTTGCTCTCGCCTGCCGGAACTTGAGGAAGCCCCACACGATGGATGCCTGCCAGCAGGCCAACAGGCCCACCCAGATCCAGTCCAGGCCACGCTCAGTGGCATTGATGATCATGGCTACGAGCCCTAAAGTCCACGCGAGTTCCTGCACCCCCAGGAACGTCAAGGTCGGCGTCTTCTTGCTGCTGATGTCCTGTGTCATGTTCTCTCCCCAGTGAGTAGCCTGCAGTCTAGCGGACCCATGCATCGGCCTGGCTTGGGGTTTGGGCCCCCGAATTCGCCCCAAAGCTGCGGCGTCGTGTGCAAAACTCCGGCGAATTCGCAGCATTCCCCGGTTCCCGGCACTGCACTGTCCACATAGCCGGATGTGCCCGTTCCGGCCCGTGGTCCATGGCGGCCAAGCTGAACCGGTGAACACACCATCAACGCATAAAGACAACACAGCGGCACCAGCACTCCCTTTGCATGGGTACATGTGGAGGACCGATGAGTTGCTCCGGTTGGGTTTCAACAGTCGGCGGGTCAAAGCTCTGGTGGACTCCGGTGAACTGCTCCGCATAAGGTACGGGTGCTACATCAGGGCCAGTAAGTGGCAGTCACTTAGCCTCGGCGGGCAGGCCAGGGAACGGATCATGGCCCATGCCCACGGAACACTGACCACGTCGACGGGCGGTTTCATTTACAGCCATTTGTCTGCGGCACGGCTCCACGGCCTGTTCGTATGGGGCGTGGACGACAAGGTTCATGTCCTGCACTGTGCCAGGCCATCCTCGGACCGCTGGGGCAAGGATGTTCGGGGACACTCGGAAAGCTTCACTGAGGATGATGTTGAGCCGGTTCAGGGTTTGCGTGCGACTACGCTGGACCGCACCATATTCGACTGCGCCAGAATGCTGAGCTATCCGAAAGCGCTGGTGATCATGGACCACGGATTACGCGTAGGCGCCGACATCAACGCACTTGAAGACCTGGCAGCAGCCTCTTCCGGAAAACGGGGTGTCCGCACGCTCCGCAAGGCCCTGGCCAACGCGGATCCGCGGTCCGAGTCTGCTGGCGAGACACTGACCCGTGAGCTGATGCAGAGGTTGCGCATCAAGCCTCCGCAGCCACAATTCGAGGTGCAGTCCCGTATGGGTCGTCATCGCATGGACTTCGCTTGGGAAGAGGAAAAACTGGCGCTGGAGTTCGATGGGAGAACCAAATATTTCGACTTCAGTCCGACGGACGAGGTCATCTTTCAAGAACGAAGGCGGGAAAAGGCACTCGTCGAGGAGGGCTGGCGGTTTATCCGGATCGAATGGAAGGACCTTTTTCAGGAGCGTGCCTTCAAGGAGCGCGTCCTTCGTGCGCTCGGGTGATGCGACCGGCTCGCGAGTTCGCGGGAACCCTGCCTGTTCGCACGCAACCTTTCGGCGAGATCGCAGGCTTCCCGCGATCTCGGTGCAACACCCCAGTAGCTGGAGGAAGAATGGTTCACGAGGCTGAACCATTTACCTGTGCGCGTCGTCGTATAGGCGAAGGGGCGGAGGACAACAGTGAGGGAGGTGGCTATGCCGTTGGACGAAGACGTGGTGGCGGCGATCTACCGCGATCACGGCACGGCTCTGAAGCGTTTCGTGCTGAGCTGCACCTCCGACGCCCACCAAGCAGACGACGTCGTGCAGGAAACCATCCTCAAGGTGTGGCAACATGCCCCCCAGATCACAGGAAGCCTGCGCAGCTACCTCTTCCGGACGGCCCGCAACGTCATTATCGACAACTACCGGAAGGCACAGCGTCGCCCTGCTGAAGCCGGTGAACAGGACCTCCCGGACCACGCGGCCACCGAACGCGTGGACGAGCTCCTGAACAGGGTGCTCATGGAGGAAGCGTTGCTCCGGCTCAGCCACGAACACCGGCAGGTATTGGTGGCACTCCACTACCAAAGGTTCACCGTCAGCGAGGCCGCATTGCAGCTGAACATTCCGGCGGGAACCGTGAAGTCCAGGGCTTTCTACGCTGTGAAAGCCCTCCGAACAATCCTTGATGAAATGGGGGTGGAACGATGAACGGCAACTCCGTCCACCAGTTATTGGGCGCCTACCTTTTGGGTGGGCTGGAGCCCGACGAAGCCCGTACGTTTGAGGACCACCTCGCCACCTGCGCTGAGTGTCGTCATGAGCTGGAGGAACTTGTAAGCCTGCCGGCATTGCTCGACGCCGTTCCCCGGGCTGATGCTGTCGCGCTCACGGTCACTGGCGGTACGGACACGCTCTCACCGTTGGAACCCGAGGCGCTTCCTGAAAAAGTCCTGGTGGACTTGTCGGTCCGCAGGCGGACATCACGACGGCGGTGGGCGGCTTTGGTGGGTGCGGTTGCCGCTGCTTGCCTGGCTGTTGGCTTCCTCGCCGGGCCCCTGCTGAACCAGCCTCCGAAACCGGACGCAAGCTACTCGGTGCAGTCGGACAACGGTTTGCAATTAACAGTGGGCATGGTGAAGAAGAACTGGGGCACTGAGCTCGCTGTGGAAGGGCGCTCGATGCCGCTGGAAGGCACCCTGTATCTGTGGGTAAAGGGCCGGGACGGCGCCGAAGAACGCACCTGCGGATGGACGGCCACTCAGAGCGGCCGGATCAAGATCACCGGGGCCACTCCGGTGCAGTTGGCTGGCATTGCTGGAGTTGAGCTTCGCGACGAAGCCGAGAAAACGGTGGCCTCGATTTCGGTGCCGTAAACCTTAGGTGTCCCCGACCCCTGTGCCCTTGGCGCGTAGTTCGGCCACCAGCGCAGGGTTCTCGCAGGCCTTGGCGAATGCCTCGATCCGGCGTTCGATCTCCCGGCCAAGGAGCCAGCCGCCAATTTTCTCGGCCAACGGCTTCACCAGAGCCGGCCGGCACGAAAAGGTGTATTTCCAGACTGCCCGGGTGCCGCCGTCGTCCGGGGTGAACCGCCAACCACCGCCGAAGTTTTCAAAGAACCACGGCCCGGACACCATGGTCATGCCCACGTTTCGGGGTGGGGTGTAAGAGACGTATTCGCTGACCATCTTCAGGCCCATGCGGGAAACGGTCCGTGTCCTGACACCTTTGCCTGCGGCCGTGGCTCCGTCCAGGAAAGCCTGGGCGGAAATGAACGGGTCCCATGTGAGCCGGAATGCACCAGTGGTCTGGGAGAGGGCGAAAGCGGTCTCCGGATCCAACCGGATGAATCGTTCGGCGCGCACCTGCGGCATTAGAACCCCTGCCCTGAACCGAGCACCAGGAACACCATGAAAACAATGCCAAAGATGTTGATCGCCGTAATGGCCAAGCCGATGATGCCCGTGATGCGTCCGGCGTTCATCCGGCCGGCCCGGAAGACGGCGATCAGCCCGCTCACCACTGCAACGATCGCCAGCACCACCGCAGTCCCCGCCAGGACGAGCGCACCAAACCACCAAGCATCGTTGCCCTCGTTGTAACGGCTCATGGCGGATGCGACGGCTGCGATGCCCAAGGGGATGCTGACCACGGCTGCGACGGGCGAGAGCACGGCCGCGATGATGCTGGTGATTCCGGCACCCAAGCCACGGTTACCTGTCCGTTGGGGTTGTTGGTAGTAGTCCACCGGTGGCTGATAGCTCATGGTTCCCCCAAAGGTCCTTCGGCTAGATCTTGCGGTAAGTGAGGTCGAAGATCATGCGTCCGGCCTCGTGGGCTTTGTTCTCAAAGCTGGTCCTGATGCGGCCGTCGAACCGGGGAGCCCAACCCCCTTCTTCATCCACGCCCTCGTTCGGACCAGTGTGTTCGGTGCTGACCGGCGCGCGGCCTTCCCTCACCGGTGCGCCGCCCACAACGGATTCGACGCCGGACTGCCACACTTGCGTCAGTGGGCTCTCCTCGCCGCTGCGCTCGCCTTCGTGCATGTTCTCGAATTCCGTGGAATCTGCCAGCACTTCGCGGACGTGTACTGCGTAGTTGGACCAGTCCGTAGCGATGCGCCAGTAGCCACCCTTTTCGAGGGCTTTGGCGGCGACCGAAGCGAACGCGGGCTGGATGAGCCGGCGTTTGTGGTGCCGGGCTTTATGCCACGGGTCCGGGAAGAAGACCCAAAGCTCGCTGACCGAACCCTCGGGAAGCATCGACTCGAGGACCTCGGGGGCGTTGGCTTCCACCACGCGCACATTGGTCAGGCCGCGGCTGTTGATCTTGATGATGGTGTTCGCCAAACCGGGCGTGTAGACCTCGACGGCCAGGAAGTCCTTGTCCGGGTTCTGCTCAGCGGCATGTACGACGGCGTCACCCAGGCCTGAACCGATCTCCACAATCAGCGGTGCCTTACGCCCGAAAACGGCCTCGGCATCGAACGTGTAATCAGGGTGCACGGAGGTGTTGGCGACGTGGCGTGGGACCTGGATAGCCCAGCGCTCGGCGTGCTCTTCCCAGGCGGCCTGCCTGCGACCCTGCAGGCGGGTTCCGCGGCGCACGAAGCTGACCGGACGGCCACCGTAGGTTCCGAAGGAGGCTTGGCTGCCGGGCGTGACGGGTCGCGGGGAATCTGGGGTTTCACTCATCGCTTCCAGAATACTTTGGTTGGGGCTGTGGGTTCTCCCGCCGAGAGCCAGGGGTCAGGGTGGCCCGCTTGCCTGAACGTGACGTGCCTTTGCTCCTTCTCAGGAGGGGAGACGTTTCGTTGATGCAATTGGCCGGCAACGGGAGAATAGGGGAATGGTTGCAAGCGAGGACACACTTGAAGAGGTCTTTACGTCCTTGGCAGATGCCACCGCAGGGCGCACCCCGTTCACTCTGGGTTTCCTTGGGAGCCTTGGGCTGGACGGAGGACCGAGGATCCGTGCCGTCATTCTCCGTGCCTTCGACCGCGCGACGGGACAGATCATGGTTGCCACCAACGCTTTCTCCGAGAAGGTCGCTGAGATTGAACGGGTACCCTCTGTTGCCCTGACGATGTACGACGGCAACCGTGGGGTGCAATTGCGCATCAGGGGCACTGCGTCCTTTATTGATGACGCTGACGAGCGAAGCCGTGCCTGGGACCGGGTAAGCCCGGGCGGCCGTCATCTCTATGCCTCGGGCCGTGTTCCGGGCACGCCCCTCCCGGGTTCCCCGGAGTCCGATGGGGAGCCGGTTGTGGGTGAAAAGGCATTTGACCGTTTTGCCTGGATGGCAATTGAGATGGCAGACGTGGATTGGCTCGACCTTTCAGGGACTACGCACAGGCGCTGGAAGTTCACCCCCAAAGCCGGCGTGTGGAGCGGTCAGGAGATCGTTCCCTGACGGCAAGGGAAACCTCGGTCAAAGCCGGTCACATCCCGCCCACCAAGCACCTGGTTCAACCCGGCTGACAGAATAGGACGTGTGACCTCCTCGACGACGCCCGGCTACCCAGAGAAATCATTCCTGTCCGACCTCGCAGTGGACGCCGAGATCGGCGAGGAACCACCAGCGGATCCCACGCAACTGCGTGGCAAGCGGGGCCTCGTGTACCTGGCCATCTGCCTGGTGCTGATTGGCCTCAACCTACGCACGGTCTTCTCCAGCTTCTCCGCGGTCCTGCCGGAAATAACGTCCGACGCCGGTTTGCCCGGCTGGTCGCTCGTGGTCCTCACCACGGTGCCGGTCACTTTGCTGGGCGTGTTCGCGCCGCTTGCCCCCATCCTTGCCCGCAGGTTCGGAGCAGAACGGGTGCTCCTGGGCGCCATGGCCGTCCTCACCGCAGGTCTGCTGCTGCGGCCCCTGGAGATCCCCGGAGCAGGACACCTTCCCACGCTTCTCGCTGGCACCGCGGCCTGCGGAGCGGCCATTGCCCTGTGCAACGTCCTCCTTCCCGGCGTCGTCAAAAGGGACTTCCCGCACCGCATGGGCCTGATGGGCGGCCTCTACACCACAGCAATATGCGCATCGGCGGCCCTTGGCGCGGGCTTCACGTATCCGGTCTTTGCGGCAACCGGCCACTGGACCTCGGCGCTGTGGTTCTGGGCGGTGCCTGCCGCCGTCGTACTTCTGCTGTTCCTGCCGGTGGCAATCCGCCAGCCGGCGATAAAGCACCAGGCAGTCCACGGTGGCGTGAACGTGTGGCGCTCAGCCGTAGCCTGGCAGGTCACGATGTTTATGGTGCTGCAGGCGATGATGTCGTTCAGTGTGTTCGCATGGATGGCGCCCATCCTGCGCGATCGGGGGATAGACGGCAGCACGGCGGGTCTGATCGTCTCGGTGTCGATCGTGCTGCAGATGCTGGGCTCACTGTTTGCCCCGGCGTTGGCCACACGTTTCAAGGACCAGCGGATCATCAACATGGTGGTGGCTTTGATGACGGGCGGTGGGTTCGCGCTCACGATCTTCGGCCCCACCGAACTCATCTGGGTCTGGACGGGGTTGAACGGGCTGGGCCAAGGATCGCTCACCGCGGTGGCCCTCACCATGATCATGGTCCGCACCCGTGACGCCCATACGGCCGCGCACCTGTCCGGGATGATGCAGGGAGTTGGCTATGGCGTGGGCTCGGTCGGCACCCTCTTGGTCGGACAGCTGCACCAAGCCACGGGTGGCTTCGCAGCAGCCGGAATCCTGTTCCTGGTGGTCGGGTCCTTGGCCGCGTTCTTCGGTTACCGGGCAGGCAGGGACCGCTTCGTTTAACCCAAGTAGGTGACAGCACACGTCGCAATGAGGGCTCATTGGAACACGTGCTGTCACCCAGTTGGGAAGACTTAGACGGTCAGGTCCTTGCCCTTCGTCTCCGGGATGGAGAAGGCGAACGCGATGCCGACCAGCAGCAGGATCACCGCGTACACATTGAACAGGTAGCCCTGCCCGATGCTGCCGAGCCAGGTCTGCAGGTACGGGGCCGTGCCACCGAAGGCCGCGACACAGATGGAATACGGAACGCCGACTCCGATGGTGCGGATGTGCGTCGGGAACAGTTCGGCGTAGACGGCCGGGACGATTGCAGCGCTGCCGGCGATGAAGAACAGCATCACGGACATGGACACGGCCAGCTGCCACGGCGAATCCTTGAGTAGCCACGTCATGGGGAAGTGCAGGAGGGCGGCGCCGGCGGCTGAAACGATGATGACAGGCTTACGGCCGATGCGGTCCGAGAGTTTGCCCCAGAACGGCAGGGCGGCGATGAACACCACATTGGCAATAACACCTGCCCACAAGGCTTCACCGCGGTCCATCTTCAAGGAGGTGGCTGCATAGCTCGGCGCCACGACTCCCCAGATGTAGTAGACAACCGTCAGGCCCACGGTCAGGCCAATGACCTGGAACGCCTGCTTGCGGTACTTAATGATCTGCGGCAGGATCGGCAGGCGCTTCTCGGTCGGAGCCTCTGCCTCGAACGCTTCGGTTTCCTTCATCTTGGCCCGCATGAACAAGGCGTAGATGCCCAGGACTCCACCGATCAGGAAGGGGATCCGCCAACCCCAAGCGCTCATGTCTTCCTTGCTCAGGACGTTGGTCAGGATGGCCCCCAGCAGCGTTCCGGCCAGGATTCCGGCGGTGCCCGAGGTGTAGATGAGGGTTGCCCAAAAGCCGCGATGTTCCTTGGGTGCCATCTCGGACAAGTACGTTTGCGACGACGGCAACTCACCACCGTGCGCAAGGCCCTGGATGAGCCGGGCCACCAGCAGCATCACCGAAGCGAAGGCGCCGACGGCGGCGAACGTCGGCGCGATGCCGATGAGGAGGCTCCCCACCGCGCCCAGCGCGACGGCAACGGTCATGGATGTCTTCCGGCCGATCCGGTCGCCAATCCAGCCGAACACGAAGCCGCCAAACGGCCGCGCGACAAACCCGACGGCGAAGATCGCCAGGGTGGACAGCACGGCTGACGTGGGGTCGGCCTGGCTGAACAAGGCGCTGGCGATGAATGGTGAGAACGTCGCGTAGATTGCCCAGTCGTACCATTCAACGGCGTTGCCGATGCCGGTTCCAATGAGCGTCCGCGCGTGGGATTTGTGGACCGTGACGTCGGGGGACGTTCCTGCGGTGGTGGTCATGAGATTCTCCAAGGTGGGGCGGGCTGGGAGGTAGGGCTTAGTTGCCGGCGAGGGCGGCGATGCGGGATACCGCGAGTTCGGCATACAGCGCTGCACCATCGGTGAGGACGCCGTCGTCGAACATTGCGTAAGGCGAGTGGTTGAACGGCGACGTCGTGTGGTCGGCGCCGGGGGCAACAGCACTGAGTCCCACGAAGGTGCCGGGGACTTCGGCGAGGACGCGGGAGAAGTCCTCGGAACCGCTCAGCGGCGTGGCCATGCGGGTATGCCGGGACTCACCGAACATTCCGGCGATGACCTTCTCCGCCGTGGTGGTCTCATCCTCATCGTTGATGGTGAGGGGGTACTCCTCCTGGTAGTGCACGTCCGCCTCCAAACCGTGGGCTGCAGCGATGCCATGCAGAAGCCTGGGTACTGCTTCCATCATCTTCCGCCGGGACTCCTCTGAGAAGGTCCGGATGGTGGCTTCGATGCGGGCGGTCTCGGGGATCACGTTGCGCTTGGTTCCTGCGTGGAGCACACCGACGGTCAGGACTACGGGATCGAACATGTTGAACTGCCGGGTCACCATGACCTGCAGGGCGGTGACCATTTCGGCGGCGGCCGTGACGGGATCCTTTGCCGAATAGGGTGCAGAGCCGTGGCCACCGGCGCCCAGCACAGTGACAACAAGGCCATCGGAGGAACTGAGCATGACGCCGGGCTTGGTGACGAATTGGCCGTGGGGTTCCAGCGAGGAGAACACGTGCATCCCATAGGCGGTGTCGGCTCGGCGGCCAGCGGCATCCAGGACGCCTTCCTTGATCATGTAGCTGGCACCGTCGAAGCCTTCCTCGCCCGGCTGGAACATGAGGATGACGTCACCGGCCAGCTGGTCGCGGCGTTCGGCAAGCAGGGTGGCAGCGCCGGCCAGCATGGAGGTGTGGAGGTCGTGGCCGCAGGCGTGCATCGCGCCATCGATACGGGAGGTGTAGTCCACGCCGGTGGTCTCCTGGACAGGGAGTCCATCCATGTCGGCCCGCAGCAACACCACGGGCTTCCCGGCCGAAGCGTGAGCCGCACCGCCGCGCAGAACCGCTGTGACCGACGTCGTTTCCTTGCCAAGGGTGATCTCGTACGGGAGCCCGTCCAGCGCCTTGAGAACCTTTTCCTGGGTCCGGGGGAGCTGCAGTCCGATTTCGGGTTCACGGTGGAGGTCGTGCCGGAGGCGGACGATGTCGTCCTTCAACTCGCGGGCGTCGGCAGCGATGGTCATGGGTTCTCCTGGTCTTTCCGGGAATGGGTTCCTCATGCCATTCTGGGGTGATGTGATTCACATGTCGGGAAACATCTGGAAATATGCACATAAGCCATGGATTTGGCGGAAAAAATGCAGGCTTTTGGGAGAATTGGCTCATGGAGCTCAGTGAAGAAGATCTGCGACTGATCAACGCCCTGCAGATTTCGCCCCGGATCAGCTGGTCCGACGCCGGTGAAGTCCTGGGCGTCCACGCCACCACGCTGGCGTCACGATGGGAGCGGTTGAAGTCCGCAGGGGCAGCCTGGACCACGGCGCACCTGATGGGCGATCCCAAGGACATGTGCCTGGCCATGGTGGATACCGACTGCGAAATGCATCTGAGGCCGGATGTTACGTCGGCCGTGGCTCAGCTCCCCGAAGTCATCACCGTTGAAGAGGCCGCCAGCAACCGCGACCTCACCCTGACGGTCATCACGCAGGACCTGGAGCAGTTCAGCACCCAGTTGTTACCCCGGCTGAAAGAGATCCGCGGACTCACCAAATACCACACGGCCCTCTGCACCCGGATCCACACCAGCGGCTACGCCTGGCGGCTCAACGTCCTTACCAAGGCAGAACAACAGGCGCTCCGGGCGCTCGCGGGGCCGGAATCAGCCAACCCGTCAGCGCCGGACGCCATCGTGGTCCCGCTCCCTGAGAGCCATTTGGCGCTCATCCCGTTCCTCGCGCGCGACGGTCGGGCAACGGCAGCAGACATCGCCCGCGCTCTGGGCCGCAATCCCGCCACGGTCCAACGCCAACTGGGGCGGGTCCTGAACAGCCGTATGCTGTCCTTCCGTTGCGAAATAGCCCAGCAGTTCTCAGGCTTCCCTATCACTGTCCAATGGTTCGCGAACGTTCCGGCAGGCGAGCACGAAGCCGCCGCCACAGAACTCCGGGCCATCCGGAACATCCGCTTCTCCGCATCCACCACTGGCCGCACCAACTTCACCATGATCATGTGGCTGCGCTCGCTCGCCGAGGTCATGGAAATGGAACTCACCATCCAGCAGCGGATTCCCGGCATTGAACTGGTGGAGAGCGTGGTCATGCTGAACACGGCGAAGCGGGTCGGGTGGATGCTGAACCCGGACTCGACTGCCACGGGCAAGGTGGTTCCGCCCTATGGGGAGCTGCTGCCTGACGGTATCTAAGCGTGCTTGGTAGCCCTCAAGACGGTGTCCAAGGTGCTGCCGGACTCGCCGTTGGGGCCGGAGACCTTGCGCTCGCGGTCCGTCAGGACATTCACGAACCACGGCTCGCGGTCCAGCCTCAGGGCGCCCGCCAGCTGTTCAGGAGTGAAGAACATGCCGGAGTCGTGGTGGTGGCTCCACGACGGGAGGCCGTGCGGGTGATGACCCACGATTAACAACGTGCCACCCGGCGCGACTGCCGCTGCCGCCAATGCCACGGAATCCCGCCACGGCAGGAGGGGCGAGTGCAGGAATTGCGCCGAGACCAGATCGAAGACCGGCTCCGGCTCCCATTCGGTAAGGTCCTGTTGCTGCCAGGTGATGCGTTCACCCTGGCCGGCTTCCGCTGCATGCGCAGCTGCCCGTTCAAGCGCGACGGCGGATACGTCCAACGCGGTGACGGTCCAGCCTTGCTGGGCCAACCAAATAGCGTCACCGCCTTCCCCGGAGCCCAGGTCCAGTGCCCTTCCCGGCTCCAGCCCAGTGACCTCAGCGACCAGTTGCGGGTTGGGATTCCCGCTCCAGACCTTGGTCCGCTCCCGGTACATCCCGTCCCACATGTCCACTGCATTGTCCGCGTCCTCATGGAGGTTCAGGCCGCGCTGCTGCGCTCCTTCATGCTGGTGCCCGTGCTGGTGAGCGCCTGCACTGGTGGGGTGTTCGCTCAGGGGAGTACCGCCGTCGTGCGTCATTTCAGTCATATGCCAAGCGTGCCGCTACGGGCGGACAGAAGGCAATGCCTGTTGCTGGTTCGGCAAAGTCCAGCGTTGGGCACCGGCGCCGGAGGCACCGAGCTCGTCCGACGGGTTCTGCAGCGTGCACGATTTCAGGCTCAAGCAGCCACAGCCGATGCACCCGTCAAGGTCGTTACGCAGATGCTCCAGTGCGGCGATCCGCTGGTCCAACTCCTCGCGCCACCGCAGCGACAGTTTGGCCCAATCGCGCTTGGTGGGGGTCCGGCCGTCCGGCAGGGAAGCCAACGCCTCGCGGATGTCCTTCAACGGCAGGCCCACCCGCTGGGAGGTCTTGATGAACGCGACCCGCCGCAGCATGTCGCGCCGGTACCGCCGCTGGTTGCCGGCAGTGCGTTCGGCTTCGATGAGCCCGTTGCGTTCGTAGAAATGAAGGGCCGACGGCGACACTCCACTGCGCTCGGACAGCTCGCCAATGGTGAGTGGCCGGTGGGTTGGGGCTTGCGACATGGGATTGCTTCCGGTGGAGGGTGGTGGATTGACCTCAACATTAGTTGAGGTTCTAGGGTAACCACCATGACCTCTGACACCTCAACGGCCGGGATTCTGAGCCGCCCCTACTTGCTGGCCACCGTGGGTGCCTGCGCGCTGGTATTCCTCAGCGCGTTCGAGTCCCTCGCAGTCACCACCATCATGCCGCTGGTGAGCCGCGACCTCGACGGAGCCAGCCTGTACGCACTGGCCTTTGCCGGGCCGCTGGCAACAGGCGTGATGGGCATGGTGGCTGCGGGTAACTGGTCCGATCGCCGTGGTCCGGCGGCGCCCCTGTATTCCTCGGTGGCGTTGTTCGTGGCGGGTCTGCTGATCGCCGGCATGGCAGGCGCCATGGAAATCCTGGTCCTGGGACGGCTGGTGCAGGGGCTCGGTGGAGGGGCAATGACTGTTGCCCTCTACGTGTTGGTGGCCCGCGTCTACCCGCCCGCACTGCACCCCAAGATCTTTGCTGCCTTCGCGGCATCCTGGGTGGTTCCGTCCTTGGTGGGCCCCTTCGCCGCAGGTGTCGTGGCCCAATTGAGCAGCTGGCACTGGGTGTTCCTCGGGGTGGTTGGCCTGGTGGTGCCGGCACTGCTGATGGTGGTTCCGGCTGTCCGGGGGATGAACTCCGAACCCGCTGCCGAACCCGTCCCGTGGGCGTTCGGACGGATGGGCTGGGCGGCGCTCGCCGCCGTCGCTGTCCTGGGGCTGAACCTGTCCGCGGAGGTTCCGGGCGTGGGCGGGGCGATTGCCGTCGTCGCGCTTGTCCTTGCACTGATGGCGGTCCGCCCACTGGTGCCCCGCGGAACGTTGACCGCACGCAGAGGGTTGCCCAGCGTGATTCTGGTGCGCGGGCTCGCATCTGCGGCGTTCTTTGGGGCCGAGGTGTACCTGCCGTACCTGTTGACTGAGCGTTACGCGTTCACGCCGACATTTGCCGGGCTCACCCTGACCGGCGCTGCCCTGGCCTGGGCTGGGGCTTCTGCCGTTCAGGGGCGTCTTGGTGCTCGGCTGGCCGATGATCTGGCCGTGAAAATCGGGGCCGCGCTGGTGCTGGTTGCCGTGATCTCCACGCTGGTGACGGCCGCGTTTGCCCTGCCCGCGGCCGTGGCGATCGGCGGCTGGATCCTCGCGGGCGCTGGGATGGGCCTGATGTACCCGCGGTTGTCCGTCATCACGTTGGCACTGTCCACCCCGGAAAACCAAGGTTTCAACAGCGCGGCCATGTCCATCTCCGATTCCCTCGGCGGCGCGCTCTCCCTGGCTCTCACGGGACTCGTCTTTACCGCCTTTACGACGACGAACCCGTTTGCGGGGGTCTTCGCGCTGACGGCGGTGATCGCCGTCGTCGGGGTCCTGATCGCGCCGCGCGTCGCAGTCCGTGCGGCTTCTGCGGCTAGCGGAATGGGTGCCACGGGCGCGAAACCCGAGCTCTCGCGCCACGCCTGACTCGTTGCGAGGCCCGCTCTGCACGTTATTCGAGCCGGGATGCGTGCAAAGCGGGCCTCGCAACGCGGGGTGGGTGAGTTGTGAGGCCCGCTCTGCACGTTATTCGAGCCCGGATGCGTGTAAAGCGGGCCTCGCAACGGGAGCCTGACCTGCCCCGATGCAAGGCTTCGCGCCGATCACTGCTAAGCTGGGAACACTTGATGTGCGGTGACGCCCTAAAGCAGGTGGCCTGAAAGGCTGCGCGGCGGGGCATTTTTCATGTGAGAGGCACATCCTGCGTCGATGAACGCGTTCTATTTGGTCCCGGTCACCGCTGTTGAAGCGAATCGGTAGACCACCTGACTTTTCCTCGGCGAACCCCTGGCCCAACCGGCGTCGGGGGCCGATGTCCGCAACTGGACACCGCCCGAAAGACATGAAGTTTATGACTACTTTTGCTGCCCTTGGCACGCCCAAGCCCATTGCTGAGTCTCTTGCCGCAGATGGCATCGAAGAGGCATTCCCCATCCAGGTGAAGACCCTCCCGGATACGCTCGCAGGCCGCGACGTTCTGGGCCGGGGCCGCACCGGTTCCGGCAAGACCATCGCTTTCGCCATCCCGCTCGTGGCCCGCTTGGCCGAGCGCGAAGCAAAGCACTTCCGCAAGCCGGGCCGCCCCATGGGCCTCGTCCTTGCACCGACGCGTGAACTGGCAACCCAGATCAACGCCACCATTGAGCCGCTGGCCAAGGCCATGGGCCTGAACACCACGGTGATCTACGGCGGCATCTCCCAGGCACGCCAGGAAAAGGCACTGCGCGCCGGCGTCGACATCGTCATCGCCTGCCCGGGCCGCCTCGAAGACCTGATCCGCCAGCGCATCCTGACCCTCGAAGCCGTTGAGGTCACCGTGCTGGACGAGGCTGACCACATGGCCGACCTCGGCTTCCTCCCGGTCGTCAAGAAGCTCATGGACATGACCCCCACCCAGGGTCAGCGCCTGCTCTTCTCCGCGACGTTGGATAACGGTGTTGACAAACTGGTCAACCGTTACCTTTCCAACCCGCTGACGCACTCCGTGGACGATCCCCAGGCCGCTGTCACCACCATGGAACACCACGTCCTGGTGGTCAACGACCAGACCGTCAAGAAGCAGCTCATCGTTGAACTGGCCTCCGGTGCCGGTCGCCGCGTCCTCTTCATGCGGACCAAGCACCACGCCCGTAAGCTTGCCAAGACCCTCACCGACGCCGGCATCCCCGCCGTCGACCTTCACGGCAACCTGTCGCAGAACGCCCGCGACCGCAACCTTGCCGAGTTCTCCAACGGTGACGTCCGCGTCCTGGTGGCCACCGACGTCGCAGCCCGCGGCGTGCACGTTGACGACGTCGAACTCGTCATCCACGTGGACCCGCCCACAGAGCACAAGGCTTACCTGCACCGCTCCGGCCGTACGGCACGCGCAGGTTCCGATGGCACTGTGGTTACGCTGACCCTCCCCGAGCAGCAGAGCGACGTCAAGAAGCTCATGAAGGCTGCCGGCGTTGACGTCAATTTCGAGCGCGTCACGGCCAACTCCCCGTTGGTTGCCGAGCTCGTGGGCGACATCGCTGACAAGGTTGATCCCCGCACCCGTGCAGCCCTCCTCGCGGCGAAAGCCCCGCAGGGTGGCGGCACGTCCACCGGCGCCAACGCCCAGCGCAAGCGCGCACGCCGTTCCACGCAGGCTGCTCCCACCGCTGGTGGCCGTGGCGGCCGCAACGGACGCGGCAAGGTCGCGGCTGAGCCGGTTCGTACGGACGTCAACCGCGCTGAGCGTCGGGCAGCAATGAACGACGACGTCGCCCGCAGCTCACGCGGTCGCGGCAAGGCAGCTTCCACTCACCGCAACGACGTTCCCGGCTCACAGGGCCAGAGCGGCAGGAGCGGTCGTCCGGCTACGGGTCAGCGCTCAGCTTCGGCTCCGCGCACGGCGTCCACCACGAGCACCCGCACCGGCGGAAACAAGGCCGTATGGTCCTCTGCTACGGGCGCTGCGTCCGGTGGATCCTACGGTTCGGGTGCCTCCGGCAACTCCGGCCGCGGTGGCTCCGGCGCAGGTCGTCCGGCACGCAGCGGCCCGCGTCGTGCTTCGGCTCCCGCGTCCAACGAGCGTCGCGGCCGCTAACCTCCCGTTGTGAGGCCCGCTCTACACGCTTTCCGAAAGGAATGGAGCGCAGAGCAGGCCTCGCAACTCCAGGGCTCAACGTTGTGAGGCCCGCTCTACACGCTTTCCACGAGGAATAGTGCGCAGAGCAGGCCCCGCAAGTTACCAGCCTCGGGCGCGCCACTCCGCAAGGTGTGGCCGCTCGGCTCCGAGGGTCGTGGGTAATCCATGGCCCGGGTGCACCAGGGTATCGTCCGGATAGGCGTCGAACAGTCGTTCCGACACGTCGTTCAACAGTGAAGTGAAGCGTGCAGGATCTTTCTGTGTGTTGCCGACGCCTCCCGGAAACAACGAGTCCCCACTGAAAATGTGGGCCGGCCCGTCCGGATCCTGGTACACGAAGGCGATCGAGCCAGGGGTGTGTCCACGCAGGTGGATTGCCGTGATCTCGATGTCGTCAAACCGCTCAACGTCGCCGTGACCCAGCCGGACATCCACCGGAACAGGCAACGCATCGGCGTCGTCCGCTCCTGCGGAAGTGCTGGCACCGGTAAAGGCGACCAACTCCGGCAGCGCCCGGACGTGGTCCCAGTGCTGGTGGGTGGTGGCAATCCGGATCAGTTTCGGCTTCGTGGCCGTGTCCGTGGCACTGTCCTCGAGCAGTTGCTGAATGGCCGGAAGGTCGTCGGCGGCGTCGATCAACAACTGCGCACCCGTGGACTTCGAGGTCAACAGGTACACGTTGTTGTTCATCTCGCTGACGGAGATGCTGCGAATGGTGACGTCACGCAATGAGTGAATAAGCGAATCCATCGTGTCAGTCTATGCAGTTGCCGGGTTGGCTTCGCGGCCCTGTGACACCCAGTTGGGGTCGGCCGATCGTGAACCCACGACGGCGGCCGCGGCCTGGTCGAGCACCTCAAGTTGTGCTGTCCCCAGTTGCAGGGACAGTGCCCCCAGGTTCTCGTCGATCCGGTGCGTTTTGCGCGTGCCGGGGATGGGAACCACGGAAATCCCAAGGCGCTGACCTTGGGCGAACAGCCAAGCCAGGGCTACCTGGGCCGGAGTTGCATCCAGCCCGCTGGCTACCTCGCGAACCGCGGCCACCACGGCCTGGTTCGCATCAAGTGCCTCGCCACCAAAACGGGGGATCTTGTGGCGGAAATCGTTCTCGCCCAGATCGCCCGCGCTGACGGTTCCTGTAAGGAAACCACGGCCCAGTGGCGAATACGGCACGAACCCCACGCCAAGTTCCTTGGCTGCAGGAACAACGTTGAGTTCAACATCCCTGCTCCAGATTGACCACTCACTCTGGACCGCGGCAATGGGATGGACGGCGTTGGCTTGCCTGAGTTCCTCGGCTGTCACTTCCGACAGCCCGAGGTGCCGGACCTTGCCCTCACGGACCAGCTCCGCCATAGCCTCCACGGTTTCCACTATCGGAACGCGGAGGTCTCGGCGGTGCAGGTAATAGAGGTCAATCACGTCAGTGTCCAGGCGGCGGAGGCTCGCTTCCGCCGCTTGCCTGATGTAGGGCGCATCCCCGCGGACTCCCGTGTACCCGTCCGCGGGGTTGCCCTCAATTCCAAACTTCGTGGCCACCTGGATTTCGTCGCGCCGCTCCTTCAGGAGCCTGCCCACGAGTTCCTCGTTGCTGCCGGCACCGTAAACATCTGCGGTGTCGATAAACGTGATACCTGCGTCCACCGCATGCCTCAGTGTTTGCAGGCCGTCTTCAGGATCGATTCCGCCGTAGACCGGGGTCAGGGCCATCCCGCCGAAGCCGAGGGGGCTGACCTTGAGGCCGTCGCCGAGTTGAACTGCAGTCATGAATTTCTCCAATGCGCGTAGGTGTTCCAGAGGGCCCTTTGTTGGCGTGAACTCCGTGGACGCGGTGGGTATTCCTGCTGGGTTCCCTGACATGGACCTTGGCCGTGTCCGCGGTGAAGCCCGATTCGGGGGCTTGCTGTGCATTCGATGGTAGGAGACGTCTAATGCGCAGCAAGCCATCGAAATGGGCCAGCGCCCACCGCGGAGTGTTGGCTACTCGGCTTTGGCTGCAGGCTTATCGGCAGGCAAGGCCTTCAGGCCGGCAGCACAGCCCACGATTCCCGCGATGAAGAGCAGCTTCAGCGGGCTCGCAGACTCCACGCCCGTGATCATGGCCCAGCCGACAGTGAGTGCTGCGCCGATGCCCACCCATACCGCGTAGGCAGTGCCCAGGGGGATTCGCTTCACCGCGATGCCCAGTCCCAGCATGCTCAACACCGCAGTAATGATGAAGACCACGGTTGGCGTGAGCTGCGTGAAGCCGTTGGACAGGCCCAAAGCGGTGGCCCAGACGGCTTCGAGCAGCGCTGAAGCCAGGAGGATGATCCAGAAGATTCCGTTGCCGGTGTTCTTGGTGTTCGCAGTCATGGCTATGCCACCACCTTCAGGCCGACCACACATGCGCTGATGCCGGCAAGCAGGAGCAGCCGGGCCGTCGTCGCACGTTCAACCTTGGTGGCCATTGCGTACGTTGCGGTCAATACGACGCCGACGCCAACCCACACCGCATAAGCCGTGCCTGTGGGGATGGACTGCATCGCGATGGCGAGTCCGGCCATGCTGGCGATGACGGACACCAGGAAGACGACGGTCGGAACGGGTTTACGGAAGCCCTTGGAGCGGTGGAGCGCTGCGGCCCAGACGGCCTCGAGTGCTCCGGAAAGAATGAGAATTATCCACGACATGACATTTCCTTTGGCCAGTCTTGTCGCATTCCGGGTACTGAACCGTCGTCCGGAGGTTCCAGAGCGGAACCTTCATTTCAGGCTAGCAACTCCCGTGCGGGGTGGCCACTTCTGGTGGTTAACGTCACCACCTCAGGCGTGGGCCTCCACGTGATCGATCGAGATGACGGCGATGAAGCCGCGGCCCGAGATTTCCGGGCTGCGGGTATCGGAGCCGACCACGGCGTCGTACCGTGACAGCTCAACAGGTTCGACCGCACTGGTTGCCGGGGAGTCGCCGTCGGACTCTTCCTCCACAGCGGGTTCCTCCACAGCCGCGCCGGGCGCAACGGTCGCTTTACCCTCCAACAGGACGGCAAGCTGGCCCTCGAAGACCGGGTGCGCACGCTTCTTGGAGATCTCCACGATGGACGTGTAGCCCTTGAAAGCTCCCACCCGGGCAATGACATTCAGATCCCGGATGTTCCCGGTCGGAAGGGTGGCCCCCGACGCAGCCTCGCCCGAGAAACGGAACGGACGGTACTTCTCGAGCGGGTGTTCGGATCCGTCCACCGTGAGCAGCAGCAGTTCGCCCTCGATGATGGTGATCACGCGCTCCATGCCCGGGAAGACGGAGAAATCGCCGGCTTTGGAGACGTCGGCGATGCTGACGCGCCAATCCCATGCGCCGTCCTGGGCTGAGGCCGCTTTCGGATGGCTGGCGAGTTCACGCGTCACCCCGCCCCCGTTGCGCCACGGTTCAGGATGGATGTCGGCAAAGCGGATGATCTCCATCCAACCAGCCTAGTGGTGGACACCGCTTCTGCGTTGGCAATGCGGCTTGCTAACGTCATATGTGGAAAACGTTGCGAGTTTGGCTGGAGGCACGGGAATGTTCGTCAAAGTGTGCGGATTGAGCACGCCTGAATCCGTCCGTGAAGCAGTCGACGCCGGCGCTGACGCCGTGGGGTTCGTGCTCACGGCCAGCCCGCGAGAAGTCAGCCCGGATCAAGTGCGCATTTTGCTCCCGTTGGTTCCGGAGGGTGTTCGTGCAGCGGGCGTGTTCCGGCACGAATCCGCGGCTGATGCAGTTGCCACGGCCCGTGCGGCTGGGCTCGAGTGGGTTCAGCTCCACGGTCACCGGACTGCGGACGACGTAAAAACAGTGCACGACGCCGGGATGCGGCTCATTCGCGCCGTAACCATGGGTGCCGCCCAGGACGAGTTCGCAAACCTGGGCGAGGATGTGTTCCTGGTTGACGCCGCGGTTCCGGGGTCGGGGGAGGCTTGGGACTACGCATCGGTCCGTGCCAAGGGGCTCGACGGCCGCAAGTGGCTGCTCGCCGGTGGCCTCGAACCGGGCAACGTAGCCTTCGCAGCAACTGCGGCCGGCGCGTGGGGTGTGGACGTGTCCTCCGGTGTCGAGTCATCCCGCGGTGTGAAGGACCTGGCCAAGATCCGCGCGTTCGTCGAAGCCGCGAAAGCCTGACCCTCTCTCACATCCCGCGTGCTTGAACGGATCGCTCTCTCACATCCCGCGACGTTTCCGGTGGCACCCTCTAGACTCGCTCCCAAGAGAACGAATCACACGGATACCAGGAGTCAAGCAATGAGCACGGAACACTTCACCCTGACCATGAGCCGCGAGTTTGATTCCCCTCGTGAGAAGGTTTTCGACGCCTGGATGGAGCCGGACAAGCTTGCGCAGTGGTTCGGTCCCGCGGAAGTGGAGGCTCCCCGGGAGAAAATCATCGTTGAGCCGCGGGTGGGAGGCATCTGGCAGGTGGTCATGGTGTGGTCGGACGAGGACGGCGAGCAGGAAGCCCCCATCGAAGCCGTGATTACGGAGTTGGAAACCCCGGCTCTTCTGGTCGCGAAAGCCAAAGCTGCTCCGGATGCCGATCACGAATTCGAGGAGATGCGACTGGAATTCGAGGACCTCAACGGCCGTACCCGCATGAACGTCACCCAGGGACCCTTCGAATCCCAGGAGTGGGTGGACATGACCCGCGATGGCTGGAGCACCTCGTTCGACAAGCTGGACGAACTGCTGGCCTGAGCCGCACAGGAACACATCCACAGGTCAGGGAAGAATCAGGGCAGACCCCTAGGCTTTTTGTCAGGCCCACAGGGGAGAATGGGAACTATGAAAACGCTCCTTAACATCATCTGGCTCGTCTTTGGTGGGTTCTGGCTGGCCTTGGGTTACTTCGCGGCGGGCATCATTTGCTGCGTACTCATCGTGACCATCCCGTGGGGCATCGCTTCGTTCCGGATCGGTGCCTACTGCCTGTGGCCCTTTGGCCAAATGGTGGTGGAGAAGCCGGGAGGAGCCGGGGTGTTCGCGCTCCTGGGCAACGTGATCTGGCTGCTCGTCGCGGGCATCTGGATCGCGATCGGCCACGTGGTCACCGCGTTTGCCATGGCCATCACCATCATTGGCATCCCGCTGGCCATCGCCAACCTGAAGCTCATCCCGGTGTCCCTGATGCCGCTGGGCAAGCAGATTGTGCCCACCAACCAGCCGTTCGTCAGCACCTACCGCTAAGGTGCGCCGCCGCTAGGAAGCCACCACGGCGCCGGTGCGCAGGTCGAAACGGAACGCCCGCTCCAAACGCACCGTTCCGCCGTCGGCTTCTGCTGTGAACACGAGTTCCAAGGTGCTGCGCTCCAGGTCCGCCTCAGTGACGGTGTACGTGGGCGTGAAATAGAGAGCGTTTTCGCCGGGCAGCAGGTCCGCAGGCGGGAACCCACCGGCGTTGTGGTGCGGTCCGAGAAGTACGACGCCGGCAGCTGGTTTAGTGCCTCCGTTGCGGACGCGTCCAGTGAAGGCGAGGATGTCCCCGGCTTTGTAGCCTGGGATGATGGGGCCGTAGTTGAGGTCCTGCGCCTCCCGCGTGCCAAGAACCTGGTCCCCGGCGTAGCCTTGGCCGATTTCCTTCCAGGTCTGCACATCCCATTCGCCGTCGCTGTTGGAGGGGATCAGGTGGAAGTCGCCGGCGTTCTGCCACACGGCGGGCCTGCCTGGGGTGATGGACCGGAGCTCCATGTCGAATGCCAAGCCACTAGACTCCGAGGCATCCGAAACTGGGTGCGGAGTAGCGGACAGCTGCTCCGTCAGCTGCTCGGCAGGGATCGACGCGAACACGATCTCCCGGTACCCCTGCCGTTCATAGAGAACCCCGATGTTCCCGTCAGGGAGCCGCGTCACCGTCGAATACGCCGAACTGCCTCCGCAGAGCAACAGCTTGGCGGGCCAGGTGGCGCCGTTGTCGGGGGAGAGGCTCAGGACAGTGTTGCGACGCAGATGGGGGTCGTGGTTGTTGCTCGCGAGCAGCCAGGATGAGGTCTCCGGCGTGGCAAAAGCAGCCACACAGGGCAGACCGTCGAAGCGCGCCAAGGAACCGTTGTCGCTGGGGTCCGGCAACTCTGGAACAGCCCGCAACGGACTCCACGAAAGCCCGCCGTCCTCGGATACAGCGGACAATCGGCACGGCGTTGCCCGTGAATGCAGGAGCAGCCGGCCATCGTCCAGGCACACAACTTTGTTTTCATTGGGCCCGATCCCGGAGGGACCCGGACCAATCAGCCCACCCAAGGCCCACGTTTCGCCGTGGTCGTCGCTGAACGCAGATGCGGCCATGATGGAACCGTCCACCAACACCACGTACTGCTGCACCAACCTGCCCGCAAAAGGCCCGGCGTGCATCTGAATTCCTTGTCCTGCCGCAGCGAAAAGGCCTGTCACTCCGCGCCTCTTGAGCTGCGCCGTAAGCCGACGGTGCTGCCAGGTGTCGCCGTCGTCGTCTGAGAAGCTGACGTCCGCATGCTGCACGTCGTCATCCGGCTCCAAACCCGCCACGGCCTCGAAGAAGCCCGCGTGCGTCCCGGCGGCGTGGAACATGAAGATGCGGCCGGTTTCGGCGTCCACCAGCAGGCTCGGATCACCAAAACCGTGCAACCCGGAACCCGTGCGGACAAGCTGCTGCGGCTCCCACGTGACCCCGTTGTCATAGCTGCGACGCAGGAGTAGATCGATGGGATTGGGCAGGTCGTCCAGATTAGGGCGGCCGTCGTAGGCGGCCAACACCGTGCCCCGCGCGCTGATGGCAAGCGCCGGGATGCGGTACTGACGGTAGCCACCCGCGCCGCGGACGGCCAGGACATGTTCAACATCGGGACGGGCCAGAGGCATTTCGGCACGGGCGGAACTCAGGAGGTAGGAGGTCACACCTCTATGCTAGCTCGGGCCATGTGCGCGCCGATACCCTGGCGAGTGACCATCAACGCCTACCCAGCCTGAAAAGCCCCGTCCCGAAGCAGGGCCACCACGGAACTGCCGTCCAACTCCGCCGCGATGCTGACATCGTCCGCAAAACCGGCGTCGATCAGTTCGCGTCCACTGGAACAGCCCCGAAGAATGGCGGCCAGCCGGGGCTCGGCGGCGTCGAAGGCCGCCGCAGCAGCAGCCGCCTCCGGGGAGAGACTTCGTCGCCCGGTCGCTGCCAACCCGGCGATGAACGCACCGGCTCCGAGCTGATCCTCCAACGCCGGCCGCAACGCCCCGTCCGTCCACTTTTCGCCCGCTGCTATCACGGCGATCACGGCCTCTGGGGGCAAGGTGGCGTGGACCCAGTCGGCCGTCGCTGCGGCATTCCTGAGCGAGACCGCCACCACTTGGCGAGCCGATGAAGCAAGTTCGTGGCTGATGGTCGACCCGTTGGGAGAGGGGAGAACCACGCGATCCAGCACGCGGGCCCGGCGGAGGCTGGACGGCGACAAGCTCAGGCCTTCAGAACCCCGGGGTCCCGCGAGCAGGGCATCATGACGGACCGCGAACTCGCTCGCCGCCGCATCCCGCAACGGGTAGGGAAACACTATGGCCCCGCGGTCCACCGCGACACTCACGCACGTGGTGAACGACAGGACGTCAACCACCACCGCAAGGTCGGCTCCGGGCACTACCGCGCGGGCGCCGTCGAGCCCCCACTCAAACCGGACTGCGTACGGAAGCTGCCGCTGCGGTGCGCCAGGTTCGCTGATGGAACCACTCACGCGAGTTCGCCGGCGAGGTTGCGGCGCGCGGCGTCGAGCCAGAGCGCCTTGGCGCGTTCGCCATGGAACAACGGATCAAGTCCCAGAAGATGACGCACGACGGCGGCGCGGCCCTTCGCGAAGTCGGCGTCGCTGACGTGCGCGTAGTCTTCGCGGACGGCCGCCAGATACCGGGCGTAGGCTTGCTCGTCGCCACCGAGGACGGAGAGATCGGCGTCGCAGAGCAGGGCGCCGGCATGGTCACCGGGCTCGGGGGAGTGCGAGGACGTGAGCCGGACCAGCCGCGCCACTTCGGCCACGTCGACGGCGGAGAGCCCGGCGGCGGTCAGCCGGTCCTCGGCCAACAGAGCTGATTCTTCCTCATCCTGGCCGTCCACGCCTTCATAAACGGCGTCGTGAAACCACGCCGCCAAGGAAACGGTCCGTGCAGGCAAGGCTGGTTCGGTGAGAACGTCCAAGGCCTCAAGAACAGCCAGGAGGTGGGTGCGGCTGTGATACTTCCGGCCGTCCTCGCCCCACCGTTCCAAGAGTTCCAGGCCCAACTCCTCGTAGCCGGGAAAGATGCTGTTCCATCGCTCCATCAGAGGGACCGTCAAGGCTTTGCTCCGTTCCCGCGCAGGAATCCGCAGCCCGCTGGCGATGAGTTTACGGACCAGGATCCGAGCCTCAACGGGGATGGCGCCAGCAAGGACCAGGTCGTCGTACCGCCGTTCGGGAACGTCGTAATGGTCTCCGTCGAAGGCCCTCTCCGGAACCCCGGCAGCGGTTGCGAAAGCATGAAGCTCATCCAGCGATGAATCCGATACCAGATGCGAAAAAAAGGTCCCGTGCGCTGGCCACAAGGGCGGATCGATGTAGACGGCCATTGCCAAAGTGTAGTCCCAAGCGATCCTTCCCAGTTGCCGGCCGTCGGGACGTCTACCGCCGTGCTGCCGCCCCGGAAATTCGGGCTTCACTGCCCGTACTGTTCACGGCAACTGGGAAGGAGCCTAGGGAAATGTCAGCGCTCGGCGGGCAGGATGTTCTGGTTGCCGCGGAACACGTTGTCCGGATCGAACTGAGCTTTCACCTTGGACAGCCGCCGGTAGTTCTGTTCGCCGTAAGCAGCCATGATGCGGTCCTGGCCTTCGTCGCCGATGAAGTTCAGCCACACTCCTCCCGTGGTGTGGGGAGCGATGTCTTGCCTGAATTGCTTCACCCACGCTTTGGCCTCTTGACCGCCCTCCCTTGTTTCGGACAGGCCGAACGGATGGCTGACCCATGCTGCGCCGCGGTGTTGCAGCGGTGTGTTCGCCGCAGCGGGCCCAGCCACTGCTCCGCCCCAACGTGCCACCAACTGCTGGGAATTCGGTCCTGGAAGGCGTTGGGCAGAGTCCACCAGCACGTCCAGGGCATCGTCAGAGAGTTCGTTGTGATAGTCCGCGCTCCAGTAGTTGTAGTGGTCCGGGGGGTCATCGATCATGCACTGGAAGTCGGCGTAACCCATGGGTGACACCAGATCAACACTCGGACCGAGTTCCTTGAACGGTTTGGCGTGTTCCTCGCCCGCCTCAACATCACCGGCATGGATGTAGGCCATGCCGACGGCGAGCTTGCCCACCATGTCCTCCGGGACGAACTCTTCCGGTGGAGCAGTGAGGTACACGAGTGCAGTCCCTACAGCGTCGGGCGCGTCAAGGGCGAGTTGGCGGTAGGCGCGGGACAAATCCGTGGCATCCTCACCAGGAAACAGCATCAGGCCGGCCATCACGGTGGGGCCGACGTCGTGCAGTTTGAAGGTCAGGGACGTCGCCACTCCGAAGTTCCCGCCTCCGCCGTGGAGTGCCCAAAACAACTCGGGATTTTCGCCCGGGCTGGCAGTCACCCGATCTCCGGACGCTGTGACCAGGTCCACCGAAAGCAGGTTGTCGCACGCAAAGCCGTAGGACCGCTCCAGCCACCCCGAACCCCCACCCAAGGTGAAGCCGGAGACACCCGTGGTGGACGCTCGCCCGCCGGTCACTGCCAAGCCGTACTGCTGGGTTGCGCGGTCGAACTCGCCCCACGTGAGCCCGGCACCCGCTGTAGCGGTCTTCGCCTCTGTGTTGACGCTGATGGACTTCATCGGACGTACATCGACCACCAGCCCGCCATCATTGGTGGACATGCCCGCCACCGAATGGCCGCCTGAACGAACCGCGACATCCAGATTGTGGTTGTGCGCGTATCTGAGAGCCTCAGCAACCTCGCCGGGATCAGAACATTTGGCGATCACCGCCGGCCTGCGGTCGATCATCGCGTTGAAGAGTTTCCGGGCCTCGTCATAGGTGGGGCTGTCCGGACGAATCCATTCCATGGGAGGCTCCTTCGCGCCTAAGACTCTCTCCCTAGAACAGGGTACGGCTGTGGGTCCTTTGGTGCTAGAGCAAAGCCTTTGCCCGGGCCGAGGCATCGCTTCGGATTTGTTTGACCGCGGCCACTTCGGTCTCCAACTCCTTCATCCGCGTGGTCAGGTATTTATCCAGAACGGTGGTGAGCTTGGCATCGAAGTTGGTGTCCGCGCGGCAGGTGGCATCGGTGACGGCGATCTTGAGTTCCTTCTGGCCTCCGGCATCCAAGCCGGCCGAAGCGGCCTCACCCGGGAGGCTGTAAGGGAAGGCCGTCATGGACATGCAGTTTTTCCAAGCGTCCACGGCACTCTGGATGTCGGCATCCGCAGCCGCAGCGTTTGTGGCAACCAATAAAGAGTTGAACGCCAAGCCGGTGGCCCGCATGTAGTCATTGGCATTGCCGTAGATGGCTGTGATGCCCTCGGCCGTGCATCCTCCCCACTGCATGCCCAACCCCTCAGAAGACTCGACCACATTTTGCTCCGAGGGTCCGCCGCCATTCAATGCCGCCTGGAAGGCAGGATCGGCAAGGAGCTTTCCCACTTCGGAGTTCGTGGCAGGCTCCCCCGGCCCCTGGGGCTTGAAGGTGGCGTAGCCGGAAGCGCGGGCAGTTTCAACGGTGAGTGTGGTGAAGCCGATGTGGTGTTTGAGATCTACTGACTGCTGTCCTGATGCTGCAGGGGTGTAGTCATAGCCCGCTTTGGACATGCACCTCCGAACAGCCTCCGCCACGCCCCTCTGTGCAATCGCATCCTCGGACGCGAACTGCTCAGCGGCCAAGGTGATGCCGGAGACCGGACGCTCGGCAGGCTTGGTCAGCATGGAGGAAACTCCAGGTGTGGCAGCTGCGGCCAACGTAGCGGCTGCACCGGCGGCAAGAATCAGTGCCCCAATAGTCTTCTTCTTCACTGTTTCTCCTTCGTGACGAATTATCGTCCGTTTTTGGCAATGCGGTGGCCTGCCCCGGTAGTCCCGGGGCATTCGGTAAGGCAGTTGGAGCTAGCCGAGCAGCCTGTTCTGGTAGGCAAATGCCACCAGTTGGATGCGGTTCTTGAGCGTGAGCTTGGAGAGAATGCTGCCGATATGGGTCTTGACGGTGGCATCACTGAGCACCAGCGACGCCGCGATCTCCCCGTTGGCGAGGCCCTTGGCAGCCAGCATGAATACATCGCGCTCGCGCGCGGACAGCGGTTCCAGGACTGACGAATCGGCGGCCGAAGGGGTGGTGTAGTCGCGGAGCAGTTCATTGGTGGCCGACGGTGCCATGACTGCGTGGCCCGAGTGGACGGTCCGGATGGCTGCCAGCAGGAATTCCGGGGTTGCGTCCTTGGTCAGGAACCCGCCGGCACCGGCCTGAATGGCCCGGACCACTGCCTCATCGTGCTGGATGGTGGTGAGCACAATGACCTTTGTCCTACCCGGGCCGTCCGTGATTCGCCGGGTGGCCGTGATCCCGTCCATCACCGGCATCCGGATATCCATCAGCATCACGTCCGGTCCGACGTCCGACGCGAGGGCAACGGCCTGCTCGCCGTCCGTCGCCTCTCCCACCAGATCCAGGTCCGGTTGGCTGCGAAGGATCATCTTCAGGCCTGCGCTGAACAGGGGCTGGTCGTCCACCAGCGCTACACGGATCTTTGCCTCACTCACGGCAGGGTCGCCTCCACTTCGAAGAGTTGGCCGTCGGTGACCGTTGTCAGGTAGCCGCCTGCCGCCGTCGCGCGTTCACGCATGCCGGGGATGCCGCGGCCGGTTCCCGACGGCGGTACGTCCGTACCGCCGTCGGCCAGTTTTGAGCGGATCGTCAGCCGCAGGCCGGTGGCGTCACGATCCGCCATCACGGTGGCGCCCGCGCTGCGGTCTCCGTGTTTGAAGGCATTTGTCAGGCTCTCCTGCACAATCCTGTACACGGTGAGGTCCTCCACGGGCGAGAGCCCTTCCAGGCCGCCGGTGTGAAGTTCCACGGGCATGCCGCTGCTGTGAAGCCGTTGCGCGAGGGCCGGCAGGTCTGCTGCTCCGGGGGCAGGGCCGTCAAGCTCGGAGCCGAAGCTCTGCACCAGCCGCCGCGTCTCCTGCAATGCACTCCTGGCTGACGACGCGATGATGCCGGCCGCTTCCTCCACTGACTCCGGCTCGGTCCTGTGGACGTAGCGGATCCCCTCGGCCTGCGCCGTGATCACCGCGAGCGAGTGTGCAAGGACATCGTGCAGTTCCCGGGCAATCCTGTTGCGCTCCTGCTCAACTATCAAAGCGACGGACGTCGATTCGAGGCGCGATTCTGCCTGTTCCTTGGCCTGCCGGTTGGCGGCAGCCTGCCGCACAGTAGTTGCCGCCGCCCACCCCGCAAGGTTGAGGGCTGTAAAGGATGCAAAAACCAGGAAGGCATACAGGGCGATCCGGAAAGTACCCGCTTCGGCGAGTTGCTTGCCGAACACGAAATTGATCCAGCTGGTGTCGGCGAACCAGTTCACAGCCACCATCCCGGCGGCGGCAACAGCGGCGACGGGAAGCGGCCACCGTTGCGGTTCTCTCCAGCCCAGGGTTGCGAAGAAGACAAGAACGGGAAGCATGACGAACTGGGTTGCGCCGGTCACCATCACGCTCGGGAAGACGCCGAATGCCTGGAGCCCCAATGCTGCGAACGCGAAGATGAAGGCCGGAACCGGAATCAGCTCCGCTGCGGCCACCGCTGCCGTCAGCGCAAACAGGACAGCGCTCGCAGCATCGAAGCCGTGCTCGTCGAGGATCATCAGCGCCACGAGCATGGCAGCGGCAACGATCGGCGCGGCTGCGGGGCGAAGGGCTTGGATGCTCGTGGACATGTCCTCAACACTAGGGTGCGCGGACCCGGCGTCGGCGCCGTTTCGGTCGGTTTCACCCGGAAGGTGGAGCAAGTTCGTCCGAGGTGCTGAGGTTCCCTGCACGACGGCGGCCGCGCACCGAATCGCGCTTGGCAAGAACCATTGATCACATTTCGTTTGCGGTGAAATGCTGATGCAGAATCCGCAAATACGGAACTAGACTCATTCCATGCCGCAAATACGAATCTCGGAGGCCGCTCGCTTCCTGGGTGTCAGCGACGACACCGTAAGGCGCTGGACGGAAAACGGAACGCTGACCGCCCAGAAAGACTCGGCCGGACGCCTCGCAGTGGACGGACTTGAACTCGCAACGCTTGCCCGCGGGCAATCACACCTTCCCAACGATCCCTCGCGGACAGGAAGCTCGGCCCGGAACCGGTTCGTTGGCCTGGTCACGGGCATCACCGCGGACAAGGTCATGGCTCAAGTGGAGCTTCAATGCGGGCCTTTCCGCGTGGTGTCACTCATGAGCAGTGAAGCCGTCACTGAGCTCGGCCTGGAACTTGGTTCGGTGGCCACCGCCGTGGTCAAGGCCACCACTGTCATCATCGAAACTCCCCAGGGAAAGAGCATCGTATGAGTCTCACCCATAAGCCGCTCAGCGCGCTGCTGCTTGCAGGAGTCCTTTCTGCCAGTCTGTCGGGCTGCGCTTCAGGGACCGCGGGTCCGGCCTCCGGCGGCGCTGCAACCTCGGGGCAGCCCTCCGGGGAGATCACCGTCTTCGCCGCAGCATCACTGAAAATGACCTTCACCCAATTGGCCGATGACTTCGAAGCCAAGAACCCGGGCACCAGGGTGAATCTGAGTTTCGCCGGCTCCTCCGACCTGGTCACGCAGATCACCCAAGGCGCCCCCGCCGACGTGTTCGCTTCAGCCGATACCAAGAACATGACCAAGCTTGCCGAGGCCAAACTCGTGGATGGTACGGCGACCGACTTCGCCACCAACGTCCTGGAGATTGCCGTCCCACCCAGCAATCCGGCGTCGATCTCTTCCTTTGCCGACTTGGCCAAACCCGGAGTCAAGGTGGTCACCTGCGCGAGCCAGGTGCCATGCGGGGCAGCCACGGACGCCGTTGAGAAGGCGAGCCGAACCATGTTGCGTCCGGTCAGCGAGGAATCGTCCGTCACGGATGTCCTCGGCAAGGTCACCTCGGGCGAAGCCGATGCAGGCCTGGTCTACGTCACGGACGTCAAGGGGGCCGGGGGCAAGGTCAAGGGCATCCCCTTCCCGGAATCAGACCAAGCCGTCAACACTTACCCCATAGCCACAGTGGGCACCAGCAAGAACAAGGCGTTGGCAGCGGCATTCATTGCCATGGTCACCGGCGACGCCGGCAAGAAGATCCTGGGCGACGCCGGCTTCGGCACGCCGTAGTGGTCCGGGAGCGCTGATGAAACGAGACGCCTCCGGGTACAACGGCATCCCGCGGTGGATCTATGCCGTGGCCGCTCTCGGAGGATTACTGGTGGTCCTGCCATTGGTGGCAATGCTGGCCAAGGTCAACTGGCCGCAGTTCATCCCACTCATCACGTCCGAGTCCTCGCTCGCAGCACTGAGCCTTAGCCTGCGAACCTCGGCCGCAAGCACGGTGCTCTGCATCGGGCTGGGTGTTCCTTTGGCGTTGGTGCTGGCGCGTGGCGACTTTCCAGGTCAGCGCCTGCTGAGGGCGTTTGTCCTCTTACCGCTGGTGCTGCCGCCCGTCGTCGGGGGCATCGCGCTGCTGTACACGTTTGGGCGCCAGGGCCTGCTGGGGAAGTCCTTGGAGGTGGCGGGAATCCAGATTGCATTTTCCACTACCGCGGTGGTCCTGGCCCAGACTTTTGTGGCCCTGCCGTTCCTGGTGGTCAGCCTGGAGGGGGCTCTGCGATCAGCCGGAAAGAAGTACGAAGCCGTCGCTGCGACACTCGGCGCCCGGCCAACCACGGTTCTCCGCCGGGTCACGCTCCCGTTGGTCCTGCCGGGGCTCGCGTCCGGTGCGGTGTTGTCCTTCGCACGCAGCTTGGGCGAATTCGGAGCCACCCTGACCTTCGCGGGAAGCCTGGAAGGGGTCACCCGCACGTTGCCGTTGGAGATCTATCTGCAGCGGGAGACCGACGCCGATGCCGCCGTCGCACTGTCCTTGGTGCTGGTGGCGGTGGCGGTTGCCGTGGTGGGGCTCAGCTACGGCCGCAGGCAGGGCAGTAAGCGCGTGGAGGTCCAATCGTGAGTTTTCAAATGCAGGCCAGCCTCGGCGCCAGGAATTTCGACATGTCCCTCAGGCTCAACGACGGCGAGACCGTTGCCATTCTTGGTCCCAACGGGGCCGGGAAATCGACGCTGTTGGGTGTGATCGCCGGACTGCTGCGGCCGGATTCCGGCGCGGCCACGATGGGCACAACGAAAAACGGCGAACGGGCGTTGTTCAACCTCGACGGCGACACTCGCTTGTGGAGCCCACCGCACCTCAGGGGGACCGCCCTACTGGCCCAGGAAGCCCTCCTGTTTCCCCACCTGAACGCGTTGGACAACGTGGCGTTCGGGCCGCGCAGTGCGGGGGCTTCGAAGGCGGACGCGCGGGAAACTGCCCGGCACTGGCTGGCGGAGGTTGATGCCTCGCCGCTGGCCGACAGGAAGCCCTCCCAAATGTCCGGCGGGCAGGCCCAACGGGTTGCGGTGGCGCGCGCTTTGGCAGCCGAACCGGAACTCCTCCTCCTTGACGAGCCCATGGCCGCACTTGATATCCATGCTGCCCCCTTGCTGCGCCGCGTGCTCAAGCGGGTTCTTGAGGGCCGCAAAGCCATCATTGTTACGCACGACGTCCTGGATGCCTACATGCTTGCCGATCGCGTCATCGTGGTGGAAAACGGAAGGATCGCCGAGCAAGGCCCTACACGCCAGGTCCTTGAAAGGCCCAGAAGCCATTTCGCAGCCGGCTTGGCAGGGCTTAACCTCGTTGCCGGCACCCTCAGCGAGGACGGGATTACGACGCCGGATGGCCGGGTTTTCGCCGGCCAGCACGACCCCGACTGGTCACCCCAGTCCGGCCAGGCAGGCGTGGCAGCGTTCCCGCCGTCGAGCGTTTCCGTTTTTCCCGGTGAGGTGCACGGCAGCCCGCGCAATTCCTTTCCCGTGGTCATCACGGACCTTGAACCACACGGCGACCAGATCAGGGTGCGCGCAAGTCTGGGGCAATCTGCGCAGGTCCTTTCCGCCGACATCACCCCGGCTGCTTCTGCCGATCTGGGCCTGGTGCCTGGCATGGAGGTGAGGTTCGTGGTCAAGTCCGCGTTGGTCTCGCTGTACCCGGCGTGAAATTCAGTCCCGGTACATCCGCTCGGCGTAGGAGGGTCCGTAGTAGGACTCCAACTCTTCCAGCGGTGTCTCCGGTTGGGTGTAGGCCTTGGACAGGACCGCGATGCTGGGCAGCCCTTCCGGTTCCCAGGTTTCAGGCTGCCACAAGCCGCTGCGCATGAAGGCCTTGCCGCAATGCGTGAAGACTTCGTCAACGGTGACCACAATGGCAGCTCGGGGTCGATGTCCCTTGACCACCATGTGATCGAAGAAATCGGCATCCCGGACAATCTGCGCCGTACCGTTGATCCGCAAGGTGTCCGTCCGGCCGGGGACTACGGACAGAATGCCGACGTTGGGGTTCTCCAGGATGTTGTGGAAACCGAAGGCCAGCTTGTTGCCGGGCCGCTCGGGGATGGCAATGGTCTGGTGATCCAGGACGTGGATGAATCCTGCGGGATCCCCCTTGGGAGAAGCGTCAACGCGACCCTGGGCGTCCGTGGTGGACACCACGCAAAAGGGGCTCGCGGCCAACCATTGGCGGTCAAAATCGCTGAGCGACGTACGCACTTTTTTTCGCGTGCGTTCAAGGGGCAGGCCTATGAGTTCTTCGAGTTCATCCGCGCTTGAAATGGTGTCCATGGCCCCAGCCTACGGGTGCGGAAGCTGCCTGTTATTCACATAGTCACGGTTTTGTCTGGACACGGGTTTCGCCGTGGGCAAACATGGAACCCAGTGGTCTGAAAATTAAAGTTGAGCGTAGTAGACTCAACTTTGAAAGCATCGGATCCACTCCAGAAAGGGAGCACTCTTTGGACGTCAAATTCACCACCAAAAGCCAGGAGGCCCTTTCTGCGGCCGCCATGAATGCCTCGACTGCCGGCAACCCGCAGCTTGAGCCCGCGCATCTGTTGAAGGCGCTGATGGACCAGCGTGAAGGCGTTGCAGTGGCCCTGCTGCGAGCCACCGGTGCCGACCCTGATGCCGTGAGCGTGCAGGCCAGCTCGGCTATCAAAGCGCTGCCGTCGTCCTCAGGCAGTTCTGTCCAGCAGGCACAATTGTCGCGCCAATCCATGCAGGCCATCCAGGCTGCCCAGAATGAGGCTGACAAACTTGGCGACTCCTTCGTCTCCACTGAACATCTTCTGTTGGGCCTCTCGGCAGGAAGTGACGCCGTCGGAAAGCTGATGCGCGACGCCGGTGCCTCCCATGAGGCGCTGCTCGCCGCCCTGCCGGGTGTCCGAGGGGACAGGAACGTCAACTCACCGGACCCGGAAAACACCTTCCAAGCGCTGGAGAAGTTCGGCACAGACCTCACTGCAGTTGCCCGTTCGGGCAAGCTGGACCCCGTGATCGGGCGCGACAGCGAGATCCGTCGTGTCGTTCAGGTCCTGAGCCGCCGCACCAAGAACAACCCCGTGCTGATTGGCGAGCCCGGCGTCGGCAAGACCGCCGTGGTTGAAGGACTCGCCCAGCGTATGGTGGCCGGTGACGTCCCGGAGAGCCTGCGCGGCAAGACGCTCATCGCGCTGGACCTGGCCTCCATGGTTGCCGGCGCAAAGTACCGCGGCGAGTTCGAAGAACGACTGAAGGCCGTGCTTGAGGAGATCAAGAACTCCAACGGCCAGATCGTCACGTTCATCGACGAAATCCACACAGTGGTAGGTGCAGGTGCAACGGGTGAAAGCGCCATGGATGCAGGCAACATGCTCAAGCCCATGCTGGCCCGGGGCGAGCTCCGCCTCATCGGCGCCACCACCTTGGATGAGTACCGCGAGAACATTGAAAAGGACCCGGCCCTGGAGCGCCGCTTCCAACAGGTCTACGTGGGCGAGCCCAGCGTGGAGGACACCATTGGTATCCTCCGCGGCCTGAAGGAGCGTTACGAGGCGCACCACAAAGTGGCCATCGCCGACTCCGCGTTGGTGGCCGCGGCAACGCTGTCCAACCGCTACATCTCGGGCCGGCAGCTCCCTGATAAGGCCATCGACCTCGTGGATGAGGCCGCGTCCCGGCTCCGCATGGAGATCGATTCCGCGCCGGAAGAGATCGACCAGCTGCGCCGCGCCGTTGACCGCTTGACTATGGAAGAGCTGGCCTTGCAAGGCGAGACCGATCCGGCATCGGTGGAACGACTGGCTGCCCTCCGCGCGGACAAAGCCGACAAGAACGAGGAACTCAGTGCCCTGAATGCGCGCTGGGAAGCCGAGAAGGCCGGGCTCAACCGGGTGGGCGAGCTCAAGGCAAGGATTGACGAACTGCGTTCCGCCGCGGACAAGTCCCAGCGCGAGGGCGACCTCGAATCGGCGTCGCGGATCCTTTACGGCGAGCTGCCCGCACTGGAACGGGAGTTGAGCGCCGCTGCAGAGGAAGAATCGGCCCGGAGCGAGTCAAAGCCCGAGTTGATGGTCGCCGAAGACGTGACTGCTGACGACATCGCCGAGGTGATCTCTGCCTGGACGGGGATCCCTGCCGGCCGCATGCTGCAAGGTGAGTCGCAGAAGCTGCTCCACATGGAAGAGGAGCTTGGCAAGCGCCTGATCGGGCAGAGCAAGGCTGTACAGGCTGTGTCCGATGCTGTGCGCCGTGCGCGCGCAGGCATCAGCGATCCCAATCGCCCCACGGGTTCGTTCCTGTTCCTTGGCCCCACCGGCGTAGGTAAGACGGAGCTGGCCAAGGCTTTGGCAGACTTCCTCTTTGACGACGAACGCGCCATGATCCGGATCGACATGTCCGAGTACAGCGAGAAGCATTCGGTGGCCCGCCTGGTGGGTGCCCCTCCCGGATACGTGGGCTATGAGGAGGGCGGCCAGCTGACTGAGGCTGTGCGGCGCAGGCCGTATTCCGTGGTGCTGCTGGACGAGGTGGAGAAGGCCCACCCGGAGGTCTTCGACATCCTCCTGCAGGTCCTCGACGACGGCCGGCTCACCGACGGTCAGGGCCGCACCGTGGACTTCCGCAACACCATCCTGGTGCTGACGTCCAACTCCGGAAGCCAGTTCCTGGTGGACCCCACCATGGACGCCAAGGCCAAGCGCGAGGCCGTCATGGCTGTGGTGCAGGCATCCTTCAAGCCGGAGTTCCTGAACCGCCTGGACGAGATCGTGCTCTTCGATCCGCTGTCCGTGGAGGAACTGGCCCGGATCGTGGAACTCCACGTGGCCGAGCTCAGCAACCGACTCCGGGATCGCCGCTTGAGCCTGGAAGTTTCGGACGGGGCGCGTGCATGGCTGGCCATGTCCGGGTTCGATCCCGCTTACGGTGCCCGACCCCTTCGCCGGCTCGTCCAGCGGGAGATCGGCGACCGTCTGGCCAAGGAGATCCTTGCCGGCGAAATCAGCGACGGAGACACCGTGCTGGTGGACACCGCAGCCGACCTGGACGAGCTCACCGTTGAGGGCCTCGAGGCACTGACCGGCCCCGACGGCGGCGCTCCCGTAGGAACGGGCCTTACGGTCCGCAGGAAGTAAAGTCCGCTTGAAGCAGCCCGCCGGATGCAAGCGCACCCGGCGGGCTACTTCTGCAGGAGGTCTTCCTTGATGGTGTTGCCCGAGTCCACCACGATGAAGCAATCGACGCGGCGGTCGCCCCGATCCCAACTGGTGGGGCTCGGGTAGACGTTTTGCTGAAGCAAGACGTAGTTATCGGCGGCCTCGGTGAGCTTGGCCACCGCGGTCTTGCACACCTCCCGACCCTTGTCCCGGAGGGCGTTGGTTCCGGGGAAGGAATCGTCGCCCGGGTACACGTGCACCCCAATGAGCTGGGCCGAGTGTTCGGTATCGCAGGCCACGGCGCGTGCCTCGCTGGCGTTGGGATCAAAGTCGGCGAAGCAGTCGCCCACCTGGAAGTCCTTGGAGTTGGCGTCACGGGGGAGTGGACCCGGGGTAGCAGTGGCGCTCGGGGTGGTGACAGCGGCTTCGGGCCGGGTTCCCAACAGATTCAGCAGTACCCAGATCACCACACCAATGAGTACGAGTACGCCCACTACGATCCCGCCGATGACCAATCTTTGCCTCTTGACTGGATCACCGTGGGGTTCTGGAGGCGACTCTTGACCTGGATAGGGTTGTTGACCCGGATCGGGCTGTTGCCCGGGATAAGGCTGCTGCCCCGGATACGGCATTTCGTAAGAAGGTGCTTGCCCGTCGCTGGGGGGCAGGGCGGGATCCGGCTGTGAACCTGGGTCGGGCACGAAATCAGGGTCGAGCTCGGGTGCAGGATCCGGCTGAAGTCCCGACGGCGGCGTCAACGGGGTTGTGGGTGGCTGCTCACCCGCCGCGGGTGGCTGATCGCCAGGGACCCGGGGTGGCTGCTCACCAGCTGCATGCGGTGGGTTTTTGGGCGCGGGCGGCACCCCATCCTTGTCCCCTTCGCGTGGTGAACCATCGCGCGGTGGAGTGTTGTCCTGGCTCATTTCCGGAGTGTGCCTTCCTGCTGTGACGCCGCATTGAGGCAGACTCTACCCAATTTTTGGCCTCCGGGGAGGTGTTTGGCCGTGGTTTTGGCCTGAGTCGGCAGGCGCGCGGGCCTGTGGTGGCGCGCAGGCACTCCTGAAAGCATGTAATCTAGACATACGACAAATTGACCAAACATTCCGGGGCCTCACCGATAGCCAAGGTGACCACCTCCGGTCCAAGTACAAAAGGGGGTCACGCCATGGGGCGCGGCCGTCAAAAGGCAAAAGCTACCAAGCAGGCTCGGGATATTAAGTACTACTCCCCGAACACTGACTATTCGGCACTTGAGCGGGAGCTCACGGGTCCGTCCAGTCGTGTCAAGAGCCACTTCCCCGACGATCCCCCGGAGCCGGACTATTCGGCTTATGAGGATAAGTACGCGGAAGACGACGACGACGAGGTTGACACCCGCCGGATCGGATAGCTGTCGCAACCAACAGGTGCCGTAGGCACTGAGTAGCGCACCGCCGTCGTACTTCAAGGTCAACGCGCATTTTCGGATGCCGTATATCTTTTGAAAAGGGCCCTCAGGGCACGCCAATCATTGGCGTACCCTGAGGGCCCTTTTTTGCGTAGGCTGGAGGTTCGAGTGCATCGAAAGGAACGCCATGCCGGAGGCTGACAGCTACAAGCAGGGGACACCATGTTGGGTGGACCTTTCCTCCAACGATATTGACGTTTCCAGGAAGTTCTACAGCGACCTCTTCGGATGGGAGCTGGATGCCATGGACGCCGGGAACGGTATGACCTATTACATGGCAAAGCTCAAAGGCCGCTACGTCGCGGGCATGATGCAGCAGATGCCCGATGCTCCGGAAGGGATGCCGTCCTACTGGGCAAATTACCTGGCGGTGGACTCGGCAGATGAAGCGGCGCAGCGCGTGGAAGCGGCTGGAGGAACCCTGCTTTCCCCTCCCGACTCCGTCCCGAACGGCTCAGGGCGTATGTTCTTCGCCACAGATCCCACCGGAGCCCAGATCGGGTTCTGGGAAGCAGGCAATCACCCGGGATCCGGCCTGGTCAATGAACCGGGCACCATGATTTGGAATGAGCTGCAAACACATGACGTCCCCAAAGCTGTAGCGTTCTACGAGGCTGTGACAGGGTGCGCCAGCGAAACTGAACCTGCCGGTGACCTGCAGGAGTACACCAGCCTGCTGGTGGAGGGACGACGGGTTGCAGGTGCCCTGAAGCTGCCTATTGAGGGGTTGTCGCCGTTCTGGATGACCTACTTCAACGTGGTGGACATTGATGCCACCTTGGGGCAGGCCGTTGAGTTGGGCAGCCACGTCATAGCCCCGGCCTTCGACGTGCCGGGAGTAGGTCGCATGGCCGTCCTCATGGATCCTGCCGGGGCAGCATTCAGCATCATGACGGGGCTTGAAGCATGACGGCACGGAAACGTTACGCCAGCGGTGAGCCGTGCTGGGCTGACCTTCAGACCAGGGACGTGGCCGCGGCCAAGGATTTCTATCACCAGGTCTTCGGGTGGAGTTTCAAGGACCTTCCCACTCCTGATGGCCGAAGCTACGCGCAAGCCTTCGTCAAGGATCAACTGGTGGCCGTGATCGCGCCGCAGAACCCCATGCAGGAGGCGGCCGGAACGCATGGCCAGTGGAACATCTATTTCGCTGCCACGGACACTGAAGAAATTGCCGACGACGCCGTTCACGCAGGCGGCAAGCTCCAGTTTGGTCCCGAGGCTGTCGCGGACACGGGGGTCCTGGCGTTCATCGAACCCCCCGGCGGCGGAACCACTGGCGTTTGGCAGGCTGGAACGCACGTGGGAAGTCATCTGTTCAATGAGCCCGGCGCATTGGCGTGGGCTGAACTGTTGACGCCCGAGCCACAGTCCGCCGTCGCGTTTTTCCAGCAGCTTTTCGGTCATGAGGTCACCGAATACCCCCAGGACGACGGCGGCAGCTACAGCACGCTGATGGTCAAGGGCGACGAAGTAGCCGGTATCGTTCCTGCCGATGAAGGCGACGAGGCTGGTTGGCAGATCTACTTCGGTGTAGCGGACCTGCGCAAAGCCGTGGAAGCGGCAGTCGCAGCCGGGGGAGAGCTCCTCGTGGAGCCGGAGGACAAGCCCGAGATGGGATCGCTGGCCACCATCCAGGACCCGCAGGGCGGAATCCTGAGCCTGATCCAGGTCTAGGAAGAGCAAAAGAGCGGCCGGTAGTCCAAGACTGCCCGGCCGCTCTTTCTAAGAGGCGATATATCTCTTAGGCGTACGCGTTCACCAAACGGACGGCGCCGCCGTCGACGCCCTTGGCGCCCTGGACGTAGTCCGGGCCGGTCTTGTCGATCGAGTCGCTGTCAGCCGAGACGGTGCCCATGACCCAGGACGGAAGGCCGCGGTCATTGAGGCGGGCCACTGCAGCGTCTGCTGCTTCGGCGGAAACAATGGCAACCATGCCCACGCCGAGGTTCAGCGTGCGCTCCAGGTCGGCCAACGGCACGTTGCCGAGCTCGGAGACCAGCTTGAAGATGGCCGGGAGTTCCCAGGTGTTGCGGTCAACCGTGGCCACGAGGCCCTGCGGGAGGACGCGGGCCAGGTTGGCGGCCAGGCCACCACCGGTGACGTGGCTGAAGCCGTGGACTGCCGCGCCGCCCGTAACGGGGAAGGTGCGGGCAAGGTCGAGGCAGTCAGCTGCGTAAACGCGGGTCGGCTCCAGGAGTTCTTCGCCCAAGGTGCGCCCGAGCTCGGAAACCTGGCGGTCCAGGGCCCAACCGGCGTGGTTGATGACGCGGCGGACCAGTGAGTAGCCGTTGGAGTGCAGGCCCGAGGAGGCCATACCGATCACGACGTCACCGGCGCGGACACGGTCCGGGCCGAGGAGGGCGTCGGCCTCGACGATGCCGGTTGCGGCACCTGCGACGTCGTACTCGTGCTCACCCAGGAGGCCCGGGTGCTCAGCGGTTTCGCCACCCACCAGGGCGGTGCCGGCAACGGAGCAGGCAGCAGCGATACCGCGGACGATGTCTGCGATCCGCTCCGGAACAACCTTGCCGCACGCGATGTAGTCGGTCATGTAGAGCGGCTCAGCACCTACAACGACGATGTCGTCCACCACCATGCCCACCAGGTCGAAACCGATGGTGTCGTGGATGTCCATGGCCTGCGCGATGGCTACCTTGGTGCCAACACCGTCAGTGGACGTGGCCAGCAGCGGCTTCTTGTAGGTGAGCAGTTTGGAGACGTCGTACAGGCCAGCGAAACCGCCGACGCCGCCAATCACCGAAGAGTTGTGTGTCGCCTTGATGGCGCCCTTCATGAGTTCGACTGCGCGGTCGCCCGCTTCAACGTCGACACCAGCAGAAGCGTAGGTGATGCCTGTTTTGTTCGGGGTGCTTCCAGCGGCGGGGGTTGCGGAGCTCATACAGACTCTTTCTTGTCGGCGTCGGTCAAACGATCAGCGTCGGTCAGCAGGTTCTCGAATTCGGCGTCGGGTCCGGGATCGCAACCCGTGGCGCCCGGCTTGTCGGCCGGATCCTCGGAATCGTCCACAGACTCGGACTGGGCAGCTGGTTCCAGGCCGCCCAGGTCCGTGCGTTCCAGCAGGTTCTTGCCCAGCTTGTCCGCGTGCGGCAGCTCGATGGGGTACTTGCCGGTGAAGCAGGCCGTGCAGAGGCGTTCGCGCGGCTGCTGGGTAGCGCCGATCATGCCGTCCTCGGAGATGTAGGCCAGCGAGTCAGCGCCGATGGCCTGGGAGATCTCCTCGATGGTGGCGCCGTTGGCGATCAGTTCCGCGCGGGACGCGAAGTCGATGCCGTAGAAGCAGGGCCACTGGACAGGAGGGGAAGAAATCTTGACGTGCACCGCGGCGGCACCGGCTTCCCGGAGCATCCGGACGATGGCGCGCTGGGTGTTGCCGCGAACGATGGAATCGTCCACCACCACAATGCGCTTTCCGCGGATCACGGATTCCAGGGCATTGAGCTTGAGCCGGATACCCAGCTGGCGCAGGGTCTGCGACGGCTGGATGAACGTGCGGCCCACGTAGGCGTTCTTGACGAAGCCATGGGCAAAGGGGATTCCGGATTGTTCGGCGTACCCAACAGCTGCGGGGGTACCGGACTCGGGAACGGGAATGACGAGGTCGGCCTCGTGCGTGTTTTCGCGGGCCAACTGGCGGCCCATCTCAACGCGTGCCTCGTACACGGAGCGGCCGGCGATGGCAGCGTCCGGACGGGCGAGGTACACGTACTCGAAGACGCAGCCGGCAGGGGTTGCCTCGGCAAAGCGCTGCGAACGGACGCCGTCCTCGTCGATGGCAATGAACTCGCCCGGCTCGATCTCGCGGATGAAGCTCGCACCAACAGTGGCCAGGCCTGCCTGCTCGGAAGCGACAACCCAGCCGCGGTCCAGGCGGCCAAGACACAGCGGACGGATGCCGTAGGTATCGCGGGCTGCGTAGAGGGTTCCTTCGTCCATGAAGACGAAGCAGAAGCCACCTTTGATCTTGGGCAGCAGCTCCAGTGCAGTCTGCTCCAGGGTCTTGCCCTCTTCGCCCTCAAGGAGCGCGGTCACCAGCGCGGTGTCCGAGGTGTTGCCCTGCTTCATTTCACCGGTCAGCTGGCCGTCGTTGCGCTCAAGGATCATTTCCCGGAGCTCAGCGGTGTTGGTCAGGTTGCCATTGTGGGCCAAGGCAACAGTGCCGGTTGCTGTCGCACCCAGGGTTGGCTGCGCGTTGGCCCAGTGGCTTGCACCGGTGGTGGAGTACCGGCAGTGGCCAACAGCCAAGTGCCCGGTAAGGGTGTTCAGGGTTGTCTCATCGAAGACCTGGGACACAAGGCCCATGTCCTTATAGACATTAATGCGCTTGCCGTCACTGGTAGCTATACCAGCCGATTCTTGTCCGCGGTGCTGCAGCGCATACAGCCCGTAATAGGTGAGTTTTGCTACTTCTTCACCGGGAGCCCAAACCCCAAAGACGCCACAAGCGTCCTGAGGGCCTTTTTCGCCGGGGAGAAGATCATGAGAAAGTTTTCCGTCGCCACGTGCCACTGGTCGATTGTCTCATGTTGTGGCCGTGGTACGTTCCCCCGCAGCCTATGTGACCCTTTGATTGGGCGCAGAACAGGGGTGTTCCGTCGAAAATGCGGTGTGTCTCACATTTGGCTCCCCTCCGAAGAGGCGGGCCGGGCGCCCGACTTAGCGGACGTCGTCGTTCTCTGGTCCTTCGTCCGGAACCGAATCCGGAACGGGCTCAACCACGGCGCGCTGTGAGCGCTTGACGCTGATGCGGTCCAGGATCAGGGCAAGGATGGAGAAGAGGATGACGCCGCCGCCCGCACAAACGATGAGGAAGAAGCCGAACACTGTTCCGGCGTCGAAAGCGGGGTCGGCTTGGCGGCCGTACGCGATGATGGCGGCCACGATTGCACCAACCACTGCTCCCAAAATCATGAAGGGTACAAACTTGGGTGCCCGGCGGACCGTGATCTCGCGGCGGGCGGAGTTGGGGGTAGTGTCCTCTGAAGCCATGCCTTCAAGCGTACCGTTCCCCGCCGATTCGACAGTTAATGCCAATGTCCTTGAAGAACATTGGCATTAACTGGAACTCGGCGGGAATGGGTCAGCTGCCGCGGTACGTCGAGAATGCGAACGGGCTCAGCAGGAGCGGCACGTGATAGTGCTCGCCGGCGTCGGAAACTGTGAAGTTCAGGTCCACTTCAGGGAAGAACGTCTCAGTGCCGAGGCCCTCGTAGTAGGCGCCGGTGGCGAAATTCAGCCGGTAAGCGCCGCCCGGAATCCGCTCCGGTCCGAGGGTCTTGATGCGCCCGTCGGCGTCGGTTTCACCCTTCGCCACCAGGGTCCAGTTGTCACCTTCACGGACATAAAGTACGACGGCGACACCCGCCGCCGGGCGGCCGGAACCTGTGTCCAGGATGTGGGTGGTTACTTGTGAAGCGCTCATGCGTTGACTCCTTCGCTGACCAAGCCGGAGAGGCGCAACAATGCGATCTCCCGCAGCTGTCCAGCCACAATTGTGTCTTCTTCTTCGGGGGTGTGGGTGATGCGTTCCTGAAGGGTGCTGAGGATCTCCTGGGCGCTGCGGCCGGCGGCACGGATCAGGAAGACCCTGCCGAACTCTTCCTCGTAGGCGCGGTTGCACTCAGCCAGGGCGGTGGTGGTGTGGCTGTCTCCAGGATCCACTCCGGCCTGCTCCGAACGCGACATTGCGGCCTCGGTGGTCTGGGCCTTGGGGCGTTCGCCGATGCGGGGGTGGTGTGCCATGGCTGACTCCACCTCGGCGGTGGTGAACGGTTCGGCGGCGCGCTGGGCGTGGCCCAGCAGTTCGTCGACGGTGGCGAAGGGCCGCGCGTCAGCGATGGCCTCCACCCAGCGGCTGATATCCAGGCAGGGGGTCAGGATCCTGATGGCCTCGTCCCGGTCAACACTGTTGAATTCTGCAAGCTCCATGCTTGTGACATCCTCGTGCAAATGCTGGCATCCATGGTGTGGGCTATGCGGAACTCCTGCTGGTGCAAGAGGAAGCCTTTGCTTCAAGCTTCCGCATCATGGAACTGTTATTTCAGCATACGTAATTCAGTTAAGCCGAGTGATCGGCCCGGTGTCAAGAGACTACCGTCCTGTGGCGCCGTGTCCGCACTGTCAGGTACAGGCGATGGGCGGTGATTACCAAGGCCAACCATGCCACGCCGATAGCCCAGGCTGCCAGCACATCCGTCAGCCAGTGGTGGCCAAGGTAGACGCGGCTAAGGCCCATGGTGAAGGCAAAGACCCCGGCCACAAGTATGGTGACGACCCGTGCCCGCAAGGTCTTGAGCCGCAGGATGATCAGGTAGGCCACGATGCCGGCAATCACGATGGAGTTCAGTGAATGGCCGCTGGGGAAGGATGCGGAATGCTCGTAGGGAGGAATGGCGTCCGCGATGTCGGGGCGGGCGCGGCCGAAGATCGGCTTGCCCAAGATGGTGATGACCAGTGAGCCCAGCCCGGCAGCAAGCATCAGGATGACCGGTGTCCATGATCGCCGCTTGGTGGCCAGGAAGATCATGATGCCAACGGCAAGAATGGGCATGCCCACGGTGCCGCCAATATTCGTATAGGCGGTGGTGGCTGAGTCCAGGGCGGGAGAGCGGACGCTCTTTGCTGCGGCCAGGACGGGATCGTCCAAACCTGCAACGCCGTCGGCTTCCGTCACGGACTCGTAGACTTCGCCGAAAACCAGGGCCAGCGAGAGGGCTGCAGCGAGCCCTACTATCAAGGTGATGATGAGCGCGGTGTAGGGCCCCAGCAGTGACGTGGCCTTTTCGGCGCCCCGGGCAAGTGTCCGGCCCGCGGGGGATTTCCAGTTGGTCAGGTCCTGCCCGGCGATGAACCTGTCCTGGCTTACTTCGCCGCGGACGCCTTGCCCCGGCGCCTCTTTTCCTTCAGTCGTCACTCATGTCCCCTATCCGTGGCGGCCTCAGTATTGGTGAGCAACCTTAGCAGTTGCTGCCCGGAGGTTCCTGGGAGTGCCATGCGGACAAGGTTGCGCTACGTCGCGTTTACGTCGCGTTGTGAGGAAGCGGTTGGCCCACTTTGACCAGCAGCGTCTGCTCCGGGCCAAGCATTTTGCCGCCCTCACTGGTTGGCCGCAGCTCCGGGACGGGCTGACCCGAGACGGGATCGATGAGGACGGAATGTTCCTCTCCCTGGGTGAAGGCGTTGCGCTCGCCCCATTGCCGGAGGCTGAGGACCAGGGTGAACAGATCGCGCCCCGCATCGGTCAGCTCGTATTCGCTTCGGGTGCCTCGTTCGTTGGGAATCCTGGTCAGGATGCCTCTCTCCACCAAGAGGCGGAGCCGGTCCGAAAGGATGTTCTTAGCCACGCCCAGTGATCTCTCGAATTCGGTGAAGCGCCGTTTTCCGTCCAGCGAGTCACGAATGATGAGCAGGGTCCATTTGTCGCCCACCAGGTCCACGGCTCTGGCGATGGGGCATTCAGGATCCGTCCATCCACCTTCACTTGGTTGCAACATGAAACCATTCTGCCATAAGGTCACATGGTTGCATTATGAAACCAACTGCGGAGGCGCTGTGAGCACACACCTGAAGGATTCCAACCGAGGACTTGGCCGTCGCTTGTTGTTCCTGCTCGCTGTGGCGGCCGGATTCATGGTGTCCAACATCTATTACGGGCAGCCCCTGCTCGAGCGCATCGGGACGGACCTGGGGATTCCAACGTCCGCGGTGGGCTGGATTGTGGCCGCATCCCAGGCCGGATACCTTCTGGGGCTGGTTCTCTTGGTGCCTTTGGGAGATGTCATGAACCGCCGGGTGCTCATTACCCTTCACATCGCGGCGACGGCACTTGGCGGATCCGTGGTGGCCCTGGCAGATTCACAGGCGGCCCTCCTGGGCGGCTTCCTGCTCCTTGGATTGGCCTCGTCGGTGGTTCAGACCATCGTGGCGTACACCGCAGCCTCCAGCACCCCCGACCAAAGGGGCGGAAACATCGGCACCGTCACGGCCGGCGTCGTGAGTGGCATCATCCTTGCCCGGACGCTGGCGGGAGGCCTGACGGACCTGTGGGGATGGCGGTCGGTCTACGTTCTCGCTGCGGTGGCAGGTGCGGTCCTCGCCGTCGCGGTTTTTCGCGCTCTGCCCCAAGACCGGGCCGAGAGGGGAGAAGTGGGGTACTGGCGGGCTGTCTCATCGGTGGTGGTCCTGACGCGGCGTGATCGCATATTCCGTACGCGGGCGCTGATCACCATGCTGCTGTTCGCGTCCTTCGGGGTGCTGTGGAGCGGTATGTCCCTGCTGCTCAGCAGTCCCGCGTGGCATCTGCCGCCGAGCGTGATCGGACTGTTTGGGTTGGCCGGCCTGATCGGCGTGGTGGCCGCATCCAGGGCAGGCGCCGCGGCTGACCGTGGGTGGGCGCAGCGGGTCACGGCGTGGAGCCTCGTTGCGCTCCTGGGTTCCTGGGTGGCTTTGTCCCTCGGCGGTTGGTCGCTGTTGTGGTTCGTTGCCGGCATCATCGTTCTCGACGCTGCGGTGCAGGCCGTTCATGTCAGCAGCCAGACCTTGATCGTGGCAGGAGCTGAGGAGTCGGCCAGCAGCATTATCGGCAGCTACATGGTGTTCTATTCCGTGGGAAGCGCAGCGGGTGCGGCAGCTGTTGCGCCGGTCTACGATGCCTGGGGTTGGGCCGGGGCCAGCGTCCTGGGCGCGGTTTTTGCTGCGCTCGCGTTGGCGCTCTGGGGCACGGACCGGCTCATTCCGTACAAATCGAGCGGTCAGGCGCGGTTGGCTCGCTCCGCACAGCACGCTGGGGCAGAATGACCTCAACCAGCTGAAGGAGTTCGCACATGCCCGACATTCTGACGTCCAGGTTCCTGTTCGGTCCCGGCCCGGGCAATTGCTACCCCGAAGCAATGGCCGCCCTGGCCTATCCGGTGCTGGGGCACCTTGATCCGGTGTTCATCGAACGGCTTGACCACACTTGTGAGGGCCTCCGGACTGTTTGGGGAACCTCCAATGCGCGGACACTCCCGTTGAGTGCCACAGGTTCCGGCGGGATGGAAGCGGCTTTCGTGAACACCGTGTCCGACGGCGACGTGGCAGTTATCGCTGTGAACGGACTGTTTGGGGCGCGGATGTGCGAGGTCGCACGGCGGTGCGGGGCCACGGTGGTCCGGGTCGACCACGAATGGGGCCAGCCCGTAGATGCCGACCGTGTCCTCGCAGCGCATCCTCATCCGAAAGTCATCGCCGCCGTCCATGCTGAGACATCCGTCGGTGTACTTTCCGACATCGCCGCGCTGGGCGCCGGAAAGGGCGATGCCCTGCTGATCACCGACGCCGTCACCTCCATCGGCGGATTGGAACTGTTGGCGGACGACTGGGGGATCGACGTCGGATACGCCGGAACCCAGAAATGCCTGGGCGTTCCGCCGGGACTGTCGCCGTTCACTCTGTCCGACCGCGCTTTCGAACGCCGGGTCAAAGATCCGCGCTCCTGGTACCTCGACATCGGGTTGCTTGGTGGTTACGTCGGAGCGGCCAGTGGAGCCCGGACGTATCACCACACAGCGCCCGTCACCATGATCGCCGGGCTCGAAGCTGCTCTGGACCGGATCCTCGCCGAGGGGTTGGACGTGGTGCAGGCCCGGCACCGTGCTGCCGGCGCCGCTCTTCAGAACGGGCTGCAGGAGATGGGACTCGAACTGTTCGCCGCCGAGGGGTCCCGGTTGCCGAGCCTGACCACGGTCAAAGTGCCCGACGGCGTCAACTCGGCTGCCGTCCGCGCTTACCTTCTGGAGAACTTCAGTATGGAAATCGGCTCGGGTGTGGGGGAATTCGCGGACACGGTGTGGCGCATCGGCATGATGGGACCGAACGCGAACAGCGCCTCGGTCACCCTGGTGCTGGGGGCGCTGAAGGAAGCGATCGCGAAAGCCTAGCCCGACGCTCTCTCACGTCCCGCGTGGTTGGGTGGGACGCTCTCTCACGTCCCGCGTGGTTCGGTGGGACGCTCTCTCACCTTCCGGCGCCCGACCCGTCAATCGGTGACGTGACCGGCGTCGTACGTTAAGGTCGCGGAGGCGGCGGTGCTGCCGTCGGCGGGCTGAATCGAGGTGATGGTCAACAAGCCCGCGCCCGGCAGCGTGACCGATTGCCCTTCGCGGAAGGCCTGCTTGCGCTGTTGTTCGGCGGTGCGGATCCAGAACTGGATAGCGGGGGCGCCGTCGGCGATTCCGATTTTGACCACGCCCACTTTGACGCCGTCGAAGGTTGGCTGCATGCCTTGCTTGACTGTTACGAGCTGTTCCACGGCCATCCTTACTTCACGTCCACGGAGTACACGGAGTCGAA